>JAFZWG010000030.1 GCA_017617395.1 Lachnospiraceae bacterium
TTTCAAAGCTGCGGCAGCACGATAAGCCGGGTTCTGTCTCGGATGATCATCTGTCTTGACTGTGCGTCACCGCACAGCTCCTCCGCGCCCTTCCGAGCGCGGAACGCAACCTACCCGGAGGCACGACGGGCCGCCGTATCGCCTCCTGTTCGGTCTTGCTATGAGTGGGGTTTACACTGCCCTTCGCGTTACCGTGAAGGCGGTAGTCTCTTACACTGCCGTTCCACCCTTACCGCTTGCGCGGCGGTTTGCTTTCTGTTGCACTTTCCTTGGAGTTACCTCCACCGGACGTTATCCGGCACTCTGCCCTGTATAGCCCGGACTTTCCTCACCGTTGCCGGCGCGATCATCTGTGCTGCCGCCGGCTGATTGTATCACATTTTCCGCACATAGGCAAGCCTTGCCGGAAAAGCATTTCGGAAAATGCTCCCGAAGTCTTTCCTACTGCGCCGAATTCTTCTTTGCGCACTCCACCAGGTACTCCATCGCCAGATCGTTCTCGATGCAGTAATTCAGGTAATCCTTCGAGTAGTACTCCTCAAACTCGGCAACAGTCGAGAACGACGAGGATGCCATATACTCGCTCACGCGCTTGGTGTACTCCTCCTCGCTCGGTGTGAGCGACTCGCGCTTCGTGATCTCCTGAAGCACCATGTACTCCTTGACGTACCGCTCGGAGCTCTGGTTGACATACTTCAAAAACTCATCGTACGTCTCGTAGCCGAACATGGAAACCACGTCCTCCAGTTCACCGCCGTAGTACTGCGCGTAGGATTTGTAGTACTCGATCATATCGTTCTTGAAGTAGTCGATGTCCTCCTGCAGGACGCTCTTGAATTCCGAATTGTCGACCATCTGCTTGAGAATCGAGTCGTAGACCTCGTTCTCGTAGTTCTCCTTCGCCTCGGCAATCAGGTCCTCCTTGATGGCGTCGCGGTACGCCTCAAGCGTCTTGTACGCGCCCTCCGAGAGGCGTTCCATATATGCGTCGTCCGCTGTTTCGGACTTCTTGCCGACGTAGTTGATCGTGATGGTGAAGACCGTAGTCTTGCCGGCCAGATCCACACTCTTGTAATCGTCGGGGAACCGCGTCGAAATGTCCACGGTCGTGCCGACGGTCTTTCCGATCAGCCCGTTCTCAAAATCCTCGATAAATGTCCCCGAACCGATCGTGAGGTCGTAATCCGAGTCCGTACCGCCGTCAAATGCGACGCCGTCCAGCTTGCCGACATAGTCGATGTTCACCGTGTCGCCGCTCACAATCTGCGTACCGTCACGGCTCTCGTCCTTCACATAGTTGGGGTAGGAAAGCAACAGCGACTCGATGGCGTCCTGATACTCTGCCTCGATATCCTCCTCGCTCACCGTGCTCGTATCCTCCGGCATCGTCAGCTTGGAAAGATCGCCCAAAACAACCTCCCCGCCGCAGATATGCAGAAGGTTCGCGCTCTCGCCGCCTCCTTCCACGGTACCGTTGCCGGTTCCGCTCAGCGTTCCGTTGCCGGTTGCGTTGGTGGTGTTATTTTTTCTGTCGCCGCAGCCCGTAAGTGCCGCAATCAGCAGCACGCCAAGAATCAGCAGACCGATTCGTTTTCTCATCCGTAATCTCCTTGTGATCGTTATTTTGCATTTTACGCATCTGCGGGCGCATGCGCACCGCACACGGAAAGTATACCCGCGTGATGTGTCCGATGTTTGAAAGTTTTTAGGAATTTATTCCTACCAGGGCTTATTTTCCCTCGGTTCCTTCGGCTTCTCGTCGCGCGGCATTCTCCGGTTGATAAAGATCGCCGACTCCTCCTCGCTCTCCTGCCGCCTGCGCATTCTCTCTTCCCTGTCCCGGTACCGTTTGGAAGCCCGTACCTCATAGCGGTATATGTTTTCCGTTCCTCCGGTTGCTTTGACAATCGCCCGAAACCCGAGAAATACGGCGGTGAACATCAGCGTCCACATCCAGAATTCGAACGTGTACTCATAATCGATTTCCAGCAGCCACATCAGGATTGTGGTTCCGATAAAAGCAATGAGAAGTCCCAGTCCGAGTGCTTTCAGGACGGGGCTTATTTCCCGGGATTGTTTCTCCGAAACCTTCTCGCCGTAATAATTGGTTGCAGCCTTTGAACCTTCTTCTGCGGCTTCAGCGTCACCTTCCTCCGGCTTTTTTCCGAAGTAATCATCACTTCTTCGAAGCTTCTCCGCATACTCGTCAAGTTCCGGATCCGGCGGACCGGACACTTTGTATCGATCGCCCCGGTAACCGCAGAAGAACAGAAATGCCTTCCGCAGGCCGTAGATATAGATTACGATTCCGATGAAGAAAACGCTGGTCACAATTCCGGCACACAGCCATCCGATAATGATAACATTCTCCAAAAGATCGCGAAGCAATTCCTTTCCGTACGGTCTGTGACACAGACGGTAAATCAGCAGAATCAAGCCAATAAAACCGATGAAGAGCGAAACCTTTGTCAGCAGGACCCAGGCAATCAATAGCCCATATAGAAACAACGCAGCCCCGCCGCCCGGAGCTCCCATATCCGCCAGGCAGACTCTTGTCGTCAACGCACCGCAAAGAAACCCTCCGGTCAGAACGCTCCAGATTCTGAGTCCGATTGCGTCAATCCCTTTTTTCTTCATAGACACCCCCTGATACATTCCGGACAAACCTCGCAAACAGCGTAAGTCCGATCCACAACAGTCCGGCCGATGCGACCGTCGCAACGATCAGCATGTTCCGGTCCGCAAACAAGTCCCGGTATTCCGAGAACACCGGCATCGCCCCCGCCACCAGCGCAAACGTGGTGATTCCGAACGACATTCCCTTCCGGTGCGGAAAGCATTCCACCATCGCCGCGAGCGTGATCGGCATCGTGATGTTGAACAGAAAAAGCGCCATCAGCCCGCAGACCATAAAATCGTCGGCAAATGTGAACAGAACCGCCGCCAGCGTAAGCGACGTCACCGACGTGGGAAGCCAGCCGAACCGGTCTCCGATCACCCCTCCGAGCGCCTTCCCCAAAACGACGGCGCCCACAACAACAACCCCGATTCCGAAACTGTCGTTCCACGGAAACCGCATCACAAGCCCGAAACCGCCTCGCACGCAGATTGTAAGAAACAGGCACAGCACAATTGCCATCACGGGCGACGAGATGCGGTCCGGATGAATCCTCAGCGAACACGGAACATTCTCAATCCCGTAGTCACGCTTCGCCTTGCGGTAGAGCCACACGAGTATCGCCGCTCCGAGCAGCAGTGCCGCGCACATCCAGCCCGCGGTCAGCGACCATACACTCCCGTGTGTCCCCAGATACAGGCCCATCGCGCCGGTCGCGACGTACACGCCGGGAAGCGTCGCCTTCCCCTCCGAGATATTCAAAACATCGATTCCGCCGCCGATGTGGAAACATGCGTTTCCGATGCCGGCGACCGTCACCGCCACAAACGGCACAGCGGAAAATAAAAGCCCGGCCGCAACCAAAACACACCCGAACGCCGAGACGAGCGCATTCCGGTTCAGCCGGTCCGCTAGATATCCGAACGGAAGCTGCAGTGCAAACGCGATGATGTCATACGCGATCACGGCGAGGGAACTCAAACGAAGGTCCGCTCCCGCCGCCCGCGCAATCTCCGCGAGCAACAGCGCACACCCCATGTCCACAACCGCGTGAAGCAGGCTGTAGGTCCCCACAATGACCTTGCGCTTGTGCATTTTCCGTCCTCACTTAAGAAGTACATTCAACACCAGTCCGGTTCCGTACGATGTCGCGTTCAGAATTAACGACAACACATACGGGTCGCGCCTCACATTTTTTAAGTGCCGCCTGTAGATAGCGCCCTCGACGAACACGACCGCGTCCTCGAAGAGCACGACGATCGGGTCGACCCAGTCGCGAAGCCCCGGAACCCGAAGTCCCCAGAACATGAATGTCACAAGGATCGGGTTCGTAAGGCAATTCACCCAGAACACGGTCTCGAGGTTTCGCCCGCGAACTCCGAGAAGATACGCAAGCGTCAGCTCGATCGCGAGCGTCCCCGAGAGCGAGAACGAAATCGACAAAAAGTATTCGCCCATAACACTTATACGCGGAAGACGCTTCCGCCGATAAACTCGCGCAAAATCGCATTGTGCGGCACGCTCTCCGACGGCATGCCGAGGAAGTACGAGAGCATCTTCAAAAGCCGGTTCGCCTCAAGATACTCCGGCGAATCCTCCGGAACGCCGAACAAAAGCGGCTCGATGTAGGTCTTCAACACGGCAAGCTCATAGACGGCCGCCGAGTTGTACATCACGTCCGCCGACTCCTGATACGGGAAGATGTGCTTCTCCTCGCCGCGGCGCACCGAATACCACATCGCAATGGTTTCGGTCGCGGACGAACCGCGCGTTCTCGCATCGCGCACGATGCGGCGGATCAGGCGCACATCGGTCGTCGGGATACGGTTGTGGCGGTCGATGTTGATCTCCGTCAGAGCACTGATGTAAATGCGGAATTTGCTCTCCGCCGGGAGCGAGTAAGACAGGCGATCGTTGAGGCCGTGGATACCCTCGATCACGAGGATGTCGTCCGGGCCGAGCTGCAGGAAGTTGCCCTTGTACTCCGGCTTACCGGTCTTGAAGTTAAACTCCGGCATCTCGACTCTCTCGCCGTTTAACAGCTGCGTCATCTGCTTGTTGAACAGCTCGATGTCAAGCGCCTCGAGGCACTCGAAATCGTAGTTGCCGTACTCATCGCGCGGACAGAACTCTCTGTCGCGGTAGTAGTTGTCCAGTCCGATCGGATGCGGCTTAAAACCGATGGTACGAAGCTGGATCGAAAGCCTGTGCGAGAACGACGTCTTGCCAGACGAGGACGGTCCCGCGATCATGACAAACTTCTTGCCGCCGGCAGCACGGATCATCTCCGCGATCTCCGCCACGCGCTTCTCCAAAAGCGCCTCCTGCACCAGAATCAGATCCTCCGCACCGCCGCTTGCGATGCAGTCGTTGAGGTCGCCGACCAGCTCGATGCCGACCGCGCTGCCCCAGGTGTTGGTCTTCTGCAGGGTCTCGAAGAATTTGTCGGAACTCTTCGCCGGAGGCACCGTCGTTCCGTCCTCCGTGTCCGGCATCAACACCATGAATCCCTCGTCGTAAGGAACGATGTCCCACACTTTCAAAATGCCCGTCGAAGCCGGCATGTAACCGTAGAAATAGTCGGTGTAACCGCTCATCGAGTACACGTTCACCTTCGAGGTGCAGCGGTACCGAAGAAGGCTCACCTTGTCCATCATCCCGTTCTCGCGGAAGAGACGAACGGCATTGGCCTTGTTCATGCTCTTCTTCTCGATCGCGCGGTTCGCGGCCACCATCTCCTTCATCTTCGCCTTCACGGTGTCGATAAACTCCTGCGAAACGGGCGAGCCGTTCTTCTTGCAGTAGATGCCCGTGCCGAGCGAGTGCTCCACGGCGATCTCGTTGCAGTCCTTCATGCCGTAGCAGCTGTTCACCGCCGCGAGCATAACGAACAGAACGCCGCGCATATACGTGCGTCTGGCGTCCGTATTCTTGATGTCCAGAAACTCGATGGTGCTGTCCCAGTAGCAGTTCTTGAACATCTCCTGGAGTTTCCCGTTCACCTTCGCGAGGATGATCCGGTCACGTCCCTCCGTGACAAATGCATCCGCAATCTTCGAAAGCGATGTTCCCTCCGCGATTTCCTTCGTTGTTGTTCCGACTGTAATCTTCATTCATTTTCCCTCTTTCACTTAATACATCCGCTTCATGACCGACGCGATCTCCTCGCACTCCGCTGCCGCGGACGCGAGCCGCTCGTTGGCAAGCGCGGTATCCGCCGCGAGCAGTCCGTTGAGCATCGCAATCTTCTTTTCGCACTCCTCCGTAAGCCACGAAAGGTACGTCATGTCTTTTCTTTTCACCAGCCATCGCCCGTAGCGGTATTCCCACGGCTCATACGGCTCCCTTGCCTCTGCGGAGACATCCGATGCGGGAACCGCCGACATGCAGAGGTAGAATTTGCCGTCCTCAACGACACAGCGCTCGTCCGTGATGACAAAGCCGAGCTCCTCAACCTTTCGGCGCACGCTCTCGCGGTCCGACTGCGCCTGCAGCAAAAGGCACTTTGACCTTGCGGCAACCCCGGCACCGTCCGTGAGAATCCGCGTCATCAGTTCGCCGCCCATGCCGGCCATCACGATCACGTCCGCGTCGCCCGGCACGAGACCCTCAAGGCCGTCGCACAGGATGGTCTCCGCGCGCTCCTCCATGTGGAAGAAGCGGATGGTCTCCGACGCTTTCTCAAGCGGCCCCGGACGCACGTCGCAGGCGTAGGCGTAGCGGGCCTTGCACTCCCGCAGAAGCCACACGCTTAAGTACGCATGATCGCAGCCGATGTCGGCTACGGTATCGCACACAGGCACCATGTCGGCCACCATGCGAAGTCGATTTGATAGTCTCATGTATCCTCCGTGACGAACCGCCCGCGATGCTTCGCAAGCGAAGCGCTCCCGAGCGGTCCGACCGTATCAATCGTTCAAATAATCGCGAAGCTTCTTGCTCCGGTTCGGATGATGAAGCTTGCGGATGGCTTTCGCCTCAATCTGGCGAATGCGCTCACGCGTCACGTTGAAGATCTTGCCGACCTCCTCAAGCGTCTTCGGGGTCTCGCCGTTTAAGCCGTAGCGAAGGATCAGCACTTTGCGTTCGCGCTCGGTCAGCGTCTGCATGACGTCCATGAGCTGCTCATGCAGGAAAGACGTCGCGGCCGCCTCCTCGGGCTGCTGCGTCTTCTCATCCACGATGAAATCACCGATGTGGCTGTCTTCCTCCTCGCCGATCGGCGTCTCCATGGACACCGGATCCTGCGCGATCTTCATGATCTCCTCAATGCGGCGCGGCGACATCTTCAGCTTCGCCGCAATCTCATCGATGCTCGGCTCGCGTCCGAGCTCCTGCAACAGCTGACGCTCGGTGCGGTTGACGCGGTTGATGGTCTCCACCATGTGAACGGGGATGCGGATGGTTCTGGCCTGGTCCGCAATCGCGCGCGTGATGGACTGACGAATCCACCATGTGGCGTAAGTGGAGAACTTGTAACCCTTGCGGAAGTCGAATTTTTCGACTGCCTTGAGAAGACCCATGTTCCCCTCCTGGATCAGATCCTGCAGGTGCATGCCGCGGCCGATGTACTTCTTCGCGATACTCACGACAAGGCGAAGGTTCGCCTCCGCGAGGCGCTTGCCCGCACGCTCGTCGCCCGTCTCCAGACGCTCCGCAAGCTGCGTCTCCTCCTCGGCGGTAAGCAGCGGAATCGTACCGATCTCCTTAAGGTACATGCGCACGGAGTCCTCGGTCGTAAACTCGTCGTCGCTCTCCTGCGCCGCGCTGCTCACGTCCGCCGTCTCATGCTCAAGGCCCGCCGCGTCGTCGTTAACGATCGTCACGCCCTTGCCGGTGCAATACTCGTAGATGTCGGCAAATGTCTCCGGACTCGTCACGCTTCCCTTCAACGCCTCTTCGAGCTCCTGCCAGTCGAGTTCACCGCCGCGCTCCGCTGCCGCCGCAATCAGTTCGTCCAGCTTGCCCTGAACGCGCTCAAAGCGCTCTCTGCGCTTCTCCGGCGCCTCCGCTTCGGGCACATCGGCCTCGGCGAGCAGCAGCTCCTCCGCGTCCGTCAGCCCCAGCGAAAGATCGTCGTCGAAATTATCGAGTGAATCCAGCTCGCCGCCGTCCGGGAAGACAGGCTCAAAATCCTCTCCCGTGAGCTCGCTGTCGATCGTCTCCATGCTCTCGCCGAACTCCTCGCGCATCTCGTCGGATATTCTCCGTTTCGCCATGTTGTAAACCCCTTTCCTCCGGCGTTTCCGCCGAACTATCACGCTGAATAACTCAGATATCCTCGCTCCGTAACTTCTGCGGAAGGTCTCGCACAAGCGATGCCTTCTGCCTCGTGTATCTAAGAAGCTCCGCCGATGACCCCGACGCGCGTGCCTTCTCAATCTGCGCGTCCGTATAGTACATCAGCACCTTCTGAATCGTGTCGCACACCGCCCTCTTGACGTCCTCCGTACGGTCCGCCTCGTCGTTGGCGAGCATCTCCGCAACCAGGCGCTGCTCCTGTGCCGTCTCGAAGCGGCTGACCATCTGCGCCACGTCGATCGTCTCGTTCGGGTCCGCCTCGAAGCACCTTCTCGCAGCCTCGCGGTAGACATTGCCGTCCAACATCTCCGGCGTAATATACTTGCGCACCACCGCGCGGGCACGCGGGTTCGTTGCGATCAATGACAGAAGCACATTTTGCGACCGAAGGACGTTGTCCTCCGCCGCACGCTTCCTCCCGAACTCCTGCGTCACAACACCGTCGCCGTTTAAGTGCTCCACGGGAACCGACTCCTGAGACTCCTCGACCGGTCGGCGAACGGGCGCCTTCTTCATCGCCTCGGTGACCATCTCGCGGAACTCCGACTCGTCACAGCCGTACGTCTCGCAGAAGGAGCGGATGTAATTGCTCCTCTCGAGCCGGTCCTTAAAGCGAAGCATCCACTCCGCCACCTCGCGGTGGAATGCGGTCTTCTTCGCGGGATCACTCGCACGGTCCGGATAGCGGTCGGCGATGAACTTCATCTCGAACGCAAAGCTCGTCTGCGCCCTCTCGATGCGCCGCTCGTACTCCTCGGCGCCGAGCGCCTTGATGAATTCGTCTGGGTCCTTGTAGGGCCGCATGTCGACGATGGTTGCCGAGACACCGACATCGTGAAGCATCGGAATCGCACGGTTGATCGCGCGCTGCCCGGCCTCGTCCGAATCGTACGTCAGAACCACGCGGTTGACATAGCGTGAGATCAGCTTCGCCTGCCGTTCCGTGAGCGCCGTTCCGAGCGTCGCGACCGCACAGTCAAAGCCTGCCTGCACCAAAGCGATCACGTCCATATAACCCTCGCAGAGAATGAAGTACCCTCTGCGGCTTCGTCTCGCCTGATTTAAGTTGTATAAGTTACGGCTCTTGTCGAAGATCAACGTCTCCGGCGAGTTTAGGTACTTCGGTTTCGCATCCCCCATGACGCGTCCGCCGAAGGCAATCACCTTGCCGTTTTGATCAAAGATCGGGAACATGACCCGGTCGAAAAATTTGTCCCTCACGCCGCCGCTCTCACGGAACGTAAACAGTCCGCTCTCCGCCAAAAGCGCATCGTCATAGCGGTCCTTGACGGCGCTGTACAGAGAGCCGTCGCTGAAGCCGAGACCGAAGCTCTTCATCGTCCCGCCCGAGAGCTGACGCCCGACGAGATACTCAAGTCCCCGTCTTCCCTCCTCGGCGCGAAGCTTGCGGTAAAAATGCTCCGCAGCCTCCTTGTAGAGCACCATCAATTTTTCGCGCTTGCCGCGGTTTTCCCGCTCCTGGTTCGAGTCCGTCCTCTCGGGAAGCGTCACTCCCGCGCGCTCCGCAAGGATCCGCAGCGCCTCCGGGAAGGAGACATTTTCATATTCCATCACGAACGTGAAGACGTTGCCGCCCTTGTTGCAGCCGAAGCAGTGGAAAATCTGCCGCGCCGGATTCACGTTGAAGCTCGGCGTCTTCTCGTTGTGAAACGGGCAAAGCCCGACGTAGTTCGACGAGCTCTTCTGCAGTGAGATGTAAGAGCCGATCACCGACACGATGTCGCTGCGGCTTCGCACCTCGTCCACAATGGAATCCGGATAGTACATGCTCACTTCTCCCGTTACAGTTGATATCCTAGTACACGCCCCACGCCTTCGGGATCATCAGTTCCTCGTACGTGGCGACGGCGAATTTGTCGGTCATTCCGGCGACGTAGTCCGTCACTACCAAAGCCGGGTTCTCCCCGTTCGCGATCAGCCGCGCAAGCTCCTCAGGGAGCGCGTCTGTATGCTTTGTGTAATATTCGTACAGATGCTCCACGAGCCGCTCCGCCTTCGCCTCCTGGCCTTTCGCAACCGGGTTCGTATACACGTTCTCGAACATGTACGTCCGAAGCGCGGTAAATGCCTCCGAAACCTCTTTGGACATCACGATCTCCTCGCGGTCCTGGCTGTGGATGACAATATCATGAACCAGCGTGTTCAACCGTTCCTTCAGGGAATGCCCTAAAAGGTCCGTAAGCTCCGTCGGAATATCGCTCTCGCGGATGATATGCCCGCGGATCGCATCGTCGATATCATGGTTGACGTACGCAAGTTTGTCCGCAAAGCGCACCACGTTGCCCTCGAGTGTGAACGGATGGCTCTCCGTCTGATGATTTAAAATGCCGTCGAGCACTTCCCGCGTAAGGTTAAGGCCCGCTCCGTCCTTCTCCAGCACGGACACCACGCGTATGCTCTGCTCGTTGTGGCGAAAACCTCCCGGCGTGACGCGGTTCAAGGCCCGCTCACCGGCATGCCCGAACGGCGTGTGTCCGAGGTCATGCCCCAGCGCAATCGCCTCGGTCAGGTCCTCGTTTAACAAAAGCGCCTTCGAGATGGACCTCGCAATCTGCGACACCTCGAGCGTATGCGTCATTCGTGTGCGGTAGTGATCGCCCTCCGGCGTCAGGAAGACCTGCGTCTTATCCTTGAGTCTTCGGAACGATTTGGAATGGATGATTCTGTCGCGGTCTCTCTGGAACACGGTCCGGATATCGCACTGCGGCTCGTCCCGAAGGCGCCCCAGCGACTCGTCCGAATGCGCCGCACAGGGGCGCAGCATCAGATGCTCTCGTTCCTCAAGCATTTTCCGAATGGTTAACGACATGAAACACTCCCCCTTTATACGCATTATTGCTCATTATACCACAACCGCAGCATTCTTGCAAAGATTTCCGAACGCATTTTCCGAGCTCGCGAGGCGCTTTTAAAGCAAAAAAGCCGGTACAGAATCGCATCGGATCCCGTACCGGGTTTTTCGTATCGTTTTACAAGCTTACTGCATATAGCCCTGGAAAATGCTGCGGTCCAGCAGAAGTCCGCTGATCAGGCCGGTGATGATCTCCATATCCGCGCGCAGATCCGCGATCGGACGGTCCAGATTACCGCCCTTGGGAAGCGTCGGCTCCATCGAGTCGCGGTGCGTGTCCACAAGCACGTGCAGCGTGTTGTCGACAAACGCGATCATCATCTTGTACGGCAGCACCTGTGAGAGCTTCATGATCGCCTGCATCAGCGTCGGCGTCAACAGATAGAACGCCTCGGCGTCGTTTTGGCAGAGGCACTGGAACTTCTTGTTGAACTCCACGTCCTCGGTCTCGATCACGTGGCGGCGATCCTCCTTCTTCGTGAAGAAGCCCTTTCGCTTGTTCGTAAAACCGAAGCCCTTCTGGATAATCTGAAGATCGGTCTGGAAACGCTTGTTCGGCTGAAGCTCAAGCCACTGTCCGCGGAAATACACGGTCGTGCTGCTGTTGCCCTCGCTGTCCGTCGTGGTGTCCGCGATGTACACGTCCGCCCGCGTGAACGGAACGTTGTTGTACACGCCCTGCAGCATGTCCTCGCTGTTGTAGTCGCTTCCGAAGCTCATGATGCCTAAGCCCCGGAGATAGTCTCTCGTAAAGCCCTTCTCCGGCTGGTACGTGAACTGGCTGAAGTAGTCCTTCGCAACGCGGTTGACAAGCGTCGCTTTGTACATCCGGCGGTACTTCTTGTTGAGCGTTGCGCTCGTGATCGCCATGAAGATCAGCGCGCCGATCATGACGAGAATACCGATCACAAACCACTGGGAACCAAGCATGACAATGCTCATGATGATTCCTACGAGTAAGAAGAGCACACCCAGAAGGTCGCGGCTTTTAACACTCTTTCCGAGTGCGATCAGTTCCTCAAACTGTGCGTCGTTGTATGCCGCTGTCTGCGGCTCATACTGTTGTTCGCCCATGGTTTCCATCCCCCGATTTTCGTTTCGGTCATTTTCCAAGTATTACGCAAAGCTGCCTACTGAATGAAGATGTCGCGGTCGATCGCCAGCGAATCGATAATGTTCGCGATGATCTTGAGCTCCCTGCGGGTCTTCTCGACCTCGCGCTCGTAGCTGATCTCCTCCATAATCGGCGGCTCCATATTATTCTTACCCGAGTTTATCGCAAAATGCAAGCGATTATTCACAAATCCCACCATATACGGGCATCCGAACTCGCTCTTTAACAGCTGTAACATCTGCATCACCCGCGGCGTCAGAAGGTAAAATGCTTCCGCATCGTTCTGGCACGTGCATGTGAACAGACGGTTGAAGGTCATGTCCTCGGTCTCGAATTTGTGACGGCGGTCTTCCTCACTTACGAAGAAGCGACTCGTCTTTTTGTTTCCGTGGTGGAAGTCGTTCGACATAATCTGAACGTCCGTTAAGAATCTCTTGTTGTACGTAAACGAGAGCCACGTTCCGCGCAGGAACACAATGGTGTAGCTGTTCTTGCCGGACTGATGATGCTCCGCGATGTACATGTCCGCTCTGCGGAACGTCACGCCCTTGTAGGAGCCGTCAACCATGTCCTCGCTGTTGTAGCGGTTGCCCATGTTCATGATGCCGGTCTCGCGGATCTCCTCGCGGTCGAAGCCGACCTTCGGCGAATACTGAAAGTTGTCAAACATGCCCTCGGCCGCCTTCTTGACAACCAGTTCCTTGTACATCTCCTTGTACGACTTGAGATTCACGTAGAATCTCCACCACAGAATTCCCGCGGGAATCAGGCACACCACAAACATAAAGCCGCTGCTCTTCACGGCGAACGCCATCCCGCAGATGAATCCAAGAATCGAAAGAATCACAGCCAGAATCACTAACAGACGAACCGTATTCTGTCTCGTCTGAACATCACTCCAACCAAACATTTTCCAAATATCCTTTCAAGGCTTTTTCGCAAACACGTGCCGGAGATTCCTCCCCGGCACGTGATTACCAGCTGTACTGCTACCCCCACAATCGATCAAGCTGCCTTAAATGGTAATCTTGACGTCAACATCTTCTCTTTTGCTCGCTTCCGCCTCAAAGAACTCCTTCGCGGAGATACCGCACATTCCCGCAACAATGCTGGTAGGGAACGATACGATCTTTCTGTTGAGCTCGGAAACATTGCTGTTGTAAGCTCTTCTGGCGCCCTGCAGATGCTCCTCGGCATCCATGATAGCCACCTGAAGCTGACGGAAGTTCTCATTCGAGTGCAGCTGCGGATAATTCTCCGCAAGGAAGTTCAATTCTTTCGCTGCCTGATCCATCACACCGGTCGCTCTGTTTCTCTCGCTCATGCTCATACCGCTTCTGAGCTTTACTGCTTCGAGGATCGTGGCTTTCTCAAACGTCGCGTACGACTTTGCAACATCGACCATCTTCGTCAGCGTGTCAAAGCGCTTCGTAAGGGCCACATCGATACCGGAAACAGCTTCCTCGATCTTTACCTGCGTACGGCGAAGGCCGTTCATCGTTCCGATATACCAGAAGATGATGATCACAAGCAAAGCAACTACTGCAACCACGATTGCGGTGCCGGACTCCAAACCGAAAACCAATGCTCTTGTCATACTTTTTTCCGTGCGCGATCTTGTGTCTCGCACGTTCCTCCTTTCGAATTTAGCTCATCATATCACATGTAAGTGAAATTTACCATATGTTTGAACCATATTTAACAAAATGTTAACAAATTAGGTCTCTAAGTAGCTCCTCAAGCCGCTTCGCAGTTTGAAACTCCCTCCGCAGACCGCTTACTCTCCGCTCCGTATCAATATGGTCCCGATCACCGAGATCGGTGAGCCGATCGTCGCGCTTCACCACGACATGAAGCCAGTCTCCGTCGAATATAAATGTAATAAACGCCGCGCCATCGACATCAAAATCGTCAAACACCTTGCAAAGCACATGCATCGAGCTCGGCGTGAGCGCGTAAAATGCTGCCCCGCGGTCATCGCACATACAACAGAAAATACGGTTGAACGCCGCATCCTCCGTCTCGAACACCTCTGCGTTGTTGCCGTTGATATGTATGTTTCGTACATCCCAGGACTGCACCGTCAGCGGCTTGTCGACATGCTTTTTGCTCCGAAACGACATCCAGGAGTAAAACTCTCCCGTCTCTTCATCCTCATCCGTCCGCACGAGATCCCAGAGCACAAACTTGCCTCTCTGCACACCGACGCCCTCGACCAGAGACATTGTAACCTCGGTGTCCAGAAAACGGAACCGATGACCGTCCGCGGTAGTTCCTATCACACAATACTTTTTCGTGATATCCAGCGCATCGTTGAGCGCAAACATCCGGTTCAAATCGTAATTGCTCGGCAGCTCGTCGAGCGGAACAATCCGAAACTCGGTGAGGTACTCCTCCGAAGCCTCCCTTAAGATGCTCTTCTTAAGCTCCTCCGAAATCTCTTTTTTCCTCGCAGAAGCGAGCGACCTCCTCCGAAGGGAAGCCACCGCACCGGCAATGCCTGCTGCCGTCAGCAGGACGATAAACACCACGCCGCCCGCACGAACCGTAAAAAGCGAAAAATACAACCCCATAACGACCGGTCCGAACGCAAACAACGCGATTGCCGTAACCAGCCACAACTTCACCGAAATGCACTGCGATTCATACTCGCCGGCAAGCCTTTGCGACTCCGTCATTTTCTTCCCCCGAAAACAGATCAACCCTCAAACTGTTCTGCGGCACGCGCCCTCTCCCGCAAAATCGCATCGCGCTTTGAGAATGCACATCCGCAGTAGTTCTGGCGGTACAAACCGTACACCTCCGAGAGGCGCACCGACTCCGCGTAACCGCCTTTTTTCTTAAAGTCGGACGCCAGATACACCGGCGAACCGCCTCCTGCAGCATTTTCCGCGATCAATGCCTCTGCATCCGCGCCGATTTGGTTTAGAAGCGCCGCATCCTTCTGCGGACTGATCGTGAGCGTCGTCGCAAAATACTCCGCCCCCGTCTCCGCGGCCATCCTCGCCGCAAAACTCAGGCGTAAACGAAAGCACGCCTCGCACCGCTTCCCGCGCTCGGGCTCGTTCTCAAGCCCCCTGGCGATCTCGTAAAACTCCTCCGGTTTGTACTCCGGCACGACAACCGTCACGGGGTATTTTACGGCGAGTTCGGCGACAAGTCTTCGAAGCTCCTCCGCTCGCTTGGTAAACTCCGCAGCGTCGGTAATATTCGGATTGTAGAAGCAGATCGTCACATGAAAATGCTCCGCCAGAACCGTCAGCACATAGCTTGAGCACGGCGCACAACAGGCGTGCAAAAGCAATGTCGGCACGTGATCGCCGGCATCGATGCGCGCAAGCGTCTCCTCAAGCTGTTTTTGGTAGTTGACTGCGTTCAAGCGTTACTCCCTAAGGCAAAGGCTTTCGCATCAGCCGAAA
>JAFZWG010000031.1 GCA_017617395.1 Lachnospiraceae bacterium
GCCGAAAGATGACAACTGGGGACTGTCCCCCTGTCATCTCCGTAGTAGAAAAATTATAGCACACGGACAGAGAAAAAACAACCGAAGCGAGACGAAAGAATATGTTTTGACTACTTTTCCGACGTATTTTACAAAGGTGTTTCGACGAATGGAAAAGATAGTCCATTCCTCGCGGAAAGAATGGCGAAAAATGAGATTGTCATTTGCCGCCGATTACGGTATTCTGTAGGTAACGAACCCCGGTGCGTGTGCGCTCCGGGCGGATGTGTAAAATGCAAGGAGGAAGGTTACGTGATTCATAAGAAATTGACAATTAACACGAAAAAGCAGGGTGCCGTGATCAACAAGGAGATCTACGGTCATTTTTCGGAGCATCTGGGGCGTTGCATCTACAACGGTTTGTTTGTCTCGAAGGACTCTCCGATCCCGAACCACGAGGGCATGCGCGACGACGTCGTGACGGCTCTGCGCGACATGGGAATTCCGGTGCTTCGCTGGCCGGGCGGCTGCTTCGCGGACGAGTATCACTGGAAGAACGGCATCGGCACGAAGGATGAGCGTGCGACGATGATCAATACCAACTGGGGCGGCGTGACCGAGGACAACAGCTTTGGTACGCACGAATTTCTGGAGCTCTGCCGGCAGCTCGAGTGCGAGCCGTACATCTGCGGCAACGTCGGAAGCGGCACGGTCCGCGAGCTCTCCGAGTGGGTCGAGTACATGACCTCCTCGAATGTGTCCCCGATGACCGACCTTCGCAAGAAGAACGGCCGCGAGGAGCCCTGGAAGCTTAAGTACCTCGGCATCGGCAACGAGAACTGGGGCTGCGGCGGCAACATGACGCCGGAGTACTACGCAAGCGAGTTCCGCCGCTACTCTTCGTTCGCGAAGAACTACGGCGACAACCGCCTCTACCGCATCGCATGCGGTCCGAACGGCGACGACTACAACTGGACCGAAAAATTCATGCAGATGCTCAACCCGATGCTCACCGACGCCATCGCGCTTCACTACTACACGATCTGCCACGGCGACTGGAACAACAAGGGACCGGCGACGGGCTTCTCCAACGAGGACTACTACTCGACCATTTTCCACACGCTCCGCATCGAGGGCATCATCGACAAGCACCTCGCGATCATGGACAAATACGACCCGAACCACAAGATCGGTCTCGTCGTCGATGAGTGGGGCTGCTGGTACAACGTCGAGCCCGGCACGAACCCCGGCTTCCTCTACCAGCAAAACACCATGCGCGACGCCATCGTGGCGGCCCTGAACCTCAACATCTTCAACAACCGTGCGGACCGCATTCCGATGGCAAATATCGCACAGGTTGTCAACGTGCTCCAGTCCGTGGTTCTCACGGAGGGCGCGAAGATGATCAAGACGCCGACCTACTACGTATTCTCGATGTTCAAGCCTCACCAAGGTTCTACGCTTGTAGAATCGAAGCTTGAGGACACCTTCGCAAAGCACGAAGGCGGCGATTTCGCCGAGGTCAGCGTATCCGCGTCCATAAAGGAGAACAACCTCACCGTGACGCTGGCCAACGCCAGCCTCGAGAACGCCTACACGCTCGACACCGCGCTCGACGAAGCATACTCCTGCTGGACCGGCCGCATCCTGACCGACAATGTTCGCGCCTACAACTCGTTTGAAAATCCCGACGAGGTTTCGGACGCCGCATTCCGCGACTGCGTGCTCGACGACAAGAAGTTCACCGTCACGCTTCCTCCGTGCAGCGTTGTCACGCTGACGTTCTCGAAGTGATGGGCGCGCCCCGCATTCCCTGCAGGCGCTGCATGATCACCGGACTCCGCGAGGAGGAAGTCCTCCTTCGCCTCTCCGACTACATCGACGCCATCGAGCCGGACCGCCGAACCCCGGACGCCGAATACCGCAGACGCCTCGCCGTCTGCGAAACCTGCGACAAGCTCGCGGACGGCATGTGCCGCGAGTGCGGCTGCTTCGTCCTGTACCGCGCCGCTGTCGCAACGAACGACTGCCCGGACCTCCCGTCCCGGTGGTAACGTGACAATTGGGGACGGTTCTCAATTGTCACCACAATCAAACAAACGAAAAAACGACCGAAGCCCTGTTGCAGGTTTCGGTCGTTTTGTTGTTGCGTAATTTTTGTTTGGCGACAAAAGAACTGTCCCCTTGTCACCTCTCGGCAAGCGGCACGTACGAGCGCTCCTCGGAGACACTCTTGTATGCCGGGCGGATAATCTTGCCGGCGTTGATCAACTCCTCCATGCGGTGGGCGCTCCATCCCGCGATGCGCCCGATGGCGAAGATCGGCGTGTACAGATCAACCGGAAGTCCGAGCATCTGGTATGCGAAGCCGCTGAAGAAGTCCACGTTGGCGCTGACGCCCTTGTACATGCGGCGCTCCTCGGCGATGATCTTCGGAGCCAGCTCCTCGACCTTCGCATAGAGGGCAAATTCTTCCTCCATCCCCTTCTCGACCGAGAGCTTCTCCACAAAGCCGCGGAACAATACGGCACGCGGGTCGGACATCGAGTAGATGGCGTGGCCGATGCCGTAGATAAGTCCGGCGCGGTCAAATGCCTCCTTGTGCAGCAGAGCGCGCAGGTACGCGCCGACCTCCTCGTCGTCTGTCCAGTCGATGACCTTCTCCTTCATGTCCGCGAACATCTGCACAACCTTGCGGTTCGCGCCGCCGTGCTTCGGACCCTTCAGAGAACCGAGCGCCGCCGCGACCGCCGAGTACGTGTCCGTACCGGAGGACGTCACGACGTGCGTGGTGAATGTCGAGTTGTTACCGCCGCCGTGCTCCGCATGAAGCATCAGAGCAGCGTCCAGAACCTTCGCCTCCAGCTCCGTATAACGGCTGTCCGCACGAAGCATGTGCAGAATATTTTCCGCCATCGACAGACCGGCCTTCGGCTTGTGGATGATCAGATCGCCCGACTTGTTGTAATACTGGTACGCCATGTAGCCGTACACCGAGATCATCGGGAACATCGAAATCAGCTGCAGACACTGGCGCAGAACGTTCGGAAGCGACGTGTCGTCCGCGTTCGTGTCGTAGGAATACAGCGTCAGGACGCATTTGGCGAGCATGTTCATCATGTCCGGGCTCGGCTTCTTCATGATGACGTCGCGCACAAAGGACGACGGCAGCGAGCGATACTTCGCCAAAACCTTGCAGAAATCGTCCAGTTCCTTGCGCTTCGGCAGCTGACCGAACAGCAGAAGGTACACCGTCTCCTCAAAACCGAAGCGGCCGTCCGCCTTCGCGCCGGCCACAAGCTCCTCCACGTTGTAGCCACGGTAAAACAGCGTGCCGTCGCAGGGCACACTCTCCCCGTCCACAGTCTTCGTCGCCCGGATCTCCGAAATCTCCGTCAGTCCGGTCAGAACGCCCTTGCCGTTTAAGTCGCGAAGCCCCCGCTTCACGTCGTAGCGCTCATACAGCGCAGGGTCGATATTGCTGTTGCTCTCACACAGCGCGGTGTATTCGGTAATCTCTTTCGTAATCGCCGAATAATCAATCTTTTTCCCTGCCATACACTTTCACCTCCTCCACAAAAATCCCCAAAAATAAGCGAGTATATGTGACTATGATACACGATAGCGACTCTCGCTGTCAATCGGAAAATGCTTTTTCGAATCGCGAACGCAATTGACTTTTCACGCCCGCGGTGCTACAATGACCGCGTTGTCGAAGCGGCACCTGTGGTGGAATTGGCAGACACGCCGGATTTAGGTTCCGGTCCGCAAGGGTGCAGGTTCAAGTCCTGTCAGGTGCATTTTTCGAAGCGACAAACCGACAACAAAAACAGGCAAAAATAGAACGACCGCAGAGGATTTCCTCCACGGTCGTTTTGTTGTTTTGCTTAGAAATGTCCTCCGCCGCCGCTGTGCGAGTGGCCGCCCGAGGACGTGTGAATGCTGCTTCCGCCGCCGGAGCGCGTCTCCGTCGGAATCGGCGTACGCGTCACGTTGGAATACAGGAACAGATCCTGCGAACGCGTGAGCGCGAAACTGCTCTTGTCGATATACTCCGTAGCCTCGGTTCTCTTGACTGCGGTGTTCATACTGGCCCGAAGATTACTGGCGTACCCTTTTCCGAAGAGGAGTGCCACGAAGAACTCAATCACGGAAAGAATCGTAAATGTCTTCTTGGACATCGGCTCGGACGGAACCGGGTTGCTGTAACTGTAAGGCTCGCCGGTCGCTGCCTGCTTCAGGAATTTTTCGACGTTGTCGAGAGCAACATCGAACGCCTCATAGTAATCGCCGTTCTTTAAGTTGGTCACGAAGCTCGTGCGGTCCTGCATATACTCAAAGAAGTAGTTGTCGAACCACACTGCGCCCTTTTCGCAACCGTTAAACCAGTAGTCGCGACCGTCATCGTCGTTGAACATGTTGAGGAAGATCAGAAGACCGTCCTCGCCGAACTCGTAGCGGCTGTTGATGCCGGTATCGTAGTAATCGTCCGTAAATGTCTGCAGGTCGGAGTACTTCAGCTCCTCCATGTTGACGATGCGAATGACAACGTCAAAATCGTATTCGGACCAGATGTTCTCAATCCTCTTCTGCAGCTTCTCCTCCTGGGAGTCGGTCAGGATGTCGTCCTCATCGAAGATGCGGGTGTCATCCGTGCCGGTCGCCGAGGCAACCGACGTCATCGTCAGCACCAGGATCAAAAACAATACAAAAAATAAAGCCTTTCTCTTCATCGGAACACACCTCCGATCAGAGCGGTCAGAACGATGACGATGGCGGCGATGATGCCGGTCACCTTCCACATCTGACGCTTGTATTTGCCCTCATCCACGGGGAGCGTGCCGACCAGTTTGCCGGTCTGCCCGTTCATGGCGAAGGTGTACACCTGATTGTTGTAGCGGGTCGTCAGAAGCCACACGGGCATCATGGCATACTTGATAATGCCCTCGTGCGTCTGCACGGAACGCGCCTTCGGAACAACCGAGGCGTAACCGTTCACGGTCGAGGCGAACGCCGAAACCGTGCTGTTGATCACGCGCTCGTTCGCGCGCGGAAGGCTCGCCTTCACGTCAACGTCCGGCTTGTTTGCGACAAATCCCGAGAGATACGCCTGATTGAAAGGCACCAGCCCGGAATAGTCAAACGGTTCGATGGCATCCATGAACGCATCGTCCATGCGCGTGGAGCCGTCAACCGGAACCTTCTGGAATCGAAGCGTGCCGCCTCTCTGCAGAAGGTAATGATCGATTTTGGTATTGTCGTACGCGGAATCGCGCCACCGGGTTACGATCGTCGCGTCGAACGTCAGGTCCGCCGCCGTCTCGCAGTCGAACAGCCAGAACGGCACGTAGACGCCGGTGATCTCATCCATATGGTTCTCTTCGGAAAATCGATCCGGAAGCAGTTTTTTGCCCTCATAGAACTTGCGGAGCGCTGCCTTGGCATCCTCCTTCGTCAGACGGAACGGAATGATGTAGTCCGGGCGAATCATGCCCGTGACCTGCGGCTGCATGATCGCCACGTTGTCGCAGTACGGGCAGCGGCTTGCCGCCACGGTGCCGTCCACAACGATCTCGCCGCCGCATGAGGGGCAGGTGTACGAGACCATATCATTGATCATGTCGCTGACCTGATATTCATTCCAGTTGATCTGGTCGTTCGACTGCTGCGCCGCCACTTCGGACTGCTGCGCCGCAACGAGCGTCTCGTAGTTGTACGTGTTGTCACACGACGTACACTTCCAGATCTGGCCTTCCGCGTTCCATACGAGGGGAGAACCGCAACATAGGCATTTATAGCCCTGAATGTCGTTGTCCATAGTTTCCTCCGGGGAATTGAATTACGTGCTTAAAGAAGCAATCGCGGAAAATGAACCTCCGCAATTACATCGAATTGCAAGCCGCAGCACCGGGCCACGGCTTGCAACGAAAATCAGACTAACTTGTGCAAGAATCCGAAGCAAACACTCCGGTCATCTCACATCAGCTGTTGAACGGCTTGCCGCACTTCGGGCAGAATGCGAAGCTGCTGTCAACCTCGGCACCGCAGGAGCAGGTGCGGGTAGCTGCCGTCGCAACGGGCTTCTTCGAACCGCACTTCGGGCAGAATGCGAAGTCACCGTTTACTTCATTGCCGCAGGAGCACTTCCAGGTGCCTGCCGGAGCGGGCTTCTTCGATCCGCACTTCGGGCAGAATGCAAACTGATCGTCCACAGCGTTGCCGCAGGAGCAGGTCCAGGTAGCAGCCGGAGCCGCAGCCTTCTTGGCCTCGCCCATAGCGTAAAGGTTGGAAACGTCGCCGCCCATGTTGCCTACTATGCCGACACCGAGAATACCGGTAGCAGCGCCTGCAGCATTGTTCGCAGCGTCAACCATAGCAGTGTTCGTAGCCTCAACGCGGGAAGCGGCAGCGATCGTAGGATCGATGTACATCGCGGACTTCTGAGCAGCCTTAATCATCGCGGCATCCTCAGGCGAAAGCGTGATCGGGTTCATGGCAACGTTGACAACGGCCAGACCGCGAATCTCGCCCCACTTCTTGGAAAGGGCCTCGTTCATCGCATCGGAGAGCTCCTCGGCATGAGCCGGGATCTCGCTCGGACGCATCTGAAGCGTGGACAGCTTCGCAAGAGCGGGCTGAAGAGCGCTTACGAACTCGGTCTTGAGCTGCGTATCGATCTCGGAGCGCTTGAACTCGTAAGGAACGTTCGCGCAAACGTTGGTGTAGAACAACAACGGATCCGCGATGCGGTAGCTGTATACACCGTTGCAGCGAAGGTCAACGTCAACGTCGAGGTTCACGCGGGAATCGCATACACGGAACGGAATCGGGTTGTTCGTACCGAACTTGTTGTCCATCAATTCCTTGGTATTGAAATAGTAAACTCTCTGATCCTTGCCGGTGTCACCGCCGAAGGTGAAACGCTTGCCGATCTGCTTGAAGGTGTTCAGAATACCCTTGCCCAGACCGCCGTAGAAGATACTCGGCTCGCTCGAGGTATCATAGATAAACTCGCCGGGCTCCGCGCAAACTTCCACGATCTTGCCCTGCTCAACGATGATCATACACTGACCGTCGGCAACGGCAATCTTGGAACCGTTCGAAATGATATTGTCCGAGCCCTTCGTGTTGGAGCTGCGGCCACCGACTACTTTCTCGCCCTTTCTCATCAAAACATCGAAAGGCATTGCCTCACAATAGAAAAATTCTTTCCACTGATCCGCCAATACACCGCCGGCAGAACCAATGAGTGCACTGATAAGTCCCATACTCTTTTTCTCCTTTAATCATGTATTTTCGCGTAAACGCGCATAAATGTAAACATGAATTACATCCAAGACATATTTTACCACAAAACCGTTGAAAATTCACTACCCTTTTGTGCATTTTCACATCTTTTTTATATTTTCCTCCTGTGAACGCAAAGAGAGCTGTCGCACCGCTTGTTTCCTCGCGACGGACAGCTCTCGTCCACTGGGCCAGCTGGATTCGAACCAGCGGATGCAGGGATCAAAACCCTGTGCCTTACCGCTTGGCGATGGCCCAATGAAAAAGTGAAAGCCCTATGGTTTCCCAAGGGCTTCCGCAGGGTGGATATTGGGATTCGAACCCAAGGCCTCCAGAGCCACAATCTGGCGCGCTAACCAGCTGCGCTATACCCACCA
>JAFZWG010000032.1 GCA_017617395.1 Lachnospiraceae bacterium
CGAGGAACAAACACGAACACGTAGCAGCGTGAAACGCTGCGAGAGTGTGAGTGTTTGTAGGATTGCGAGAGCGCGTCAGCGCGAAGCAATCCGTTTATCATTCAAATATGATTTAGGCAGAACGAGGAACAAACACGAACACGTAGCAGCGTGAAACGCTGCGAGAGTGTGAGTGTTTGTAGGATTGCGAGAGCGCGTCAGCGCGAAGCAATCCGTTTATCATTCAAATATGATTTAGGCAAATCCAGCGGATTAATCCGATAAGATATCTCACGTCCCCGGCAGCATATACAACCGCTCCAGGTCGAATTTTCGGTAATAAACCACCTCGTCCTCCGATACCGCGCACGCGATGTAACACGTGTCATGAACCTTGAGCGAATCGTAGGTGTCTTGGGTCACATTGAATTTGTATTCCTGGCCGTTCTCATCGTTGAAATAGATGTAATAGCTGACGGACGTCGTTGTCGTCCCGTCATCGTCGGTGCTGCTCGAACTTTTGGTGTTCTTCCGCAGGATTTCGACTTCGCTGAGTTTGCATGTCACCTCTTCCGGTTTCGGCGGCAGATCAAACAACGGCGTCTTTTGCAAGAGCCAGATGCCGCCGATGATAATCACAACAGGAATCAGCATCCCGATGGATTTCCTGACGGAAAACTTACTGCTAAGAAGCATCACGAAAAATCCTACCACACCCGCAACAATAAATGCGAGCGACCCCAAACAGATGATACCCAGGATAAAGTTGTTGCTGTCTACCTTCCAAGTGTAGTAATCTTTGTACTCCGCCTTGAGAAGGTCGTCGGTGATCACAATCCGCTTTCCCTCGGGGTCAAGCTTTCTGGCCTCCTGCTTCGCCTGTTCCAACTCGGTTTCCACTGCTTTCCGGTCCACATTTTTGCTCCGGAGATACGTCAACATAACTTTCGCTCCGAGAATAAACGCAAAATACAATCCGACCAGAAGCAGTATCGCAACAATTATCTTTTTGATTCCCTTGTTTAACATAGCATCTCCGCTCAACATGTAGTATAATAGACACACATTCACCAACAAAAGAGGACACGGCGCGCCGTTTCCCCGGAGGATTTATGGTACAAAGAAAAGACCTGTTGTCGCTCGGCTTCTACCGCCTGAGCGCATTTCACGGCAGCGACGGACCTCTGTCCTACCGCATCGAAAAGATCGAGGAAGAGGACGGCATCGACGCCAAAGGCAAGCCCAAAAAGGAGATCGTCGGCCTGCGCGTCATCACCTACCCCGGCCCCTACAACTACGAAAACACGGACGACTCGCTCAAGGAGTCGAAGGATTTTCCGTTCGCGGCCGAGAGCCTCGACGAGATCGTCGCGTATCTGAACAGCCTGCCGAAGCCGGATTTGGTGCCGTAACACCGCAGACTTATTCGAAAAATGCATCCGCCAGCCGCACCGCTGCCTCCATATCCGCGGCAGCCATGAGCTCGCACGCAGAGTGCATCGCAAGGATCGGAACGCCGGCGTCGAGCGTCGCCATCGGCAGCTGCGAGGAAAGAAGCGGCCCCATGGTGCTTCCGCCCGGCTGGTCGGAATGGTTCGTGTGAACAGCGAACGGAACCTTCGCCGCCGTAAGACGCTCCCGCATCTCGGCGACAAGCTCGGGCGAATAGGTGTACCGCTGGTTCGCGGAAACCTTCAAAACAACGCCGTCCCCGAAGCGGGCCGAGTTGGGCTCATCGTATTTTTCGGGATGGTTCGGATGAAGCGCGTGCGCGACATCCAACGAGAGGCAACGGCCGGCAAAAACCGCCTCCGAGAGGCGTGCTGCCGGGAAACCGAGCCCGTCGTAAATCTTCGAAAGAAGCATCGGCGCCAGCGCGGAATCCGCCCCCTGCCGCGTCTGCGAACCGACCTCCTCGTTGTCAAACCACATCGCAACACAAAGCCCGCGGCCGCGTTTTGCGGCCTTTTTGATTGCCGCAAGCAGCGCAAAGCACGACGTCTGGTTATCAAGCCGCGGCGACGAAACCATGTCCTTGCGGACGCCCACAAGCTCCGCCGGCTGTGTCACATACACAAACAGGTCGGACTCCGCAATGTCCGCAGCCTTCACGCCGACAAGCTTCGCCACGTACTCGCCGAGCCAGTTCTTCGAAAGCCCGAAGCCCGCGAGCGGCCGCAGATCGACCTGCTTTTTGAGCTCCACACCCTTGTTGACCTCGCGGTTATAGTGAATCGCAAGATTCGGAATCGTGAGCACCGGACCGTCGCTCGCAACAAGGCACTCGATCGTGTGCGCGGTCTCGCCGATGACAACCGCCCCTTTGGGAAGCGCCGTAGGAAGGCTGCTCTTACGCACAAACACGCGCCCCGCCACACCGAGCGGCCGGTCGAGCCACGTGTTCAGAATCGGACCGCCGTACACGTCCGTGTCGACAAGCGCATAGTACGAGCCGGTCTCGCCGTTCGGCTTGATATGCAGGCACGGATAGTCCGTGTGCGCAAGCTCTAAAGCGACCGCATCGCCCGCCCGGTAGTTCTTGCCGATCACCCAGGCAAACGTCGCGCCGGCCGGGCCCTTCGCCATGTACGCGCCGGGCGCAAGCTCCCACGCCTTCGTCAGGGGCATCTCGGCGAAGCCGCATTTTCCGAGCTCGTCGCGGATCAGGGCCGCGCTGTGGTAAGGCGTCACCGCCTTGTTCAAAAACGAAATCCATTCCTGCTTAGCACTCATAAAATCACCTCGAACCTCATCCCCGATCAAAGATCAATCATGTGGATGTCCTTGAGTAAAATTGTAATCTTGCCGTCCTCGTCCTGCACGTACTCGACGTAGTCCGGATTCTTTAAGTACGCAACCGGCACCAGCAACTCAATGCCGTTGTCGGTCACGATCTTCGCCTTCTTCATAAGCGCCCGCTCCGTCTTCGGGCTCACCGGGATCGGCTCGCGCTGCACCTGCTCCGCTGCCATGCGCTCGCGATACGCGCTCTCCGCCTCCTTGTTGTCGGCAAATACTTCCTTCTCGATCGCCGGCACGCTCACGCTTCCGGTCTGCTCCGCATGCTCCGCGACCTCGCGCTTGTAGTCCATGATCTTCTCGGCAACCTGCTCCTTCGGGTAGCACTCGCGGATGACCTCGACCGCTGCCTCGCGCATCACCTCGACCGTCTTCTTCTCCGACTTCTTCGCGCGAAGCCGGAGCACCTCGTCCGCAAGGTAGTTGACCCTGACGTCGCCGATGTAGTGCTCCGTGTCCGACAGCCGAACCGTCCGGTTCGTCCCGTCGATCACAAAATACTCGCAATTCTTAAGCCCCGACTTGGGCATCATCTTCGAGTTGAGCGCCCACGACACATTGCCCTCCGCATCGAGCCGACACTGATACATCTCCAAAAACGGCAGCTTGAAAAATGCTGTATACGCCTGCTCGTCCGCCATAAAGAACGAGAAGATTCCGCACCCCGGCTTCATCTCCGCGTTGTCGCGGATCAGCTCGTAGATTCTTCCGGAGACCTCCTCGGCAAATGCCTCCATTCCCTCCGGCTCCGTCGGCACCAAAAGCGCCGCGTAATCGTCCGCTCCGTACGTCGCGGTCTTCGCCCCCGTGTCCGAGAGCGCCGCCGCACACAGCTTCGCGATATAGCCGTACAGTGCATCCTCCGTATCCAGCTTGATCTCCGTCACGTTCGTCATCGGCAGTGCCGCATCCAGCGTGCAGAGGATGTTCTTGTAAATTTCGATTTCTCCTGCTTTCATGTCTTACCGGGCCTTTTCAAAAGGCCCCACTCCTGTCACTGATATCATTCGTCGTCCGAGGACGCCGCCTGTGCGCCGGCCTCGTCAAACATTGCCTTCACCGAAGGTGCTCCCTTCGTAAGTTTTTTGATCGTGAGATCGTCCGCCTTGTCGTTCGCGAGCCGCAGCTGGTTCGCCGAGCCGAGCAGCGCGTCCTTGGTCTTCTGAAGGTGGTCGATCGTCTTGTCGATCTCCTCGATGGCCTTCTCAAACTTCTCGCTCGCGATGCGGTAGTTGCGCGAGAACTGCTCCTTGAACGCATTCATGTTCCGCTCAAAATTCGTCACGTCGACCTGCTGGTTCCGCACGACCGCAAGCTCCCTGCGGTACTCCAGGGACCGCATTGCCGCGTTTCGCAGAAGCGTGATCATCGGGATGAAGAACTGCGGGCGGATGACGTACATCTTCTCGTAGCGATACGAGACATCGACGATGCCGTTGTTGTAATACTCATTGTCCGCCTCAAGCAAAGACACAAGCACCGCGTACTCGCACTTCTTCTCGCGGCGGTCCTTGTCGAGCTTCGCGAAAAAGTCCTCATTGCGATGCTTCGTGGCCGTCTCGTCGTTCTCATTTTTCATCTCGAACATGATGGACAACAGCTCGTCCTTCTCCTCGTCGTCGCAAAACTCGCGGAAAATGAAATCGCCCTTGCTGCCGCCGCTCGCGTCGTTGTCCTTCTCAAAATACGCCTTCGGAAACGCCGTCATGCGCAGCTTGTTGAACTCGATCATGCAGTGCTGCTCAAGACTCTCGCCGACCATCTTCGTCGACTGCCGCGCCTTGAAATCCTTGTAAAATGCAATCTCCTCGTCCTTCGACTTAAGCTGACTCGCGTACTGCTCCTCCTTCGCGCGGAGCTCCGCCTCGCGCTGCGTTTTCGCCGCGGCGCGCTCGCTGTTCATCTGCATGTCTTTCGCCTGAAGCCTGCTCTCGTACTGCTGTTTCAGGGACTGCTCGTTGGCCTCCAGAAGCAGAATCTTCTGCTCGCGCGAGGAAAGCTCCTCGTCCTTCTCGCGAAGCGCCTCGCTCACCGCAAGCTTCTTCTCGGTCTCGGCGCGCTCTAAGGAAGCGCGAAGCTTCGCGACCTCCTCTGCCATCTTCCGAACCGCATCCTCGCCGGCCTGTTTCGCCGCTGCCAACTCGTCGCTGTGCTGCTTATCAAGCGTCAGCCGCGCGCGCTCCTGCTCGCCGGCCTGCCGCTCCCGAAGCTCCCGGACGCGCGCCTCAAGCTCCCTGCGAAACTCCTCGTCGCGCACCTGCTGCGCAATCTGCGTATATCCCGACTCATCCACCGCGAACACGGTCCCGCAATTCGGGCATTTGATCTCCTTCATCGTTCCACCCCTTCAAAAAAACTCACTTCTGGTAAATTACGGCCTCGACCTGCTGGCCGTTGCTGTCCTCGCCGACCACGAGCCGGTCGTCCGACTTGCCGTCCAACAGCACATAGCTTCCCTCGAGCGCCCACGTTCCGTTCACCCTTCTTCCCGCACGCGCCGAGCCCGCCCAGGCAAAGCCCGACCACTATCGCGAGCACCAAAAACCTTGCCGCTCTCTTCATCTTCATTCACTCCTTACACTACACGCATTTCTCGCGGCAAATGCCACCTTTTATTATACCTTTTTCGCCCCCACGCGGCAACACAAAGTTTGTGGGGGAGGGGGCGGCGCTGCCTTCCGTCTCCCGAATCAGCGCTCGACACATAAGAAACGAAAACCGGCCGGCAATTAATGCCGACCGGTTGGTTATTTAGATCGTACTCCGCAAAGCTGCAAAGAACTATTTAACTTTACTCTTCAAAATGTTCATCACGCGACTCACATACCCATCAGTATCGACCTCGACAATCTGATTCTCCACACCTTTACGGTAATCCTCAAGATTATACCGGATTAAGTACTGCGTACGGGTTTCGGAAAAATGATTGTATTCCCACTGCCACTTATGACGAAATTCATGCAAAACAGCCATGGTATACAACTCCGCCGTGTATGCATTGGTGATGTTGATTATCATTACATCCTCGTCTGCAATGTACTTTGCATAAACACCCTCCAAAGCGTTTAGGGAGTAATTCTCCTCATATTTTTTCTTCGCCTTATCTTTGCTCATGTAAGATTCGTAATAAGACTGCTTACGATTCAGTTTCTCTACAAGCTCAGACAGTCGACCGACATAAAACTCCTTCGGAAAACTTACTCCGAGCATCTTACTCACTTCCCATGCAAGCGAAAATCTGTCGCATTCTCGAATGCTCGCAACCACTGTGCTCTTTTTCGCAAACGGCTTATATGCATTAATCACTCCGTCCGTAACTGTTGGCGTTCCGAACAGATACCTGTACCCAATTATATTCGGTTTAAATATTCTCTGGTTCACAGGCAAATATAGTTTTTTCGAACCGGCAATAACTGCAACACTACCCTTGCGTTCTCTTCCCGTATAGTTTTCTTCCACCTGAACTTTGATTGTGTTTCCCGAGATGCTAACCTTAATCCATGAATTATAAGATTTCACAGACAAAACACCGGAACCCGACACCGTAAATCTCTGCGCGGGAACGCCCTTCGAATTATTTACTCCACCGTCAAAAACGATCTCGTCGACAACCTTCCCGTTTGCATCTTTTACAACAATGTCCGCTGTTGTCACTGCATTTTGCACCGATGCTCCGCTTCCTGCCTTCTGCGCCAACGCAGTCCCCGGTATCGTAGTTCCAACCAGCACAAGCATCAACACTACCGCCAACACTCTCGCAGCCAAGCACTGCTTCCAATTCCCCATGTTATTTTGTTTCATTGGTATAAACCCCCTTTACATTATTATTCCGCTTTGCGGATGTAAAGGAGTATATCACATTTCCCTTAAAAAGTCAATATTATTTACCTTTGTTTCATTACAATTCTATTATGGTTAACTTTGTTTGTCAGGCAAAGTTATTTCATACATGCCTTCAGCTTGTTGGCTTCGACATCATGCTATTGACAACAAAAGGAAGAGCGGCCACAAAGGGCCGCTCTTCTCCTGTTCCAACCAGTTTCAATTTTCTCAACAGCAAAAAACTAGTGCTGAATAACAGTATCTTTCCAATTGACTTCGTAGATTTCACCGAACGCATAAACCCACATTCTTTCACTCCATTTGTGCGTTGTATTAGCATTCTGTCTGTTTCCCGAAATCGAAATTGAAATCGATCCCGTTATCTCCTTGTGCGGATAAATATCCATCACCGCCATGGTCCTGTCATACCTAAAAAAGCCTTTATCATTATTTACTTGATCATTTTCCGGCTGATTTCTATAATCTACCCATGCTTGTTTTATACCGATAACGTGCTCATATATACCTTTTGCTCCCAGCATCTTGGAAATACTGTTTGTAGCAGCATTATCAAGACTACCAAGTCCCATGGAAATGAGAGTGTCTTCACATGTTTTGATTATTGAATCATTCAACTCCTCTTCCGTCAAGTCGTAGACATAAGCTTCAGCCAAGTTATCAGCAATTCCGGAAACCAGCGCTGAAAGGTCCCCGATTTCCTTCAGTTCCGGGAACACATCGGACAAAAGACCAACAATGTCTGATGCCAAACCCAAAAGCTTTGTTCCGGAAAGCAGGAGTGTCTCTGATAACGTTTGCTCGTTATGCTCTACTAAATAATTTGAACTTACCCCTGTAAAGGTAACATTTTTGTTCAAATCACTAATCCAGTACACAATACACGACAACGAAGCATCGCCTTTGACTTCCTTAATTTCCACGGCTGTGTTAAGTTCAACCTTCTTCGCCTGCGGATGTGTCTCATATATATTTCGTGACAACTTCAAATATGAAACATCCAACTTAACCCATATCTCATCATAATTATCAAAATCGATACTATAGCTTGGCTTTCCCTTCTCTTTTACACAGAATGGTTCCTCTCGATGATACACGAAAAACTCATTGTTACCGCTTGCGGAAACCCTGATGCCGCTACCATCAAAATTATAATACTGATCTTTTGTGAGGGTTCCTGCTTTGCTCAGATAATCTGCGTATTCGTTGTCAAGTTGATTCCTTGTAAGTGTATTGCCCTTTGAATCAAGGTATCCTTTAGGCCGATACTGAAGGAAAAAAATCCTGGTGTTTTCACGCTTTCCGGTGTTATCAGCAACGGTAAATGTCACCTCTGCCCGACGCCACAACGGTGAGCTTTCACCATCACTGAGTGCGTCAAAACAAGGGTCACATGTAATCCAATAGCCTGCATAATCCCTCTCAATGTGAATCCAATCCGCGTCAGAATTAATTGTTGTGTTTTCATCGTCATCAGCTGCATAATAGAACCTAAAATAGGCGCGATTAGAAGTTGTGGCTGGATTGGGCGCCAACCAATTATCTTCACCATTGAGCGTTTTCTTCTGGAAATGACCTCTGGCATCACTCGTGAACACCCAAGTATGTCTTCTTTCCCAGACCGCATACAACTCAGCTGTCTCGCCGATTTCAGAAACAACATCCTGTACTATATTGGCATCGGTCAAGATGGTTTCCGCTTTGTTACGAACGCACCACCCCAACAAAACATATTCTTCGCCGACCACGGCACCCTCAGGGACCACCACAGGCAAAAGGTTGTCATTCAAAGAAAAATAATACTCTACAGTATCGTTTATGCCTATCTGGTTCCAATGATAAGTAATCTTTGTCTTTTTCAAGCGAGGAATCGCTTCATAATACTCATCCCCGCAAAAAACACACTTGCAGAGCATTTCTCCTTCAATAAATTCCGTTGCTTCGAGAACAACCGTTTTTTTGTAAAAGTGCTCTCTCGTTACTTCGATACCGCAGGTATCGCAGATACAGGTGCAATAAGTCTCGTCTTTTTCGTTTCCTTTAAGTTTCCACTTGTGCTCCCCATATGCTTGAATGCTACGTCCATCTCTTACGTGGTTGCACTTTGTGCACTTGTACTCTTCTTTTCCAGGAACACAATCATGCGGCGCAGTTGTCTCCCACTGGTAGTTATGTGCTTCTGTTTTTGTAAGCTTACAAACTTCACAACGATAAGTTTCACTTCCTTCAGAGGTGCCGGAAGCACCTACGAACGACTCCAGTTTCCAATTGTGGCCCAACGCCTGAATAGGCTGTCTGCTTTTAACCGAACCACACCATTTGCACTTCTTTACGCGAAGTCCACTATTCTCGCAGGTAGGTTCGTCTGCTATTACCCACTCATACTTGTGTTCAATCTTCTCTATTGGATCACTCTTGGTAGCTCCGCAAACAGAACACCTGCTTTCAACAGCCCCTTCTTTTGTACATGTCGGATTTGTTGTTCCAACAACCTCCCATGTATGGTCTCCATAATACTGAATAGATTCCCACGCGGTCCCTTTGCCGCACACTTTACATGTGTACTGATTTGTTCCAGCGCCCTTGCAAGAGGGCTGAACAGTTACACGCCACTCGCAGTTATGCGGAATCATGTCAATGTCTTCTGCTTTTGTTGCCGTGCATCCGGAACGGGTGCATTTGAATGTCTTGGTGCCCTTTGCTGTACAGGTTGCCGCTTTTGTCACGGTTCCCGCATCCCAGGAATGTCCAAGTGCGGATGTGTCCTGGCGATTTACAACCGATGTACATCCGGATCTGGTACAGTACTGTTCCTTTTTTCCCCCGGTAGTACACGTTGCATTAACAGTAGTTCTCCACGCATAAGCATGCCCGAGAGCAGACCCTTCGGTTTTACCGCAGACGCTGCACGTCTTTGCCTTAGTACAGGTTGCCGCAGCCCAGGTATGGTCCCCATAGTACTGAATAGATTGCCACGCAGTCCCTGTACCGCACACTTTACATGTGTACTGATTGGTTCCGGAGCCCTTGCAAGAGGGCTGAACAGTTACACGCCACTCGCAGTTATGCGGAATCGTGTCAATGTCTTCTGCTTTTGTTGCCGTACATCCGGAACGGGTGCATTTGAATGTCTTGGTGCCCTTTGCTGTACAGGTTGCCGCTTTTGTCACGGTTCCCGCATCCCAGGAATGGCCGAGTGCCGACTGCTTTACCGCCGTACATCCGGAGCGGGTGCACTTTTGGTCTGTCGTACATGTTGCTGCCGCGCCCCAACTGTGACCTAATGCTTTAATAGTTTCCGTTGTCGTTCCCGAGCAGCCGGAACGGGTGCACTTATACGTCTTCGTTCCATTAGCCGTACAAGTTGCCGCCTTCGTTACGGTTCCGGAATTCCACTTATGACCAAGCTTTGTAATTTCTTCAGCTTTTGACGCCGTACACCCGGAACGCGTGCACTTAAACGTCTTCGTTCCTGCAGCAGTACAGGTTGCCGACTTTGTTACGGTTCCTGAATTCCAGGAATGGCCAAGCATTGTAATAGTTCCATTTCCGTACTGACTTCCTGTTCCACAAACGGAGCACTTAGTAATATATGTGCCGCCAGTGGTACACGTCGGCTGCTTATTGACGTACTGCTGCATCTTGTGACCAAGTGCTTTTTGGGCGATATAACCGCACTTGGTACACTTCTTCGCAACGGTACACGTTGCCGCTGAAACGTTGTATGTATGATAAGTACATACTACAGCCTGATGCGAGGAAACTCCCACCTGAAGGGATTCCTCCGTTTCGCCTTGAACAGAATTCTGTTCATCTGTGACGGCATTTGCCGTCTTTGTTGCAAACGGCAGTATACAAAGAACCCCCAATACTACCGCCAGTACCGCAAGTGCGATACTTTTTCTCTTAACACTTTGCCAATACAATTCTGACTCTCCTTTATAAAAAAATATTCTCAGCGCGCAGAGGCCGAGTGCTTTATTATAGCATGTATAAAATAGTATATCAACAAGAAATTGTTACCGACACAGACAATACTCTTCTTCGAATAATCGCCTACCAAATCACTTCCTTCCCCGGTAAAAAATGCTGTTAAGCCCTTATTTTATAGGCCTTTCCGCGCGTTTTCGTTTTTTTGAACCGATTTCATTTTACCTCAATTCAAAAGTTTGTTTCTCTGTATACAAATATGCACGTACTAAATACAAAATATCGAATTGGTTTATGTTGAATTTGCTTGTTCGGACGAGCATTTTGCGCTGCCCTTTCCCCGTATTCTTCTCCGCCCTTCCCAGCCGCCCGCAAGGGGCGGCCGGTACAAAGCAGATTTAGGGTATCAAAAATAATGAGAGATGGCTTGTTTATTACTTGGCGTCAAAGCGCGCCTCCGGCTGCATCCACTTCGGATAAACCTCATCGCTCGTCAGCTCGCACACAACGCCCTTAGGCGTCACATAGCGGACGATGCCGGCGGCGGTGTCGTCGATCTTGTCAAAGATGCGGCCGGCGCTGTAGCAGTCCCCCAGGACCGTGCCGACGCTGTTGGCAACCCAGCCGATCTGGCCGAGGCCGGGCATATTGACCTTGATGGCCTCATGGTCGTATTCATTTGCCGGATCCTTCACCAGCTCGACCGTCATACCTTCCTTCGCGAACTCCGTACCGTAGCGGAAGTTCATCCCTGCAATCGTGAAATAAATCGTGTTCATACGTCCTCCTTTCACGGGCGGCTCGCCCGCTTTCATGCCCCTTGTTTCTTGGTTCATCTAGAGGATACCACACAATGCGTACGATAAAACGTACACTCAAAGTCAAAAAGAAGCACCCCGGACAAGGCTGATCACAGCCTTGCGCCGAGGCGCTTTCGATGTTTCCCGGTGTATTTCAATTTGTCGCCGTATTTGCGAGGCATTTTTCGTAGGCCTCCTCCCAGTAGGTCTGCTCCGGCCAGTCGGAGTTGGCGTAGGCGTCCCGCAGGCACTCGATCCAGTACCCGAGCTTCGCCAGCTGCTCCGGCGTGAACTGGTCGGGAACGGCGCTCCCGGCGGCTGCATAGTGCATCAAAAAGCCGAAGAGCGTGGCGCGATCCTCAAAGCGATTCATGCAACCGTAGCTGTACGCAAAATAGCGGTAGTTATCGCCCACCGTATACACATCGCTCTGCAGTTCAAAATCCCCCGTTTCCGCATACTCGAAGCCCGGCGGATTGAGCTCGTTCCAGCGGTCCTCGCTGAATTTGACGTCCACGCCGCGCGATCGCATCGACATGATGGAATAATCCACAGCGTGCGTCAACTCATGCGGCAGCGTATCGTCCAGATTATCAATCAGATCCGCTCCCCTTGTATCCAGCGCAACATAATTCGCCACGCCGCCGTCTTCCCTCGCCCGGGTGTCGTACAAGCCCGTGTACAATTCCATATTCTTCACCAGGTAAAGCTCCATCCGCGCGTTCGGCACAGTGACCAGGCGGCGGACCATGCCCCGCGGGTACCGGGACAAAATCTCGTCGATGCGCGTAAGCGCCGCGCGGACAAGCTCCGGGTCCATCTGCTGTTCGCACGGAAGCGCGATTGCCTCTACGGACACGCGGTCGGCGATATAAATCTCGATTCCGTGCTTTCGTCCGATCTCATATGCCATATCGTAAAGGTCGTTCAGTTCCTCGACGCTGCCGCGGTACGTGGCCGGATCCGGCGTCGGTGTCGGCGTGTTGGTCGCTGTGGGCGTCGGCGTGCTCGTCGCCGTGGGCGTTGCCTCCGCCGTGGGCGCGGCTTCCGCGGTCGGCGATGCCTGCGTCACGGTGGGTGCGGTTTCATTTTTCGCATTGTCCCTGCCGCAGGCCGCAAGCGCCGCGAGCAGGAAAATGCACACCAGCAAAATTCTGTTTCGTTTCATAGAAAAATCCCCCCTGTCCCATCAGCATACCCCGCGAATGCGGTTTTGTCAATTCACTTGCGGTTGCATCCGCCCCTGTTTTCGCGGTATACTGTCAAAAAGGCCACGCGCCGCAATTCCCGGGTACGGCCACGCGCCGCAATCTCTTCGAAAGGAGCTTTCGCAAAATGCAGATCCGCCTCATCTCCGATGTCCTCAAAGATCAATACGGCGAGAAGATTTACCGGCTCGCGCTCGCGAGCGGCTGCACATGCCCGAACCGCGACGGCACGCTCGGCGTTGGCGGCTGCACGTTCTGCTCGGAGGGCGGAAGCGGGGAATTTGCCGCAGGACCGACAACTGCACAGTCAATCGCCGTGGACCTGGACGCGCAGATTGCGAAGGCGAAGGCACTCGTACGCGCGAAGACACACGGCGAGCGGTTCATCGCGTACTTTCAATCGTACACGAACACGTACGGCGATCCAGACAGGCTGCGTGCACTGTATCTTCGCACGATCATGCGCGACGACATCGCCATTCTCTCTCTTGGAACCAGGCCCGACTGCGTCGGCGATGACGTGATCGCGATGCTGACGGAACTCAATCGCATCAAGCCGGTCTGGATTGAGCTCGGGCTTCAGACCGCGCACGACGATACGGCGGAACGGATCAACCGGTGTTACCCGCGAAGCACGTTTGAGGATGCATACCGGCGCTTAAAGGCCGCCGGCCTCACGGTGATCGTGCATCTGATCTTCGGTCTTCCCGGCGAGGACGAGGCCGCGATGCTTGGCTCCGTCCGATATCTCGCCTCGCTAAATCCTCCCCCGGACGGCGTGAAGCTTCAGCTTCTGCAGATCCTGCGCGGGACGCGCATGGCAGCGGAATTTGCCGAGGATCCGTGGCCGGTCATGTCGCTTCCCGAGTACGCGGACCTTTTGGTCAAGGCGCTTCGCCTTCTTCCGCCCGAGACGGTCGTGCACCGCATCACGGGCGACGGCCCGAAGAAGCTGTTGATCGAGCCCGCGTGGTGCGCCGACAAGAAGCGCGTTTTGAACACGCTGCGCAAGGCCATCGCCGAGGCGAGTGACGACTGAGGCGCCTGACAACCGACATGGCACGCCCGCAAAAGCAACACACAAAACTCGCTCTTGCTTCCGTTTTTGCGGAGCAGTATAATGAGACTATAGTCTCATCGGCAGTTCGCCCGAGTGTTTCGGGCACACTGCCGCAGGAAACAAGGCAACCATTTTTCGCTTTTAGTTACTCAAGGAGGAGGACGTATGGACGCGAAAGCTGCTGCGAAGAAGACCGCCGAGACGCGGGCGCGCCTCAAGAGGGCGCTTTTGAAGCTGTTGGAAACAAAGAAATATCATGACATCAGCGTGCCGGAGATCGTGCTTGCCGGATCGACCGCGCGGTGCACGTTTTACCGGCATTTTCCGACGAAGGATGATCTGCTGCTCGCGTGCTGCGAGGAGCATTTTGAGGGGCTGTACCGCCACATGCAGGAGGAGCCCTCGTACACGTTCCACGACATGAGCTTCGGCTACTACTCGTACTGGACGGAGCATCTGGACTTTTTGAAGCTTCTTAAGAAGCAGGATCTGCTGCACTTCTTCTCGAGCAACCTCGACCGCTTCCTCTACGGAGTGGCCGGCAACGCGCACGAGGCCGACGACGGCAGCGCGCCGCCCGCGAAGATGATCTACCACTTCTTCTGCAGCATGTCCGCAATGAGCGGAATCCTCATGTACTGGCTGAACACGGGCTGCCGCGAATCCGCCGAGCAGCTTGCGCAGTACTACGTGTCGTTCCTCGCCGAAGGCAGCGCGGACGACCCCGACTGCCGCTACTTCCGCGAGCACCGCACGTACCCCTTCACGCCGTGCCTCGTCTGACCGGCGGACGGCATTTTCCGCAAAAACAAAAAAAGAAAAACCAAAAGGGCCTCGCCAGCTGCGAGACCCTTTCATTTTCCCTCTTCTATATCGCTATTCCAATTCTTGGTACGATCTTCCTCGCTGACCACCAATCCGAGCGACTTGGCGTTCATGGCGAGGTCCAGACGGCTTTCAAATCCCGTCTTCTCCATAATGTTTTGAAGATGCCGCTTCACCGTGTTTGCGGAGATGTGAAGCTTCTCGGCAATCTCCTCGTTTGTAAGACTGCCTGTGAGCTCCCGCAGTACTTCAATCTCGCGGTCCGTAAGGTCCGCTCTCGTGGCTTTTCCGAAGGGCACCCTGGGCGAATCACCCGGATAGACCGATTCGCCCTCCATCGTGCGATCCATGATTTCGAGCAGGCTGTGCTCGTCATACTCCTTATACCAGAAGCTTTCGATGCCGATGTCCCTCGCTTTTTCCTCCCAACTGGTCTCCGACGCAGAGGTTGTAAGGATGATCTTGATCTCGGGATGCTTGCGTTTGATTTCCTCGGCGGCGCTCAGCCCGTCGATTCCGTCCTGCATCATGACATCCAGGATCAGCAGTTCCACTGCATGGTCATCCACATATTTCAGGGCTTCACGCGCTGTTCGAAGCCCTGCAATCAATTCGTAACGGGTAGCTGCGCGCACATACATTTCAAAGAAGCCGCGGGAGATGTTCTGATCATCTACCACAACCACCTTCGTAGGGTTGTCCACTCGCACCACCGTTCCTTTCCCGGATTCACCGACGTGACCATCGTCTGTGCCGTTACTCCGATATTATAGCCGTCTGCAACCGGGTTGTATATCACCCTTCTGTACCATTTTCCGCGCATTTTTGCGGAAAATGTGCCCCTTTTTGCATGTTTTACGGCTCCGTTTCCACCGGGCTGTAGTACTTCCCGGCCAATTCGGCCTTCCCTGCCTCGAGAACCACCGGATAATACACCCACTCCGTCTCCGTCGTCTCTGCCTCGTTTTTCCGAATCTTCTTCACGCAGTTGCCATACTCATCGTACTCAAATTGCGTCGTCACCGGATCGTAAACATCGGAAAATGCTGCCACCACACGCCCCTGATCGTCGCGCTTCGCTTCATACCAGACCATCTCGACACCGTCTTCGAGCTGCGTCCGCCGGACGACCCGATCCTCCGCGTCCCGCTCCACCGTGTTGCGGTACGTAAGGTTCCCTTCGCCGTCAAGATAGTCTATCGTCGCAAGAGTTCCGCCGCCTGCCGTTTCCTCGTACCGGAACTGCATCACTTCGATCAGCGTTCCTTCTCTGTCGTAACGCTTCGTCAGGAGACTCCTCCCCTGCTTGTCATAATCCCGCTCGGAAACCACGACCCCTGTTCTCTCATCATAATTCCGCACGGTCATTCCGTCGTCGTGATACTCGCGCCGGAATTCCGGCTTATACTCACCGGTTGTGCGGTCCACCGTGTAGCTGCAGATGGCTTCTCCCTCTTCGTTATTCTCGCGCACGCGCACGAGATCGGCGCTCACCCTGCCGATCAGTTCCGTCCAGGAGTCACCGTACTTTTCGAGGTCCTCCTGCGAAATCCAGGCGTCGTAATCGTACTCTGTCAAGGTTTTCGCATCATATTGCGTCCACTCCATACGGTACGGCTTCCCTGTTTTACTGTAGCTGAAAGAAACACGCTTTACGATAAAATCATTATGCTCGCGCCCGCCCCCGGGAAGCGACTCAAACCGAAACTGCTCAATCGTTTTTACGCACTCGGTTCTCCCCTCCGGATAATCCCAGTAGCAAAGGTATACTGTGCCGTCGCCGGAGCGCATCCGAACCGTTTTCTTATCACCCTCGGACAGGTCGTGCTCCGTCACTTTCGAAACGAAGGAAAATCCTTCCGAATCGCTCTCGTAGCTTACTTCCGTCAACGAGTCAAGCTTGCCGTTGCTGTCATACTGTTCCTTCCTAACGCACCGACCGAACTCGTCGTACTCGTACCGCTCCGTCAACGTCCTCTTCCCCGTGACGGTTCTCTCGTACGTCGCCACCTTCTGCCAGACCAGAACGCTTCCCTGCGGAATCTCCGCCGGAATGGTCGGCGTCGGTCCGATCAGCGGCGCCTTCGACGAACCTTTACCGCGAAACACCGTCGCCTTCAAAATCAATGCCGCGGCAGTGACAACACACAGCCCGGCAATCGCAATAAGTACCCTCTTTCGATTCATTTTCATTTTTGTATCCCCCGAAAACACGCTGTATTCGCAAGCTGCGACACAATTCTTCCTTATGCTCCGCCTCTGACGTTCGCGTAAATGTGTTTTACCATATAATACCACAAAATAATATAGCCCGCAAGTAAATTCTTGCGGGCTAATCAACGAGGCGACAACCGGATTTGAACCGGTGGATAACGGTGTTGCAGACCGGTGCCTTACCACTTGGCTATGTCGCCGAATATGGCTGTAATCGCTCTACAGCCGTGACCGCCGGTTTCCCTGCGACCACTACTCCCCGAGTAGGACTCGAACCTACGACACTCCGGTTAACAGCCGGATGCTCTACCGACTGAGCTATCGAGGATCATATATGCGAAAAAGAGACTCTTCCGTCTCTTTCCTCGCCTGAAAGGCTGCCCTTTCACAAATTCATACCGTTCTCGTAACAATTAAGGTCAAGCCCTCGATCGATTAGTATCGGTCCGCTCCACACGTTTCCGTGCTTCCACTC
>JAFZWG010000033.1 GCA_017617395.1 Lachnospiraceae bacterium
GGGTGGATTTGCCGCAGCCCGACGGGCCCATGATGGAGACAAACTCGCCGTCCTCCACCGTAAGATTGATATTCTTCAAAACATGGGCAATCTCCTTGCCGTTTACGAACGATTTGTTAAGATCCTTGATAGCGATAGCACTCATTGAATTTTCCTCCGAAAATGTTTTTATGATGAATTGATATTGTTTCGCAATTACTCGTACTTCAGTTCCGCAGCAACGCTCAGCTTCCTGCTCTTGCGCATCGTAGAGAGCGACGCCAGGAATACGATGACGGCAAATGCCGTAAGGAACATCGGCAGGCTCTTCCAGTCGAAGAGGATGTCAAACGGTACGCCCAGGTAGTACAGCATTCCGGTGACAAGCCGGTTCACAAGGAGCGAGAACGGAATCGCGATGGCGACCGCGATGGCCACACAAAGCATGCTCTCCGTTAAGATCAGGCGCTTTCTCGCACCGGGGTTCATTCCCACCGAAGCCATGACTGCAAACTCCTTGCGGCGCTGGTGGAAGCAAATTACGATGTTGTTGAAGATGCCGATCGCCGAGATCGCGATGGCGATGTAGGAGAAGATCGAGATCAGATCGACGATCATCGCATTCTGATCGACATTGGCCTGCATCTGCGTGTCGCGGTCCTGATACGTCGCGCCGTAGCTTGCGACCATCGCCTTGAAGGACTCTTCCGCGGCCTTCGCATCTCCGATGACGTTGAAGGCAATGCTGCCGGCGTCGGCGCAGTGGAAGATGCTCTTCATCTCATCCCACTTGACGATAATGAATTTGCCTCCGTTTAAGAGCTTGGCGTCCGCAACCGCCGCGATCCGGAAGGTGTGCTTGATACCGTTCAGCTCCACCGTGATGTTGTCGTCCTTCGCGAGCTTCCAGTCTCTCGCGAGCGCCGTCGTCATCAGAATCGAGTCCGGAGAGTTCGTAAAATCCTCATAATCCTTGCGGTAAGGGTCTTCCTTTAAGTGCATGTACTTGTTATAGTCGCCGAAGGCCTCCGCCTGAACGCCCATGATCATGAGGTCCTTATCGTCGTTCTTGCCGATGTAGTAGGACTGCGGGTTGATGCTTGTCGCGTCAACATGCTCATTTTTCGAGAGCTCCGCGATGATCTGTTCGGTCGTATTCTGCTCCGTGCTCGACGGCAGAATGTTCGAGATGTCGAAGTCATACTCCATCTCCTCGTAGGCCTCAACGACCACCTTCGTCATGGTGACACCGGTCGATGCGCAGCACAGGATGCCGTTTAAGGAAATGATCAGCAGCACGATGTTGCTCGTGAGAAGCTTCGAGGTGCGGATGTTGTTGCAGGCAAGCCACATCGTGGTGTTGCCGCGGAACATCTTGCAGAGGACGTTCATGAGGCCCTTTACAAGCGCCGGTGTCACCAGGATGATGCCCACATACGAAGCCGACGTCTCCAGGATGCTTATGGGCGTGTAATCTTTGTGCGTAAACATGCTCGCTACGCCCGCACCGATCAATAGAAGCGCTCCGACAACCGCCTTCACAACATGCTTCTTGTGAGTGTGCTCGACGCGGTTTAAGATGACATCCTTCGTCTCCAGCTTGCCGATCTTGCTGACCGGCTTCCACGCCGATACCAGCGACATCAGTACGGCAAATGCCATTCCGAACGCGATGCATGCCCAGTCAATCGAGAACGGAAGATAAATTCCGTAGTCCTTCAGCGGCGACACGTAGCGGCTGACCGCGTAGAGCACACCCTCGCCGATGACGCATCCGACAACGCCTGCGATCAGCGCGTACACAACGCTCTCGAGGAGCACGATGCGCTTCACCTGACCCTTTGTTGCGCCCTGGCTTAGGAACGTTCCGAACACCGGAAGGCGTTCCGTGATGATCAGTTTGAACACACCGCTGATGATCAACGCGCTTACGATCACAACGATCGCGAGCATGCAGCCGACCGACATGTACAGCGAGGAGAGATCTCCGAAGACCGCCACCGTGTTCATGATGGACGCCTTGACCTCGGCGTTCTTCTCGTTAAATTCATTCACCGCATCCTTGATCTCGGTGTCGGTGGCGTCCTTTCCGGCCTTCGCGGAAACGACCTTGGCGTACATTGCATTGTACGCGCCGTTCGCGCCGGTCTGCTCATTCATCCACTCGTACGGAACCACAATGCTGTAATTTTCCTTCGTGTCCGTGTACAGCAGTCCGTCCGTAACCGCGATACCGCTCACCTTGAATTCCACCGGAATACCGTAGACATTCATCGCCAGCGTATCGCCTACGCGCAGGTTATTGTCCTTTGCGGTCCGCTCCGAGATCACACAGGTGGCTTCGTTTGCATTCTCAAACTTTCCGCTCACCATCTTTGTGTCGAAGCTCTTCCGACCGTGCAGGGATACATACGTTAATTTTTCATCTTTCGAGATGACTCCGGTTCCGGCGATCTCCCCCATCAACTGCGTCAAGCCGTCGCCGTCAAAATCATCCTCCGTAAACCAAAAACCGTCCACAGCGCTCAGGGCGACATCGCGTCCCTCCGCTGCCTTTCTCCCGGGCTCCGTGAAGCTGTCCGAGATTGTGTTCATCAGCCCCATGCAGGTAACCAAAAGCCCTGCGCTGATTGCGACGGAGAGCACGACCAGAATCAACCTGCTCTTCTTCTCCATCATGTTTTTCCGGATATACCGTAGCAAGATACCCACTGTTTGCAACCTCCTTTTTGGAACGATAGTGAACAAAAAGGAGGTCGACTGCACTTGTGCAGGCGGGCAATTGCGAAAGCGCGAAGCGATTTCGCAATACCTCCTTTTTGGAACGCTAGTGAGCAAAAGGAGGTCGACTGCGCGAGGATTACGCAGCGCAGGCGGGCAATTGCGAAAGCGCGAAGCGGTTTCGCAATACCTCCTTTTTCTCTCGTTCGTTTGTTTCTTCGTTCATCTGACATTCGCAAGTATACCGCGGCATTCTTAAACGGTACTTTACGCAACATTAGAATTGCATTAAAACTTCATAACAAAAAAATAAGGGCTGCGCACCGACAAACGGTGCGACAGCCCTGCCATCTCTGTTCAATTACTGTTCAATTACTGTTCAACTACTCATCTCCCGGGAATACATAGATAGTTCCCTGAATCGTATAGTATTAAGAAATCCTGAGTTTTTTCTGTTTCCAAAGGCTATTCGATGAGTCAAGTTTTCTCATTTTCAGTTTTGATGCTTTTGTAGATGTATCCTAATCCCCCTCACTCCCCCTGCCGAAAGCACAGGATATGCTCCGTCTTCATGTCATTGCACAGGCACACGCGTTGGTCGGACACGTCGTAGACATGGACGATCTCTTCGAGGCCGTCGCCGTCCTTCACCAGCTCACGGAAGATGTCATGGCCCGTGATGCGCTCGGGGTGGAACGCGACGGTCTTTTCGTTTTCAAAGATGGCGTTGTAGAGGATGCCCGACTCCACGAGATCCTGGAAGAAGTGGCTTCCGTAGGACAGCTCGGGGTTGTAGCCGGCCTTGGAGTTCGAGACTTCGCAGATGGCGTCGAACTCGCTGATGTCGGCAAACGCGGTCGGCACGCCGAGTTCCGGCGAGGTCGTTCCAATCCGGCCGGGCACCATCAGAAGCATCTTCTTATCGCGGCCGCGCATGGACCAGTTGACGGTACCGATGGCGCGGGCGACGCGGTATTTGTCGCGGTAGGGCATGTTATAATAGCGGACCGGATCCACGTAGACGATGAGGTCGATCGTGTCCGTGCGGGACAGGCCCATCGCGGAGTTTTTGCACTCGAACAAAACCGAATCCGGGTCGACGGAGACAGGCATCGTCGCGTCCTCGGAGTCGTGGAACACCTGAAGCGGGCGACACTGGAGAATGTTGATGACATAGTCTCCGTTTTCCGAGAGGTTGATCGTGAATTCGGTGTCGACCGGATATTGGTAGACGCTCTGGATCGTCGCAAGGATGTCGCGCATCTGCTGCATGATGACGTCCTTTTCGACGATTCCCTGGCATGAGATGAACTCGATGTTACGGTTCTGGCCGCGCTCGCGGAACGCCCGCTCCGCGTCGAAGTCGTGTTCGAGCAAAAGGCGCTTCAGAAAATACGGCATGTACGGCTCAATGACGTCCAAAGAGACCTGCTCGAGCCGGCCGACGCTTCGGTTTATGAGCTCAAGTTTACGCTGCGAGAACTGGTGGCGCTCGGCGCTGTCGCGCGCCACCGTGGCGCGGGGCTGGTCGAGGCTTACGAGGCGCGGGTACGAGCCCTCCGTGCGGTCCACGGCGGACGTTCCGAGGCCCATGACGAGGCGAAGCATGCCCGCTGCGGGGTCGAGCGTCTCAAGGAAGCGGTACGGGCTGTAGGAATAGCCGACGCCGGCAGCGCACGGCATGTAGTAATCGCCGTAATACGAGCCGGAGACGCGCTGCACCAAAAGGGCCATCTGCTCGTCTCTCGCCTGCAGGCCGCGACGGCTTCTATAGTCGAGCGCCGACTTGCTCATCGTGCTCGCATAGACGGTGCGGACCGCGTCCTCGAACTCCTGCAGGCGGCGCTCCATGTCGCCGACGTTCGGGCAGAAGACGGACTCGTATTTGCCGGCGAAGGCGTTGCCGAAACCGTCCTCCAGAATCGAGCTCGAGCGGACGATGATCGGGTCCTGCCCGTAGTACTCCAAAAGCTTAACGAACTCTTCCTCCATGTCACGCGAGAACCTCCCGGCACGAAGGCGCGCAGCGAACTCGTCCGCCAGCGAAAAATACTCCTCCTTGCTCCGCTGGCGCACCCGGATGTCCCAGAAATGATTTTCCACGATGAACGTGTAGAAGACGTCCGAACCGATGAAGAATGAGTCGTGCGGCTCGAAGTTCGCGAAGATGTCGGGGCGGCGGTTTTCGACTATTTTCCGCGCGAGGAGCATGCCGGTCGCCTTGCCGCCGATCATGCCGGTTCCGAGCATACGTTTTTTAACGTTTAAGTAGTCCTCCGCCGTAAAATTCTCCTTGATCATGACGCGGAGCCTCTCGTCGCGCGTCATCATGATGTTGCACATGCGGTTGCATTGCTCGGTCACATCCATGCCGCCCTCGTGCATCGCCTCGGTCATGTCGAAGAAGCGGTCCCAGCTGTCCTTGTTGCCGCGGTCCGCGGAGGCGGTGTTGTGCTCGAGCAATTGGTAGAAATGGCTCGCGACCACGCCGTCCAGAATCGGCGCGAACGTGCCCGTCGAAGGCTCGTAGCGGTGCGGCAGGAACATCGTCTCGGAGTAGCGGTTCCAGACCTTGTCCGGGCGCACGTAGATGTTCGCGTTGTCCGAGTAGACGTCCAAAAAGAGCTGCGTCGTGTCGCGGATCTTCGCGATCGCCTTGAAGGAGTGCTTGCCGCGGATCAGCGGGAAAAATGCAACCGTGTCCAGCTGAAAGAGGTACGGGCACGTCACCTGGAAGAAGTTGCCCATCATCAGGTCCGTCGCCCACGCCGTCTGCAGCTCCGACAGGCAGTCGAACACGTAAAATGCATCCACACCCTCCCGCCGGATGATCTCGTGGATGTCCACGGTGAACGTCTCAAAGCGGTGCGAAAGCTCGACGTTGACGATCTTTAGGCCCTCGCGCTCCGTGAAGAACGTCTCGTGCGAGGCGAACCGGATGTAGATTAGGTTGCGGCCGTCGCGGATCGCCTGCTCCACGTACGGCTCCACGAACAGCTTGAAGTCATCGAGCTTGTCGACTCTCCAGACGACATTGTCGCCGAGCCGGATGTTGTCAAAGCGCTCGTCCATCTGCGGAATTCCCGATAAAATTCTGTCAAAAGCAGCCATACATACCCCTCCGAAAGCATCATCCAAACCAACGAAAAAAGGGCAAAGAAGTCGTGTTGCAGACTCCTTTGCCCTTATTGGCAGTATAGCATGTTTTGCGGAAAATGTACAACTATTTCTTTCCGCGCTTTGCGTAGTCCTCGCGGATCTCGGCCAGAGCCTCGTCGCAGTCGAACGCCGCGTTCATCTCCTTCGCGGAGCCGCAGGCGCGCGCCTTGCTGACAAGCTTGGACATGACGCTGAAGTTCAGCTTCGTGCCGCGGTCATCGCACTCGTAGCGCACCGCACGGCTGGCGGAGACGCCGAAGCGTCCGGCCACCTCGACCGCGTCGATGTTGGCGCCGAGGAAGATGAACTCCCAGCCGGCTTCCTTCTGCTGCTCGACCATCTTCTTGACCTTCGCATAATCGTACTCTTTGCTTGCATTTTCCATGCCGTCGGTCGTGATGATGAACAAGGTCTTCTCGGGCACGTCCTCCTCGCGGATGTATTTGTGCACGTTGCGGATGTGGTGGATCGCACCGCCGACCGCATCCAGAAGCGCCGTGCAGCCGCGCACGAAGTATTCTTTCTCCGTGATCGGAGCAATCTCGCCGATGGGCTTGCGATCGTGCAGCACATCGATCCGGTCGTCGAAGAGAACCGTCGAGAAGAGCGCCTCGCCCTCCTCTTTCTTCTGCTTCGCGAGCAGCGAATTGTAGCCGCCGATCGTGTCGGCCTCCAGGCCACCCATCGAACCGCTTCTGTCAAGAATATAAATGATTTCCGTCAAACCCTTCTTCATATTGTTGCCTCTCTTTCCGCCGCGCTGCGGCTTTGTTTTTTCTTTCTGAGGCAACTATATCAAACTTTCGGGACCGCGTGGTCGCCTTGCAGGCGACATTTAACGCTCCTTGCGAAGTTCCGTTACGCGCAGGGCAATTCCGGCGCCGAGGCAGATTGCCAGCAGCAAACCGAGGAAAATGTAAGGCAGTGTATCCGCCGTCTTCGGCGAATCGACCGGACCGTCCGGCGTCGTAGAAGGAATCGGTGTTACCGAAGGCGCCACACTCGGCGAAACCGAAGGTGCAACCGTCGGTGACGGTTCGGCTTCCGGCGAAGGTGACGGTTCAGCCTCGGGCGAAGGCGAAGGCTCTGCTTCCGGCGAAGGCGAAGGCTCTGCCTCGGGTGAAGGCTTAACCTCCGGTGCGGTGTACGTGTTGCCGAATGTCGTCCGGCTCTGCGAACCGCCCGTGACGGTACCCTTCGTCCCCTCCGCAGAGGACTGCGCAAAGCCTTCCGGCATGCTGCCGCTCACCTGCGAAACTTCAAATGCTGCTCCGTGCGGAAGACCGGACACGATCAACGTCTTGCCGCCCGGCACTTCCAGCGTGGCGCGTCCCTCGCTGTCCGTGGTCAGCACATTGCCGCTGCCGGCGGCGCGAAGCGCACGCTTCTTCATCTCCTCCGTGACAACGAAGGAAGCATTTGCCATCGGCTTGCCGTCGCGGTCCTTAATCACGATCTCCACCGGGAATACCGGCTGATCTCCCTCCGGAACCGGTCCGTCCATGGTGATCTCGATTGCAAGCGAACCGTCCTTATAACCGTTTCGGAACTCCGTATCACCGATGGTCTTGATGTCCGGGGTAAAGAGACCGTCTTCATTTTCCGTGAATGTGACGACGTACATCACTTCGTGGCTGTCATACTCGACGGTAGCGTCCTCGCCGGGAAGCTCGCGAACTACGAAGTAGTACGGCTCCTTAGCGTTCGGATCCAGCAGCTGGTCGGAAAATGCAATCAAACCATCCTCCGCATTCTCCACCGTCTCGATCAGTCTCGTCGTGTATCCGTTCTCATCACTCACATACAGTCCGAACGAATACTTCTCCGTCACCGGCTTGCCTTCAAACGTCTTCGTCGCGGTAATCGACACTCCCGGCTTCAGGTAATTGACCAGCTGCACCGGCTCCGCTTCGCCGTCGACCACCAGTTCTCCGTCCATCTTTCCGGTTCCTCCACAGACTCCGCAGGTATCGTCGGTATTCGCCGGATAAATCGCGACGATCCGGTGAGAGTATTTGGAATCGTACAGGGCGGATGGATTCTCCTGTATGAATGCCCATTCCTCCTCCGTGAAAGCATATCCGGCATATACGCCGCAAGTTATGCGGGACGGGCATTGATCCTCGGGCACACCCATCATCTCGGACAAATAGTGAAGCGTGAAATCTGGACTGATTGGTCCGATGACCATGCCGTCCCGGTGTATCGCAGGAGCGCTCAGACTCCCGAGGCAGTCCGGACAGGTCTCCCCGGTCTGGTTGGGATGCGCACACGGGTTGAATGTAAAGCCGGCTCCTTTGCAGGTGCCGCACGGATCTCCCGTGCCGGCCGGGTCGAGACCTGTTCCGTGGCAGTTCGGACAGGATTTCATAATCTCCCCGTCCAGGCAGTCGCTCAGCATGATAATCTGGGTGACCGACCTGCTAAATGCGTCCATAACAACCGCCGCAATCCCTCCTATACCGTCTCCGCCGCAGGCCATGCAGTCTTCTTTCCCGGGTTTCAGCGTCTGCCCGGGCATCGCCACAAGCACTTCGCCGCTCTCCGTCAGCGCGATCTGAACCTTCGCCTCAACCGGTTTGGTCATATACATCACCGTCGGATCCGTTCCCTGCACCTCGCTGATCAGGAACGTGATTTCCCCGATACCGGTCTGCGGCGAGATGGTTTCCAA
>JAFZWG010000034.1 GCA_017617395.1 Lachnospiraceae bacterium
CGCAGAATTTATTTGAAGGACGGAGGAACGGGACGCACGATTTGACAGACAGCCGAAACGGCTTTTGTATAGATGTTGCCTGAACGAATTATTACGAAAGGCTGGTACAGTCCGATGAAATAGTCAGAAGACCTACCCAAAACGATATTAACGAAAGGAAGGTACGGTCCCAAGGAAACGTAAGAGATCTACCCGAAACGATATTAACGAAAGGAAGGTACGGTCCCAAGGACACATAAGGAGAACGACCTCAAAACGATATTAACGAAAGGAAGGTACGGTCCCAAGGAGACTTAAGAGATCTACCTCAAAACGATAATTACGAAAGGAAGGTACGGACCAACACAGACATAAGTGTTCTACCTTACGGCAGCAGCAGGCACTGCCGGAACCGAAAGCCTGTAACAAGATAAGATAAGCAGTCCGGCCGGAGCAAAGAAATACTCCGGCCGGTTTCATTTGCGCGCTAAGCGAGATGATCCGCACCGGCTCGTTCATTGTGGACGGAGCCTGTAAAATATGGTATACTGCCCAACAGGACAGTTTGAAAGAGACAACAACGAATGATTTGTGGAGGAAAAGGAAATGAAGAATCCGGGGAAGAGAATTCTCGTATTGGTGCTGTGCATTACACTGGCGGCTGTAACGCTGCCGTGGACGGCGAGAAAAGCGAAGGCTGACACAGATGTTGAAGCATCGGAAGAAGGAAACACAGGGAATGACAGTGCGGAGCGCGATGAGGTTGCGGGGGAGAATGACAACGAAAACAGAAGTTCAGCCGAACAGGAGGCAGCCAATGAGAGCCGGGAAGCAGAGAAAACGGAACCGCATAACGAAGACGCGCCCGTATTGAGAATGTACAAAATCACCTGGAAATATGAGGACGGCACTAAGATTGATGTCACAGAGGTGGAAGAAGGCAGTATTCCGAAACATGCAGATCCTGTTATGAAAGCAACAGCGGAGTATACCTACGAGTTCATCGGTTGGGACAGGGAACCCGCTAAGGTCACCGGACCAGCAACATACACCGCAATGTTTCGCCGGATCAAGAATAAGTACGCCGTGCATTTTGAATCAAACGGAGGATCTGCCGTGGCGATACTTACGGTAGAGTACGGGAAGCTGATAGAAAGACCTGCGGATCCCGAAAGAGAGGGATATACGTTTGAGGGCTGGTACGCGGATGAAGATTTGATTCATACGTATGACTTTGAGAAACCGATAGTGGCAGAAACAACGGTTTATGCAAAGTGGACAGAGGAGAAGAATGCGGCGCCGGATGACTCGGGGACAAATGTGATTCCGGGAGAAATCGCGGTCGGGACCGAAGCGGAGACAACGGTTGAGTCAGCACCGGAAGGCGACGGCTTCAAAAAATATGTGATCGGAGGCGCGGCACTGGCGGCTTTGCTGATTGGCGTCGCGGTGACAGTGATCCTTCGCAAGAGACATTGATGCGGATGGACAATGCGAGATATGAGGAGAGACTCTATGACGACGCATGAGAAGAAAGTACTGGTGATCGGACACAAGAATCCGGACACGGACTCCATCTGTTCGGCCATCGCGTATGCGTGGCTGAAGGAGAAGAGGACGGGCAAGAAGCACGTGCCCAGATGCTGCGGTGAGATCAACGCGGAAACGGCGTATGTTCTGAAGCGGTTCGGGGTTGCGGCGCCGGATTACATCGAGTATGTCGGCACGCAGGTGAAGGATATCGATATCCGCGAGACCAAGGGCGTGGACCGCGATATGTCCTTAAAGCGCGCGTGGTTGATGATGCAGGAGAGCCATGTTGTCACGCTGTGTATCACGGACGCGGAGGGGCACCTGGACGGCCTGATCACGATCAGCGACATAGCCAAGGCGGCGATGGAGCTCTCGGACTCGGGAATTCTCTCTGCGGCGGCGACGCCGTATGCAAATATCCTCGATACGCTCGACGGCACGCTGGTCGAGGGCGACATCGAAGGGCTTCGGTACACGCAGGGCAAGGTGCTGATCGCAGCAGCCAACCCGGATCTGATGGAGGATTACATCAAGCCCGGCGATCTCGTGATCCTCGGCAACCGCTACGAGTCGCAGCTCTGCGCAATCGAGATGGGCGCGGCCTGCCTCGTCGTGTGTGAGGGCGCAAAAGTTTCGGTCACGATCCGCAGACTCGCGGAGGAGCACGGATGTATCATCATCAGTTCGCCGCATGATGCATTTACCGTGGCGCGTCTGATCGATCTTTCCATGCCGATCGGCTATTTCATGACAACGGACAATCTGGTCACATTCCGGACGGACGATTACATCGACAGCATTCGCGATGTCATGGCCAAGAGGAGGAATCGGGATTTTCCGATTCTGGATCACCGGGGAATCTACCGCGGCACGATCTCGCGCCGCAACCTGATGGATATGAGCCGCAAGCAGGTGATTTTAGTGGATCACAACGAGCCCGGTCAGGCGGTGGACGGCGTTGAGGAGGCCGACATTCTGGAGATCATCGATCACCATCGGATCGGCGGCATGTACACGTTCCAGCCGGTGTATTTTCGGAATGAGCCGCTCGGATGTACGGCCACGCTCGTCTATCTGATGTACTGTGAGCAAAATGCAGAAATCCCGAAGGAGATCGCGGGCCTTCTGTGCTCGGCGATCCTCTCGGACACGCTGGCGTTCCACTCGCCCACGTGCACGGACGTCGACCGCAGGGCCGCGGAGGCGCTGGCGGGGATGGCCGAGGTCGATATGGAGGAGCTGGCGGCAGGAATGTTCGCCGCGGGAAGTCATCTCGCGGAGCGCTCGCCGGAGGAAATCTTCTATCAGGATTACAAAAAATTCAAAATCGGCGCGATCACGCTCGGCGTCGGTCAGATCAATTCGATGAGCGCGGACGAGCTTGCGGGCATCGAGGAGCGCCTGAAGCCGTTCCTCATGGAAATGTCTTCCAAAAGCGGCATCAACATGCTGTTCTTCATGCTGACGAACATCACAAAGGAGTCGTCGCGCGTGCTGTTTGCGGGCGACGGCGCGAAGGACGTGCTCGAGGAGGCCTTCGGCGTGAAAGCCGAGGACAATGTCTGCGAAGTGCCGAGGCTGGTATCGCGCAAGAAACAGCTGATCCCGGGAATCTCCGTGATCCTGCAGAACTGACCGGCGTGACACCGATCGCCGTTCGAAGGGACAACGGAGAATTTCGGAAAATGAGAAAACAGGAATCTGCGTCCCGGGTGCAGCGACACGTTGCATCTGAGACGCATTCGTGCTATTATACTGGTTAATCAAAAACTTCGCACAAACGGAGGATGCTATGCATATCACACTGACGGGCAATCTTGGAAGCGGCAAATCGACCGTATGTCGGATCATGGAGCAGCAGTACGGCTTTGAGATCTACTCGACCGGCAAGGTCATCCGCTCGATCGCGGATGAGATGGGCATTTCGGTTCTGGAAATGAACGAGTTGATGACGAAGGACCACAAGTACGATCACATGATCGACGACCGCACGGCGCAGATCAGCCGGGAAAATCCTGACAAATCCATTCTGTTCGATTCGCGCCTGGCGTGGCATTTTGTGGAGAAGTCCTTCAAAGTCTTCCTCTCGGTTGACCTGGCGGAGGCAGCAAGGCGCGTGTATGCGGACGCAAGCCGCGGCGAGGTGGAGAGCTACCAAAGCGAGGCGGACGCGGCGGAGCAGCTGGCGGCCCGTGCGGCCAATGAGGACGCCCGCTACAACGAGCTCTACGGCATCCACTATTTTGATTTCAACAACTACAATCTCGTGCTGGACTCGAGTTTCCTGCCGCCCTCGCGCATCGCGGAGGCGCTGATCGGCGAGGCCAGAGCGTGTCATACGTGGGACGGCTACGGCAAGACCGGGCGCATGCTCGTGTCGCCGAAACGGCTCGGAATCGTGTCCGACAAGGAAGTATCTTTCGAGCACGGTTATGTGTATCCCGAGCCGGTGAAGATTGCGGTCGACGGCAATGCATTTACCGTCACGGAAGGCCTGGAGATCGCGCAGAGAGCGGCGGACGACGGCTATGCCTACGTCGCGGCCGTGATTGACGAAAGATAAGATACAATAAAGATAACAGGAAAGAAGGCTGTACAATGACAGAGGATGTTTTGAACGAAGAATACCGGGCGGAGCTCACCGCGCAGGCGATGGCCGTCATGGAGGAATTGATCGAGCGCGCGAAGCTTGTGAAGGGCAACATCGCCGTGGTCGGCTGCTCGACGAGCGAGATCGTCGGCTCGAAGATCGGCACCGACTCGCAGCCCGAGGTGGCGAAGGTTGTCTTCGAGGCAATCTGGAATGTTGCGAAGGCGCACGGAGTGTACCTTGCGGCACAGTGCTGCGAGCATTTAAACCGTGCGATCATCATCGAGCGCGCGGCGGTACCCGGCGCAGATATTGTCAATGTTGTGCCGCAGCCGAAGGCCGGCGGTTCGTTTGCAACGCAGGCGTATCACCATTTTTCGGATCCGGTCGCGGTCGAGGAGATTCGTGCGGACGGCGGTATCGACATCGGTTTCACGCTGATTGGCATGCACCTTAAGAAGGTGGCGGTTCCGCTTCGGCTTGCGAACAACCGCATCGGCGAGGCAACCGTTTTGGCGGCGCGCGTGCGCCCGAAGTTCATCGGCGGCGCGAGAGCCGTGTATGACGAGAATTTGTTGTAATCCTTGCTTGAACGGACGATTCTTCCGCCGCCCCCCGGGGCGGCGGTTTTTTAGTTTCCTCTCGAAACAGCAGAAGTATTTTCCCTGCGTTTAAGAAATCACCCGGTGAAAATGCATCTTAGTAGGTGAAAGCAATCAACCGGTTGCTTTTAGGGATGAGATTCCGGAGCTCATGCCTGATCGAAGGACACGGTGATTTTGCCCATAAGGAGATGTTACGTGTTGAAAGAAGATTTTCTGAGTGACAATCAAATCATCGAGTTGTTCTGTGACGGTTCGGAGAGCGCTTTGGAGGCTGTTTCAAAGAAGTACGGGGCGGTTATGCTAAGGCTCGCGCGAAATGTCCTCCCGGACGAACAGGATGCAGAGGAATGCGTGAACGATACGTATCTGAACGCATGGCAGGCTGTTCCCGCGGCAAAGCCCTCCAACCTGAAAGCGTATCTCCTGCAAAGTGTTCGGAACGCTGCGCTGGAACGACTTCGGAGCAGCAGGGCGAAGAAAAGAGGCGGCGGGGTGACAGTCAGTTCCTTCGAGGAGCTTGAAGAATGCATCCCCGACAGTCGCAGGGAAGAACCCGATGACAATGAGAAACTGAGATTACAATTGGAGTCATTTCTCGCAGGACTGTCTGCGGAGAAACGCACGATATTCCTGGGGCGCTTCTGGTTCTCTTATTCCGTGACAGAGATTGCGGGGAAAATGGGAAAGAGCGAGAAGTATATCAGCAACCAGCTGTATAACCTGAAGAAGAAACTCAGAAAACATCTCGACAGAAAGGAAGGATGAGTATGAACGGATTGAATTTAAGCAAAGCATTGTCCGATATTGATCTGCGATATGTCGAAGAGACGGACGAAAAGCTCAACGGTACCATGTCCGGCAATGCGGAAGGGAACAAAGCTCGGAGGAGATTCCTACGGCCCGCGCTGCTTGCGGCGTGTCTTGTGGTGTTGCTGGCAGGAACGCTCGTGGCAGGTGCCAAGGTGCTGAAAGACAGCCGTTTCCTGGAGATGCTCGGGATCAAAGATCCCTCGAACGATCTGGAAAAGGCAGTAATAACAAAGGATCTTACCGCAAAGGTCGGTGATATGACGGTTACCGTGGAAAATATCATCGTCGACAAACATATCATTTATGCGGAGATCAGTACGGACTACGCGTTGGACAAACCGGACGGATGGATTACCGGAGAAACAGGAGGCCATCTGGAGATATCCGGTGAAGCCGGCAACGTACTCGATGAGCATAGCTATCCCGGATACATGCAAGGTGTTTCACGATTCTGCAAAGACGGAAAACAGTGGTATTGGTACGTGATCGAGTATATGGATGAGAATGTCGATCTGGGGCATGCAAAAATGCAGCTTACCGTCAAGGATACCGAGAATCATAAGGTTGTATTTGAGTGGGACAATAATTACGCTTCCAAGAGCGAGGTGATCCCGGTTAACCGCGTGGTGGATGGGGTTACCATATTGGACATCAGGTTCTCACTGACGGAGATGGTGATCAAGGCGGAATCTGATCAAGAAGCTTATGCGGTAACACTTGATTATATCAAGCTGGATGATGGAACGGTTCTGTATTATTCCGAATACAACGGAGTTCCGGTTCATAATTCCGGCAATGGAACCGGACATAACGGACATATGGTAATAAGGACATTCTATACGCTGCTCTCCGGATTCGCGGAAAAAGATAGCAAGGAATGGCAGTTTGTGCCGTACGAGAGGATTGTGAGTGTCAGCATCAACGGTACGGAGATCCCTGTTCGATAAGCAGATAGAAGTTTTTCGAAAAATGCCCCGCGGGTTTTCCGCGGGGCATTTTGATGTTTCAGAGTAATACTATTGCGAATCAATCGGGGAGCGCCTACGCGCTCCCCATCGTGAACCTATTAATACGCCTTGCCCCAGTAAACGAGGGTCTTGGCCTTCTTGCCGCAGCATACGCATGTGTCGGAGATGTGCTCCTGCTTAAAAGGCATACAGCGGGACGTCACGCCGGCCTGCTCCTTGATGGAATCCTCGCAGGCGCGGTCGCCGCACCACATTGCCTTGATGAAGCCGGGCTTGTTGTCCGCGATGTCCTTCATCTCGTCCATCGTCGTTGCGGTGTAGGTGTGAGCGTCGCGGTGAGCGCGTGCACGCTCGAGCATGTCGCTCTGGATCGTCTTGAGAAGCTCGGCAAGCTTCGTCTCGATCTCGTCGAGGGAAACCACGATCTTCTCGCGGGTGTCGCGGCGAACGAGGACGGCCTGGTTGTTCGCGAGGTCCTTGGGACCGATCTCGATACGAACCGGAATACCGCGCATCTCCTGCTCGGCGAACTTGAAGCCGGGCGTCTTGTCGGTGTCGTCAACCTTGACGCGAACCGTTGCCTTCAGGCGGTCGCGAAGCGCGTAAGCGGCGTCGAGCACGCCCTCTTTCTTCTGCTGGATCGGAATGATCATCGCCTGTACCGGTGCTACCAAAGGAGGAAGCACCAGACCGGAGTTGTCGCCGTGAACCATGATGATGGCGCCGATCATTCTTGTCGTCATGCCCCAGCTGGTCTGGTGAGCGTAGACGAGTTTATTTTCCTTGTCCGTGTACTGAATGCCGAACGCGCGTGCAAAGCCGTCGCCGAAGTTGTGGCTCGTGCCGGACTGCAGCGCCTTGCCGTCGTGCATGAGAGCCTCGATCGTGTACGTCGCCTCTGCGCCGGCAAATTTCTCCTTGTCGGTCTTGCGGCCGCGCACCATCGGAATCGCTAAAAATTCTTCGCAGAAGTCAGCGTAGAGGTTGAGCATCTGCTCGGTTCTCGCCTGCGCCTCCTCGGCGGTCGCGTGGATCGTGTGACCCTCCTGCCACAAAAACTCCATCGAGCGGAGGAACGGTCTCGTCGTCTTTTCCCAGCGAACTACCGAGCACCACTGGTTGTAAACCTTCGGAAGATCGCGGTACGAATGCACAATGTGCGAATAGAAATCGCAGAACAGCGTCTCGGACGTCGGACGCACGCACATGCGCTCCTGCAGCGTCTCGCCGCCGCCCTGGGTCACCCATGCAACCTCGGGTGCGAAACCTTCCACGTGATCCTTCTCTTTATTCAACAGGCTCTCGGGGATGAACATCGGGAGATAGCAGTTCTCCACGCCGGTCTCCTTGAAGCGGCGGTCAAGCTCTCTCTGGATATTTTCCCAGATTGCGTAGCCCGCCGGGCGGATGACCATGCACCCCTTGATGCCCGTGTAATCCACAAGCTCTGCCTTCTTGACGATGTCCGTGTACCATTGCGCGAAATCGTCTTCCATGTTGGTGATGGACTCAACAAAATTCTCAGCCATTTTCCAATCCTCCTTAAAAAAATTAAGTCCCTCAACGATTGCTCGTCGAGGGACCGATTAACACAGTTTCGGTGGTACCACCCTGATTAGCAGGCATACGCCCGCTCACTTTGGTTCGTTAACGCCTGATACGCTGCGGTTCGCCGCAGAGCTCCGCGCCGGGTTCGACAGGTTCTTCGTAAGCCGTTCGCAGCTTGGCGGCTCTCTCTGGGACGGGGGTTCCTGTGTACTGTTGCGCTTCATCGCCGATACTTATGCGCAGATGATACGCTCTTTTGCGGCAAATGTCAAGCAAAAAAGGGATTCTTCGCGAATCGGGTGAATTTTCCCTTGAAAAGAAAGGGGAAAATGCGTTATACTATTCGGAAAGGAATGCATGCGTGGGGCATGCGGAGGAGATGCACGCAGATTGTTACGGGGGTAGACAAATGATTGATTACGATGAGCTGGACGCTGTTCTGGCAAAGGAGGACGAGGCCCTTGCGGCCGCGCAGAAGAAGCAGGAGGAAGAGAGTCAGCAGGCATTTGAGAGTGAGATAACGGAGGAGGAGCGCGAATATCTGGACGCGCATTATCAGATCGATCTCTCGCGCGCGGAGGCGGTGCGCAACAAGCTTGAGGTGTGGCTGGAGTCGGCGCGAAAGGATTACGATCAGGTTGACCGCGACAAGAAAAATGCATGTCAGGACATGCTCGGATACATTTTTGCGTGGCTGTTCCACACCGCGGGGTATCCTGTCGTGTACGTTGCTTTCGGTACCAATATCATCAGCGCCGTGGCGTTTGGACTGCTGGGTATATTCTGGATTTTCTACACCGGAAAGTTCTTTTTGAAGGTCTTAAATTCCATTGTGAACTATTTTGTGCTGAGCGACAAAAGACACGTTTCCGCATTTGTCGAGAAAAATCGGATTCTGACGTTCGAGAAAAAGCGTGCGCATGCGCTGCAGCGCATCAACTATATTAAGGGACAACTCGCGAAGCTCGATAACTTCGAGAAGAAGATGGAGCATCAGCATGGCCTGTCCGCCGCCGATTCCGAGGCGATGAACTCGCTCGCGCTCATCCGCGATATCCCGACGCCGTACAAGGAATACAAGACGTCGTTACGCGAGTATTTCAATTTTATGACGCGCGGAACATCGGAGTGATTAGGTGAGTTGCGGGGGCTTCCAAAAGCCCCCGTTTTATTTTCCGAAAAAAAGTTTCCATAAATCCCGCCTCCCGCGCCGTATCTATGGCAGAAACCGGAAAGGAGAGGGCGTCCGCAGGAGGATTTGCCCGGGGAAAATGTATGCGCGGTAAGGAAAAATGCAAGATCTTAAAGCAGATTCGCAAGAGAATTGCGGATGAGAACGATATCCCGTTTGTTGTGGAGGAGTGCGAGCACAAGGGCGAGTGCAAGGGAACCTGCCCGAAATGCGAGGCGGAGCTTCGGGCTCTGGAGCGCGAGCTTTCGATTCGCCATCGCCTCGGCAAGGCCGTTGCGGTTGCGGGCGTGGCGGCCGGCTTGATGGCGACGACGACCGCATGCACGATCGAGGATGTGGCGCAGGTCATCGAGTATTTTGCGAACGGAGGAAACGGCGGAGGGCGAATCGAGGGAGTGCTTCCGAAGTATCGGCAGCTCGACGGAGACGTTGCGATGCCTCCGGAACTGGAGGGCGACCCGCTTCCCGACATCGAGGATGAGGGTGGACTTTCGTGGGACGCCGGGAAGGAAGTCGACCTGGGCTTTTTGGATGACGCATCCGCGGCGGAAGATGAGACGAAGTAGAAATTTACCCGGAGGAATATGCAATGACAACCATGCCCTTCATTATGTTTGACCGGCTTCGCATGGAGACGGACGGCGACGGCGTCACGACGCTCGTCGCTTCGAAGGGCTGTCCTCTTGACTGCAAATACTGCCTGAACAAAAAGCTGTTGTGCGGGGATGTTCCGAGTCGGCCCGTGACGCCGCAGGAGCTGTTGGCGATGGTTCGCATCGACGATCTTTATTTTCGTTCGACCGGCGGAGGAATCGTGTTCGGCGGCGGAGAGTCGCTTTTGCAGGCGGAATTCATCCGCGAGTTTGACGAGGTCGCGCCCAAAGCGTGGCGCATCTACGCGGAGACGAGCTTAAACGTCCCCGAGGAGCTTTTGCGCACGGCGATGCCCGCGGTCGACGCGTGGATCGTGGACATCAAGGATATGAATCCGGACATTTACCGCGCTTACACGGGGCGCGACAACGACAATGTGTACAACAACCTGCGCATCCTTGCGGAGGCGGGGCGGTGCGACGATGTGCGCATCCGCGTGCCGTCCATTCCGTCCTTCAACACGGACGAGGACCGCAGGAAAAGCGTCGAGGCTGTGAAGACCATCGGCCCCTACACGTGTTTCGATCTCTTCGATTATGTAATCCGGGAGTGAAAAGTCTCTTGACAACAGGCACGGAGTGGGCTATATTGTGGTACATACAGCTAGAGACGTTGACGGAGACAGTACCCTGTAAGGGAAGGCCAAAGCGAGTCGGGGAGAGTGAAAGCCCGGCGCTGTGAAGTACAGGCGAAGATCCCTCCGGAGTCGTGCAGGCGAACAGAAGATGCCGCAGGCCGCGAGCCCTGCAGCCGCAATCCAAAGTAGTCCGCACCGGAAGCCCGCCGTTACCGGGCAACGTATAGACTGCGCGGCAGTGTACGCAAATGGGTGGTATAAATGAGAATTTTCAGGTCCTCATCCCGTTTCGGGATGGGGGCTTTTAACGTTTTAAAGGGAGGACATAACGATGTATGAGAAAGTAGACGCCGGTATGAATTTCGTCGACCGCGAAAAGCAGGTCCTTGCGTTCTGGAAGGCTAACAACATCTTCGAGAAGAGCATGGACTCGCGCAAGAAGGGGCCGACCTACACATTTTACGACGGACCGCCGACCGCAAACGGCAAGCCGCACATCGGCCATGTGCTGACGCGTGTCATCAAGGACATGATCCCGCGCTACCGTACCATGAAGGGCTATATGGTGCCCCGCAAGGCCGGCTGGGATACGCACGGTCTGCCGGTCGAGATCGAGGTCGAGAAGCTTTTAGGCATCAACGGCAAGGACCAGATCGAGGCGTACGGTCTCGAGCCGTTTATCGACAAATGCAAGGAATCCGTATGGAAATACAAGGGCATGTGGGAGGATTTCTCCGGCACGGTCGGTTTCTGGGCCGATATGGACAATCCTTACGTGACCTATCATGACGATTACATCGAGTCCGAGTGGTGGGCTCTTCGCCAGATCTGGGACAAGGGCCTTCTCTACAAGGGCTTCAAGATCGTTCCCTACTGCCCGCGCTGCGGAACGCCGCTGTCTTCGGCAGAGGTTTCGCAGGGCTACAAGACCGTGAAGGAGCGCTCGGCAGTCGTCCGCTTCAAGGCGGTCGGCGAGGACGCATACTTCCTGGCATGGACGACCACGCCGTGGACGCTTCCCTCGAACGTTGCTCTCTGCGTGAACCCGAGCGACACCTACATCAAGGTTAAGGCTGCAGACGGCTATACCTACTACCTCGCGGAAGCACTTGCCGACACCGTTTTGGCGCCTCTTGCCAAGGACGGCGCTCCGGCGTACGAAGTGCTTGAGACCTTCAAGGGAACCGACCTTGAGCGCCGCGAGTACGAGCCTTTGTACCAGTGCGCGGCCGACGAGGCGAAGAAGCAGGGCAAGAAAGCATTTTACGTAACCTGTGACGATTACGTTACGATGTCCGACGGTACCGGTATCGTTCATATCGCACCGGCATTCGGTGAGGACGACGCCAACGTTGGACGCAACTATGACCTTCCGCTCGTGCAGATGGTAAATGAGAAGGGTGTCATGCTCGACGTGACGCCGTTCGCGGGCATGCGCTGCAAGCCTACCGCTGCCGAGATGGAGAAGGGCGCCGTGAGCGCCGATCCCGAGGTCATCAAGGACCTCTCCGCACGCAAGCTGTTGTTCGATGCTCCGAAGTTCGAGCATGAGTATCCTCACTGCTGGCGCTGCGACACTCCTTTGATCTACTACGCACGCGAGTCGTGGTACATCCGCGAGACCGCCGTGCGCGACGATCTGATCCGCAACAACAACACGGTTAACTGGATCCCCGAGTCCATCGGCAAGGGCCGTTTCGGCAACTGGCTCGAGAACATTCAGGACTGGGCAATCAGCCGTAACCGTTACTGGGGCACGCCTCTCAACATCTGGGAGTGCGAGTGCGGCCACCGCGAGTGCGTCGGAAGCCGCGCCGACCTTGCGAAGCTCTCGGGCAACCCCGACGACGCGAAGGTCGAGCTTCATCGCCCGTACATCGACGCGGTGACGTTCCCGTGCCCGAAGTGCGGCAAGACGATGCACCGTGTGCCCGAGGTGATCGACTGCTGGTTCGACTCCGGCGCGATGCCGTTTGCACAGCATCATTATCCGTTTGAAAATAAGGACCTCTTCGAGGCTCAGTTCCCGGCCCAGTTCATCTCCGAGGCCGTTGACCAGACCCGCGGATGGTTCCACTCCCTGATGGCGGAGTCGACGCTTCTGTTCAACAAGGCGCCGTATGAGAACGTCATCGTGCTCGGCCATGTTCAGGACGAGAACGGTCAGAAGATGAGCAAGTCTAAGGGCAACGCGGTCGACCCGTTCGAGGCTCTGGCTTCGTTCGGTGCCGACGCAATCCGCTGGTACTTCTACATCAACAGCGCGCCGTGGCTGCCGAACCGCTTCCATGACAAGGCCGTCATCGAGGGCCAGCGCAAGTTCATGGGAACGCTTTGGAACACGTATGCATTTTTCGTATTGTACGCGAACATCGACAACTTCGATGCGACCAAATACACGCTCGACTACGACAAGCTTCCGGTCATGGACCGCTGGCTTCTGTCGCGCCTGATGTCCACGGTGAAGGACGTCGACGACAACCTCTGGAACTATCGCATCCCCGAGGCTGCACGCGCGCTCGACTCGTTCGTTGACGAGATGAGCAACTGGTACGTGCGCCGCGGCCGCGAGCGCTTCTGGGCGAAGGGCATGGAGCAGGACAAGATCAACGCCTACATGACGCTGTACACCGCACTTGTCACCATCGCCAAGACCGCAGCTCCGATGATCCCGTTCATGAGCGAGGCGATCTACAGAAACCTTGTCTGCAGCATCGACAAGAATGCGCCGGAGAGCGTACACCTTTGCGACTTCCCGACGGTTGAGGCTTCCTGGATCGACACGAAGCTCGAGGCCGACATGGACGAGGTGCTCAAGGTCGTTGTGCTCGGCCGTGCGTGCCGCAACGCGTCGAACATCAAGCAGCGCCAGCCGGTAGCCAACATGTTCGTGTGCAGCGAGCGCGGCGAGCTGAACGAGTTCTATCAGGAGATCATCGAGGACGAGCTCAACGTCAAGAAGCTGTCCTTCACGAACGATGTGAGCGAGCTCACGTCCTACTCCTTCAAGCCGCAGCTCAAGACGCTCGGCAAGCGCTTCGGCAAGCAGATCAACACGGTCCGCGAGCTGTTGGCGAACATCGACGGACGCGCCGCGATGAAGGAGCTGGATGCGACCGGTGCACTCACGCTTGTCGTTGACGGCGTGAGCGAGAGCATCGCAAAGGAAGACCTGCTGATCGAGTCGCAGCAGACCGAAGGCTATGTATCCGACAGCGACGGCGGCATCACGGTTGTGATCGATACGCGCCTGACGCCCGAACTCATCGAGGAGGGATACGTCCGCGAGGTCATCAGCAAGGTGCAGACGATGCGCAAGGAAGCCGGTTTCGAGGTTATGGATCACATCACCGTCGCGCTTGTGGGCAACGAGAAGCTTGCCTCCGTATGCGCGAAAAATGAGGAGTTCCTCTGCCGTGTCGTTCTCGCCGACGAGCTTCGCTTCGAGGCGACCGAGGGCTACACGAAGGATTGGAACATCAACGGTGAGGACGTGACCATCACGGTAGTAAAGAGATAAAACGCTGGCATTTGCCGACGGGGACGGAACTATGGAATATCAAAAACAACCCAGAAAGCGCCCGGAGTTTCCCAAGCGTGCGGTCGTGACCGCGGGCATGCCTTACGGAAACAAGGAGCTTCATTTCGGACATATCGGCGGCGTGTTTGTGCATGCGGACACGTTTGCCAGATTCCTCCGCGACCGGATCGGCGCGGACAATGTAATCTTCGTCTCGGGAACCGACTGCTACGGCTCCCCGATCCTGGAGGGCTACCGCAAGGCGAAAGAGGCCGGTACCTTCGAGGGAACCATCGAGGATTACGTGCGCAAAAACCATGAGGCGCAGAAGGAGACACTCGACCGCTACGAGATCAGCTTAAATCTCTTCGCGGCGTCCGCACTCGGAAGAGCCGGCGAGATCCACAAGGAAGTGTCGAAGGAGGTATTTGAGGGCCTCTACGAGAAGGGAACGCTCGAAAAACTGAGTTCCCCGCAGTTTTACGACCCGAAGTTCAAGTGCCTCCTAAACGGCCGCCAGGTCATCGGCCGGTGCCCCATCCAGGGCTGCCAGTCCGAGAAGGCCTACGCCGACGAGTGCGACCTCGGCCACCAGTACATGCCGACCGAGCTCATCGACCCGCACAGCACGCTGTCGGGGCTCACACCCGAGCTCGTGGACGTGACCAACTGGTACTATAAGCTCGAGGACTGCATCCCGATGATGCAGGCGTACGTGGACGATCTGCGCGCAAACTCCAACGCCAGAAAATTCATGCTGACCACGATCGAGGAGTTCTTAAAGCCTCCGTACATCTATGTTCAGAAGAAATTTGTCGAGGACCTCGACGCGCTTCGCGCGAAGTTCCCGGCGCATGAAATGCTCGACGACAACAAGAATTCGTACACATTTGTCTTCCGAAATCTCGATGACCGCGACGCCGCCCGCAAAGTTTTGGACGGCATGGAGATCAACTACCGCACCGGCAAGACACTGGTGCCGTTCCGTCTCTCCGGCAACATCGAGTGGGGCGTTCCGTTCCCCGAGAAGGAGGGCCTTAAGGACCTGACCTTCTGGGTATGGCCGGAATCGCTTTGGGCGCCGATCTCATTTTCCAGAGCGTATCTCGAGAGCAAGGGCGCAGACCCCGACGAGTGGAAGAAGTACTGGAACTCCGACGATGCGACCGTGTACCAGTTCATCGGCCAGGACAACATCTCCTTCTACGGAATCGCGCAGCAGGCGATGTGGGAGACGCTGGGGCTGAAGAAGACCTTCCTGGTGCCCAACAACCACATTTTGTTTATGAACAAGAAGGCGTCCAGCTCGGGCTCGATCAAGCCGCCGATGGCGAAGGACCTTCTCGAGTTCTATACCGCCGAGCAGATGCGCATGCATTTCTTGAGTCTCGGCCTTGCGAACAAGAGTGTTTCGTTCGACCCGCAGGTGTATCTGCCGGAGGAGGAGCGCCAGGGCGCAGACCCCGTGCTCAAGGACGGCAACCTGCTCACGAACGTGTTCAACAAGATCATCCGCACATGCTTCTACACGATCCAGAAGGATTTCGACGGGAAGCTTCCGCTTCGCGAGATCTCCGAATCGGTCCGCGAGGAGGCCAAGGAGGCCATCCTCACTTACGAGCAGAACATGTACGACCATCAGTTCCATAAGATCACCTACGTGCTTGACACGCTGATCCGCAACATGAACAAGTACCTCGTAAACAACCTCCGCACCGCCGATGCCAACGGCGACACGGAGCTTAAGGCGCAGGTCCTCGCGGACTCCTTCTACGGAATCCGTGTCGCCACCGCACTGATCCATCCGATCGCGCCGACCGGCTGCGAGAAGATTCGCGAGTACTTGAACGTGGACGAGAGAATCTACAACTGGGATTACATTTTCTCGACGCTCACGGACCTCATGCCGGATCCCGCAAACCATGCGTTCAAATTCCTGGAGCCCCGCGTGGACTTCTTCAAGATGCACGAGACGCAGCTCGCGGCCAAGGAGCAGTGAGCACGCGTTACCTGTGACGGGGAGTGTGAATCAAAATGAATCTGCGAAAAATGCAGGCCCGCCCGTTTTCGCGGCGGGCGCTGCTTTTGCTGCGGCTCGCCGCAGCGTTTCTTCTCTGCCTCACGGCAGCGGGCTGCGCGAAGCAGAAAACCGACACCGACCTGACCGAGTGGGAGCATGTCGTCCGCACGGTGACGCCGTCTGCGGAGCCGACTCCGACCGGCGCCGCGGAGACCGACATAACGCCTACGGCGGAGCCGACTGCCGAGCCGACACCGACCGGAGCGGAAACCAATGTGACACCGACGAGCGCACCGACTGCAACCCCGACGCCGACCGGCGCCCCTGCGGGCCGCCTGGTTGTGATCGACGCGGGACACCAGCGGAAGGGCAACAACGACAAGGAGCCGGACGGTCCGAACTCGACGACCATGAAGGCGAAGGTAACCTCCGGAACGACAGGGCATTTTACGGGGCTTCCGGAGTATGAGCTCAACCTGATCGTGGCGAAGAAGCTGCAGGCGATCCTGATCGAGCGCGGCTACCGCGTCGTCATGGTCCGCGACACACACGATGTCGACCTGAGCAACCGCGAGAGGGCGGAGATTGCCAATGAGGCCGGCGCGGACGTGTTCATCCGCATCCACGCGAACGCCAACGATGAAAGTTCCGTGAACGGTGCGGAGACGCTCTGCCAGACGAAGAACAATCCGTACAATGCGGACCTCTATCCGCAGAGCCGGAAGCTCTCGCAGGCGGTGCTGGATGCGCTGTGCGAGGAGTGCGGCTGCAAGAAGCGCCGCGTCTCGGAGACGGACACGATGAGCGGGATCAACTGGTGCCGTGTGCCCGTGACGATTGTGGAGATGGGCTTCATGACCAACGAGAAGGAAGATCGCTTGATGGCGACCGAGGAATACCAGAACAAACTGGCGAAGGGAATCGCCGACGGAATCGACCGGTATTTTTCGCAGGAATAAGAGAAGAATTTTTCAAAGCGAAGAGATGATTTTGAGCGTCTCTTCGCTTGCTTTTTTTCGGAAAATGTGCGATGATAGGAGGAGACTTTTCGCGGCGTTTCGGCGTATCGGACGGCCGCGGGGCAATACGGAAAAAGGAAGGTGCTACGGGATGGATAACAGAACTATTCTTGCGGAAGGCAAGGCGGTATTGGGAATCGAGTTCGGATCGACCAGAATCAAGGCGGTCGTGTCGGATGCGAAGGGAAATGTCATCGCGCAGGGCGGTCACGGATGGGAGAACCGCTACGAAAACGGTGTCTGGACATATACGGAGCAGGATATCCGCGGCGGGCTGCAGGCGTGCTACGCGGACCTGCGCGCCAACGTGAAGGCTGAGTACGGCATCGAGATCACGAAGTTTGCGGCCATCGGTATCTCGGCGATGATGCACGGATATCTTGCATTTAACAAAACGGGACGACTTCTGGCGCCGTTCCGCACCTGGCGCAACACCATGACCGGTGAGGCTGCCGAGGAGTTGACGAAGGTGTTCAATTATAATATTCCGCAGCGCTGGAGCATCGCTCACCTGTATCAGGCGATGAAGAACGGCGAGAGCCATGTGAACGACATCGTGTTTTTCACGACGCTTGCGGGCTGGGTACACCGCTGGATGACCGGCGAGAAGGTGCTCGGTGTGGGCGACGCTTCGGGTATGTTCCCGATCGACCCCAAGACCGGCGATTACGATGCGGCAATGCTCGCCAGATTCGACGAGCTCCCGCTTGCGAAGAAGATGCCGTGGAAGCTTTCGGACATTCTGCCGAAGGTGCTCACGGCCGGCGAGTGCGCGGGCAAGCTGACCGCATGCGGTGCGAAGCTTCTCGACCCGAGCGGCAATCTGCAGGCGGGAATCCCGTTCTGCCCGCCCGAGGGCGACGCGGGAACCGGTATGGTTGCGACGAACAGCGTCGGCAAGAGAACCGGCAACATCTCCGCCGGAACGAGCGTGTTCGCGATGGTGGTTCTGGAGAAGGAACTCTCGAAGGTGTATCCGGAGATCGACCTTGTGACGACGCCGGACGGCGCCCTCGTCGGTATGGTTCACTGCAACAACTGCACGTCCGACATCAATGCGTGGGTGAAGCTTTTTGCCGAGGTCGGCGAGAAGATGGGCGTAAAATTCGACATGGGCGAGCTGTTCACGAAGATGTACGGCATCGCGCTCGAGGGCGAGCCGGACTGCGGCGGACTTCTTTCCTACAACTTCCTCTCAGGAGAGCCGGTGGTCGGCGTTGCCGACAGCAAGCTTGCCGTGATCCGCACGGCGGAGAGTCATTTTACGCTTGCGAACTTCATGCGCATGCACCTGTATTCGGCTCTCGGCGCGCTCAAGGTCGGCCTTGACCTGATGCTCAAGGAGGAGGGTGTGAAGGTAGATCGCATGCTCGGTCACGGCGGCTACTTCAAGACGCCTCTCGCGGGACAGAAGATCGCGGCGGCGATGGTCGGCGCACCGGTGTCCGTGATGGAGACCGCGGGCGAAGGCGGCGCGTGGGGTATCGCGGTTCTGGCACAGTACATGGTGACGAAGAGCGAAGGCTCCGCAAAGACGTTGCAGCAGTTCCTCGACGAAGTGATTTTTGCCGGTATGAAAGCAACGACGGAGGCACCGGATGCGCAGGATATCGAGGGTTGTGAGATTTTCATGAAACGGTTCCGAAACGGGCTTTGAAATAGCACTTTTTTGTGCAAAATGTCAAAAAAATGCTGGTTTTATTGAAAATAATTACTTGACTTGACGGAAAAGAATGCTATAATTTAGGGTGTAAGTTCCGTGTAGATATAGGCGGAGTTCGCGCTTGTCGCGGCTGCATTTTTCACAGTGGGGGATCGACGGAACGAAAGAAAAGAAAGGCGACCGAACATGAGTTTTAAGCGAGCTCTCGCGTTGCTTTGCACGGTTGTCATCGGATGCGTCGCATTGACGGGTTGCGGTAAGAAAGCAACGGAACAGTGGGCATACATCCATGATACTGAGAATCCGGCCCTCTGCTTCTATGAGGACGGAACGGCTTCTTTCAACAAGGCAAAGTACACGAGCTATGAAGTCACCGACACAAAGATCCGGCTGACCGATAAGGACGGTAAGGTTACGGAGTACGAGTACTACGATGACGGGGCAACCCGTTATGTGTACGACGACAAGACGTACGATTACTCGATGGGAGAGGACAGTTCCCAGCTGATCGGAGTCTGGACCAGCGGTGAAAGCAGTTATCAGTTTACCGACAAGGGTACCTTTATGGAGGACGGTGTCTTCCCCGGGTACTATCGGGTACAGGAGGACGGAACGATTCGTCTGATCTACAACGATCCGTTCCAGGATACCATCCTGAAGTACCGGCTCGAGGGAGGAAAGTTGATCGTCAACTACCCCTGGCCGATGGTAAAGACGGAGGCGAAGTGATCGCCTCGCAATGATCGATCGTAAAGCGGCAACGCTTTCGATAAACTCGGCTATGCCGAGACATTACTATTTTTTCTTTCTAAGGAGGACGTCATGAAAAAATTTCTTGCAACACTGTTGGCTATCGTGACAGTACTTTCTCTCTGTGCTTGTAAGAACGACGGCAAGGATGGCAAGATCACTCTGAAGATGTGGTGTATCGCTACCGAGAGTGACTCGAACCGCAAGTCCTACGAGAACGCTATCAAGGATATGGCTGCTAAGTATCCTGATATCACTCTTGAGTGGGATGCAATCGAGAACGAGGCTTACAAGACCAAGATTAAGACTGCGGTATCCGGCGACAACATGCCTGATATCTTCTTCACCTGGTCCTGCGCATTCCTTGGTGACTTCGTAAGCGCTGGTAAGGTTTACTGCCTTGACGAAGCTTATAAGGATTTCGCTTCCAAGCTTCCGGAGAAGATGTGCAAGAACACGACTTACGACGGTAAGAAGTACGGCGTTCCGTTGACCATGAACATCGTTGGTCTCTTCGCTAACATGGATCTGCTTAAGCAGGTTGGTTACACCGAGATCCCTGGCACCTATGAAGAGTTCATTAAGTGCTGCGATGCTTTGGTTGCTGCGAACATCATTCCTTTCGGCTGCGCCGGCAAGGAGACCTGGTGTGTTACCGAGTACCTTGAGTCCGTAATCGAGAAGAGCTGCGGCGCTCAGGTTCTTGATGACATCTTCATGGGTAGAGCTTCTTGGGAC
>JAFZWG010000035.1 GCA_017617395.1 Lachnospiraceae bacterium
TGCTTCTCAAGAAGCTTCTTCTTACGCGTGAGATCACCGCCGTAGCATTTGGCGAGGACATCCTTGCGCATCGCTCGAACCGTCTCGCGCGCGATGATCTTGCTGCCGACAGCAGCCTGAATCGGGATTTCGAAGAGTTGTCTCGGAATCTCCTCCTTGAGCTTCTCGCACATGCGGCGTCCGCGCTCGTACGAAGTTGCCTCGTGCACGATAAATGAAAGCGCGTCGACCTCCTCGTGGTTGACGAGAATGTCAAGCTTCACAAGCTTCGAAGGCACATACTCCTTGAAGTCGTAATCAAACGATGCGTAACCCTTCGAGCGGGACTTAAGCGCATCGAAGAAATCGTAGATGATCTCGTTAAGCGGCAGCTCGTACTTAAGAAGCGCTCTCGTCTGCTCTAAGTACTCCATGCCAAGATACACGCCGCGACGGTCCTGGCAGAGCTTCATGATCGAACCCACATACTCGGTCGTCACCATGATCTCGGCACTTACAAACGGCTCCTCCATGTGCTCAATCTCCGAAGGATCCGGCAGGTTCGCCGGGTTCGAGATGTCAAGCACCGTGCCGTCCGTCTTGTACACTTTGTAAATAACGCTCGGCGCGGTCGTCACGAGGTCGAGATTGTACTCTCGCTCCAGACGCTCCTGAATGATCTCAAGGTGAAGAAGTCCCAAGAATCCGCACCGGAAACCGAAACCGAGCGCGATCGACGTCTCCGGCTCAAACTGAAGAGATGCGTCGTTAAGCTGAAGCTTCTCCAAAGCGTCGCGAAGATCCGGATACTTGGCGCCGTCCGCAGGGTACATACCGCAGTACACCATCGGATTGACCTTCTTGTAGCCCGGAAGCGCGCTCGCCGCGGGACGGTTTGCGTCCGTCACGGTGTCGCCCACGCGCGTGTCTTTGACGTTTTTAAGGCTCGCGGTGATATAGCCGACCATGCCGGCGGAAAGTTCGTCGCAGGGGATGAATTTGCCGGGACCGAGCGTACCGATCTCAACCACATCCGCCTCAGCGCCGGTCGCCATCATGCGGATGCGCGACTGCTTGTTGATGCTTCCCTCTTTGATTCTGCAGAAAATGATAACGCCCTTGTAGGAGTCGTACACCGAGTCGAAAATCAGCGCCTGCAGCGGTGCCTCGGGGTCTCCTCCGGGAGCGGGAATCTTCGTTGTGATCTGTTCGAGGACCTCCTCGATGTTGATGCCCATCTTCGCGGAAATCAGCGGCGCGTCCGACGCCTCCAGACCGATCACGTCCTCAATCTCGTGGATGACACGGTCGGGCTCGGCGCTCGGAAGATCAATCTTGTTGATGACCGGCATGATCTCAAGATCATGGTCAAGCGCGAGGTAGACATTCGCAAGCGTCTGCGCCTCGATGCCCTGTGCGGCGTCAACAACAAGAATCGCGCCCTCGCATGCGGCCAGCGAACGCGACACCTCGTAGTTGAAGTCCACGTGGCCGGGCGTGTCGATCAGGTTGAAAATGTATTCCTTGCCGTCCTTCGCCTTGTACACGGTGCGGATCGTCTGTGCCTTGATGGTGATTCCGCGCTCGCGCTCAAGGTCCATATTGTCCAAAACCTGCTCCTGCATCTCGCGCGACGTGAGCAACCCGGTCTTTTCGATAATCCGGTCCGCAAGGGTGGATTTGCCGTGGTCGATGTGCGCAATGATACAGAAATTGCGGATTCTGCTTTGTTCTTCCTTCGTCATGATCGCTATCCTTTTTCAATAATTTCCGTCGGTCGGAGTTTCTTTGATTTGGCGAAAGATAGGTATTGCCAAATCCCGACATCTATAGTATAATGCAGACGTTGCTTTGCAGGAGTACCCAAGAGGCTGAAGGGTCTGGCTTCGAACACCAGTAGGTCGGTAACACCGGCGCAAGGGTTCAAATCCCTTCTCCTGCGCATCGCGCCCCGGATTCGTCCGAGGCGTTTTTGTTATGTAAAAACGCCTGCGGCAAAAGCAAGAAAAAAAGCGGGCCAGATTGCTCTGTCCCGCCGTTCATACGAACATTAAGCCATTTTATTGACCGCACGCTGAAGTCTGGAAACTTTTCTTGCGGCATTATTCTTATGGAAAATGCCCTTAGCGGCAGCCTTGTCGATCGCAACGATCGCGGTCGTAAGATTGCTCTGAGCCAGAGTCTTGTCGCCGGCAGCCACGGCAGCGTCAACCTTCTTGGTCAGGGTCTTAATCTTCGACTTGATAATCTTGTTGCGCAAAGTCTTCGTCTCAATAACAAGAATTCTCTTCTTCGCAGATTTGATGTTTGCCATCTTCACACCTCCTGTACGTAGTCTGGTTCTTCGCATGAATTGTGCACAGATCCGGACACGGACGCTCTGAACACACCGTGAGCATTCTATTATACTTTTCTACGTCTGTCAATAGAAAAATTCAAAAAAGTCAACCATTCCCGCACTGTTTCATCAAAAACAGCTCCACAGCCATTCGATCGGGCATCGAACCGTTCTTCACCTTCGCCTCAAGCTCCGCTCCGAACGCTACCGCAGCGGTCACCGCATCGATGGACGCGGCCTTGCTGACCTTGAGGTATTTGCCGACCACATACGAGCTCATCTTGAGCTGCGAGCCGATGTCGACCGAGGACAAACCCTTTCGCTGCATCCGAAGGACAAGCGAGAATTGGTAAAAGCTGTTCGTAAGATTGTAAAGGATCAACGCCGGCGGCGTCTGCGCCGTGAGAAGCTCCCGATATAACGACACCGCGGACTTGCGGTTCTTCGCAACGATCGCATCGATCATCTTAAACATCTGGCCCTGCGTGATCGCTGTCGTGAGCGTTAAGATATCCTCTCTTCTCACTTCGTCGCGCCCGTAGCAATACGCAGAGAGCTTGTCGACCTCGTTCGTGATCGCTGTGAGGTCACCGCCGGTGATGTCAACCAAAAGCCTTGCATCGGCGTCCGTAATATTGAGCTGCGCTCTCTTTAAAAGCGTCGCGGCAAATGTCACCGCATCGGTCTCGCGAAGCGGCTCAAACGTCGCAATATGACCATTTTCCTCGATGTATTTGTATAGGCGATTCCGCTTGTCGCACTCCTTCTCGGAGAAGATGAAATATGTCGTATCCGGAATCTCCTCGAGATGGTCCGCGAGCGCACACGAAGTCTTTAACCATCCGGTATCGCGGAGTATGATCACTCTTCGCTCCGCAAGAAACGGCAGCGTCACCGCCGTCTCCAGAACCTCCATCGGGTCCGCCTTCGCACCCTCGAAGACAACGCGATTCATCGTGTCGTCCTCCGGCAGCAGAGCCTTCGAAATTCGGCTTAAGTAGACACGCCGAAGGTAGTCCTCCGTTCCGGTCAGAACGTAGAACCTTCGAAGATTCCCCGATTTGAGGTCATCCCGGATCGTGTTCATACACTTACTCCATGATAATATCGTCGCCCTCGACCGTAAACTGTGCTCTGCAGTCAGCGGGAAGCGTACCGATGCGCTGTCCCATCTTGACTACGGTCTCGTAACCGGCCTTCGTGTTCGCCAGAAGATCCGCACTCGGAACATAGCTTCCGCCGGGCACGAGTACAAGGATCGTCGAACCGCCGAACTCAAAATGGCCCTGCTCCTGTCCCTGCACAACATCCGCGGGACCGGGCTGATCGTTGACGATCTTGCCGACGCCGAGCGCTCCAACCTGCATCACACCGACATACTGCTTCGTGTTCTGATTGAAAATGAGGCAATAGCGGCGGGCATTTTCCCGATAGACGGCCGCATACTTGTGGATCATCGGATGCACCGTCATCAGCTTCCCGGGAATCACGCGATCCTCGGTCTTACCGCCTGTGATCGGATACATGTAATGATGGTAATCGTCGAGACTCAAGCGGAGCAAAAACAGGTAACCGCCGTTGAAGAAGCGGCTCTCGTCGGGGTCCGTCAACAGCTCACCGACCGTGTACGGAACGCCCTTGATGGCAAAGCTGTAATCCTCGGAAATCCGGTACACGCTCGCCTTGCAGTCGCACGGCGAAAGCAGGGCATCCTCCGAGACCGTGAACGGCCGGCTTTCCGGCTTGATCTCACGGCAGAAGAAATCCTGAAACGACGTGTACTTCTTCTTTTTGTACTCCGAGAGGCGGATTCCGTTCTTGCGAACAAAATGCGTGACGGAAAATGCAGAGAAGAACGACTTTAAAACAAGTCGCTCCAAGTTCGCAAACCACGCCGCGGAGACAAACTTCATAATCGCTCTTGTCGGAAGGTGCGCAAACATCTTCTCAATAAGCCGATTATTGGAAATCGGGATGGGCACTTCCCGGCCATCCCGATCTAAATAACAATACGATTCTGTGTAATAGTAATTGCGTGTCATACAATCAAAACTCCTGCAAACAATGCGAGACTGCACACAATCATGATGATCATGCCCTTCTTGTGCGGCTTGCGCACAGGGAAGTTGAAAATATACAAAAATGCCACGAACAGCATAAATGCGCTGAAGAACACCGGCAATACCGACGTAACACCGAAGATCAACCCGAGGATGCGGCCCGCAATGTACGCAACCGGAACACCGATTGCAGATGCCGTGATAGGCATTCCCTGATAGTACTCTCTGCGCTCATTTGTCTCCGCCTGGCGCTCCTCCTCGGTCACATTGAAGTACGCAAGACGAATCACGCCGCAGATGGTGAGAACAAGGCCCGCGATCAGACCGAGAAAACGCATCTCCGATCCAAAATACAACATGTACGCAATCGTTGCGGGCGTAACGCCGAAACAAACGATGTCGCACAGCGAATCCAGCTGAATACCGAACTTCTTCTCCTGCTCCGTACGCTTCACAAGCCGCGCCACCGTGCCGTCAAACATATCGCACAGACCCGCGATCATCAAAAAGAAGATGCTCCACCGAAAATCGGTCTGCTCCGTCGCATTCCACGCCAGAAACATGCTGACAAATGCAAATGTAACTCCGGTATACGTAAGAATCACGGAAGGATTATAAAAGCCGACAAAACGTTTTTCTTTCATGAAACAACACCCTTAAACAGTAAAATTTCAAGAAGTATCTTATCATCATTTGTCGCAAAAATCAAACCCTATTTCCCCCTACTGTCAAAAAAGCAGGACACATTTACAGCACTTTTGCCAAGCTCGGTCGTCACCTGCCCGTCCTCAAGTGTCACGTACACCTCCGCGCCGGAACCCGCAAGTCCGGCCAGAACCTTCTCGGACGGATGCCCGTAGTTGTTCTTCCCGACCGACACGACCGCCACCTCGGGCGCCACACTCACGAAAAATTCATCCGACAACGAATACACCGACCCGTGATGCGCAACTTTTAAATACTCGCACGCGCGAAGCAGCGCCGGGTACCGCTTCATGGTCTCCTCAAGAGTCGCCGCATCCGCGTCCGCAGCAAACACAGCCTCACCGTAGCGGTCCTCCATGTGAAGGATCAGATTCGTTTCGTTTCGGTCCTCCTCAAGGATTCCGTTCGCAGGCCACAACACATCAAACCGCAGTTCGCCAGAGAAAAACCCGCACGGAACCGTAAGCGCCTCTCCCGCTCTCACTGTCCGCAGAGGCTCTCTGCCCGCCTCCTCCAGTTTCATTGCGAACTCACTGTCCGCTTCGTACGGCGATATGTATACAATTGTTTTCTTCCACTCCTTCGTCAAAAGCTCCGCAATTCCGATGCAATGGTCGGCATCCGTGTGCGTCACAAACACGACATCCGGTGCATTGTACCCATGGTATGTTAGAAAAGGCTTCAGCACCTTCTCCCCGACATCCTTGCGGGACGTGCTCCCGCAATCGATCACGATGCAGCACTCGCCCTTCAGGATCACGCAGCAATCCCCCTGACCGACCGAGAGATTGACAATGCGGCACTCTGTCGAATGAATCGGAAGAAAGCATAAAAAGCCAAGCGCCATCAACGCATACGCAGCCTTGCTCCTTCGATACGCCAGATGCGCTGTCGCCACCGCAACCACTATATAGAATCCGAACCGAAGCATTGTCGGCTTACCGAGCACCAGTACTGTACCGGGCAGTTTTTGACACCATTCAGTCAACCGATTGATAAATGAAAGGCCGAAATGCGCCGGTCCCGCTGCGAAACGCCCGACCCGGCAGCTCACGGCGGCAAACGAAACCCCTGCAACAATCGAGAGAAAGATGATCGTAATCAGCGGCACGATAATCGCGTTGATGATAAACCCGACCGTCGTAATCCGATAAAAAATGCTGACTTGAACCGGCAGCAAAAGAAATTGAAGCATCAACGAAAACCGAAGCATCTCGGCAAGGAAGTTTTCTTTCGCTGCCTTCCCGACCACCTTTTTCTTCGGATCTTTTGCTAACCGACATAATAGCCGGTTAAAATCCTCTCTTCCCTCCGCAATCACCAGAATTGCGAACGCGCACGCGAAGGACAACACAAAGCCGGTCTGAAATACGACCGAAGGACTGTTTAGCATCACAAGTGCCATCAAGAAAGCAACCGAGGTTCGTCGGTCCGAAGTCCTTCGAAAACATAGTCCGAGACTAACGAACAAAAAGTATAAAACAGCGCGGACACACGACACCGGAAATCCTGCAATCACGCCGTACAGCAAAAGCAAAACCGATGCCGCCAGGCGCGCATATGCCTTTCGAAGAAACCGTCCGAACAACCAGACGGCCGCTCCGCCAAGAGCAGCAACGTGCATTCCGCTTACGGCGAGCACATGCGCCACCCCGAGGTCCCGATACCTGACATACACATCGTCGTCGATCTCATCGCGGACACCGCACAGAATTCCTGCAGCGATACCGCTTGTCTCCTCAGGAAATACCTTTCCCAGTGTGTCAACCATTTTTCGCCGCAGTTTCGCTATTGCAGTTTTGATTCCTCCACGATACTCGCCCGTATGCTCGTAACTTTCCGCAGAGAGCAACACACCAATTCCCCGGTAATATGCGCTCGCGTCCCACTCGCCTTCATTTGAAGGGCCTTCAATCTCCGTAAAAGGACCTTTCAGTTTAACATACTCGCCATATTCCGGCGGAGCTTCCTTGCAATACACAAGCACCGCAAAGTCTGAGGCCTCGTCAACAGGTTTGGCGGCGAACCATTTTTCGCGCACTTCGGTGACAACCGCTGAAACCACGGCTTCACTCGTGATGCGGGCTTTCCATTCATTTTCGCGTACCAAAAACAGACGACCGTACATTACGCCCGTTACAAAGCAAAACAAGATGATGAAACTTTTCTTTGGGAGTCGTCGCAGGACAGCCGAAACGGCAAGAAGTAACATGATAATAAAGCCGATGACCATCGCCGCTACGGGCGACGTCGTCATCGCACAGATGATGCCTGCGACAACACAGAGGGACGCCCAAAACAGCGGGCGTTTCACTCAGGATATCCTTTCTTTTTGACTACGGTTCGTTCTCCTGCCTTCGCAGAATCCCCGGCACTTCGTATGTGCCGTAGGTTGTAAGACGCTTCCCGTCTACAGAGATTACGACTCCGTCAATATAGTCGAGATTTACGATCAACGTATCGGCAATCGATTGAATAACAAGATTGGCAGGAACGTTCTTCTTATCACTGACAAACTCTTTAGAAAGATTCACACTGCAGATTCCGTCTCTGGTGTTGACCGAGAGAATCTTCGTCTTCGCAGGGATACACGAAATAGCGCCTTCCTCGGACGCTATCGGGCCGGCAATCAGAATCTCCAAAAGGTATTGTTCCCGACGCTTTATATCATCCAGAACAACAGGGCGCTCCGCCTCAACAAGCTCCGTTCCGCTTTCGCTTAAGAAGTAAAGCTTCAAAAGAAACGGCTCCGACGGTGTGTCGAGCGTCGTCACGAACTGCTCTTTGCGCATAACCTCCTCCGTCGGGGGAAGATCTGCACCTTCCACGCGGAACACTACGCCGTCCACGGCTTCGGGTCCACAAAGTGTCCGAACGATGGCCGCACGAATCAATACCTCGCGAAGCACATCATCCACGCGGTACGACTGGAAGGTAACGGTCACGATACCGTCGGCAAATGTCATATCCTTATACATAACAGAGTCCGAAATCGGCGCAATGCGGTCGCTTCCGGAGACCTGAAGTTGTCCAATCAGCTCGCGGATCAATGAATCGGTCGTCACGGCAGACGGCGAATAGCCGACTTCCGTAAGACCTTTGCCGTTCGTACTCAGATAATAGACGGTAAACGGATGCTCCTCCGACGGTTTGCTGGTCCGGCTGCAGGCACACAAACCAAGGCTCGTCAGCAAGAGGATTCCGATGATGATCACATACTTTCTCATGCCTTCCTCCCGCTCTTCGGAGCTCTCGTAAGAGGGATGCGGACGCTGATGGTCGTTCCCTCATTTTCCTTGCTGTACGCCTTGATCTGACCGCCGTGCGCGACGACGATTTCCTTCGTGATGGCAAGTCCCAGTCCGGTTCCGCCGGTCTCTCTTGAGCGGTCCTTGTCAACGCGGTAAAATCGCTCGAAGATATGGGCGATGTCCGCCTCCGCGATACCGAAGCCGGTGTCCTGAACCGTCACAAAGAAATGGCTCATGTTTGCATTTAACGTAACGTACACGCTGCCCTGCGGACGGTTGTACAAAATGGCGTTCTCCACGATGTTCGTAAGCGCCGTGACGATCTTCGGACCGTCAACTTCCGCAACCACATCACGGTAACTCTCGTAGACGACCTCAACCTCATGATCCTGCGCAAGCGGACGGACGCGCTTTAAAATGACATCAAGAAGCTCGTTGACGCGCGTGCGCTCGATGCGGAGCGTATCGGTCTTCTTATCCATTCTGGCGAGCGCGAGAAGGTCGGAAATAATATGATTCTCGCGGTCGATCTCGGTGTTGATGTCCGTCAGGAATTCGCGGACAGTCTGCGGCAGATTGTCGCCCGAGAGCAACAAAGCCTCGGAGAGAACCTTCATCGAAGTCATCGGCGTCTTCAACTCATGCGAAACGTCGGAGACGAAGTTTCGTCTGGTCTCCTCGGTCTCTCTCGCACGCTCCAGAAGCGTGTTGACGGAATTCGAAATTCCCGAGGCCTCCATATTGTTGTGTACGTCCAATCGGTCATCGACATTGCCCTCGTTGATGCGGTTGAGCTCACTCCGGATCACGTGAAGCGGACGGACCAGGAAATACGCTCTCGCCACAGCGATTGCGAAAATGATGATGCCGGCGCACAGGCACAGCAAAAGAAGCATACGTCTGGACGTATGATATCTGGCAACCTCCTCATTGATCGGATACACCATCAGAAACGCACCTGCGGCGCCCTCTTTCGAGCGCTTATTGATCGGCAAAATGACGGTTGCCGAGCGCGTCTCAAAATCCGCACGGAAGATCTCCTCCCCGCCGAGGCACTCGACCATGCCGGGCAGGATCAGTTTGACATTGTTCTTTGTCTGATAGGAATCGTAGACGACAGACAGATTCGAATTGACCAGAAAGACACGGCCGCCGTAGGTCTGCGCCAGAACTTCGAGCTCCGTCTTTGTATAGTCCGTAAGCTCTAAGACGTTGCCGTTTATTTCGACCGCCTCCGACAACTCGGAAACATAGGCGGTAATCCGGTTGCGGCTGTTGTCGAACGCATGGCGATGGTTATAACGAATGATTACAACAGAAATCAGAACACACGAAGCAATCCCGCACATAAAGATGGCGAGAAACGCAGAGAAAGACATGCTCATTTTGCTTCTAAGTTTATTCATGATCGGAAAAATAGTACCCTACTCCCCACTTGGTATGAACAAACACCGGCTCGCTGGCATCGGGCTCGATCTTCTCGCGAAGACGACGAACATGAACGTCTACGGTACGCGCATCCTTTAAGTAGTCGTAACCCCAGACAATGTTCATCAGGTTCTCGCGGGAATAAATTTTGTTCGGGTGCGTGAGCAACAGCTCCAACACATCATATTCTTTCACGGTCAGGCGGATTTCGTTTCCGTCTACAAAGACCTGGCGGCTCTCCGGAAGAAGGCGAAGACCCTTGAAGCGGATTTCCTTCGAGGAAACCGGCTCGCCGGTCATGTCGCTTCGGCGGAAAATGGCCTTCATGCGGGCCTTGACCTCCAGAATATTGAACGGTTTGGTAATGTAGTCGTCGGCGCCGTATTCCAGGCCGAGAATCTTGTCGGAATCATCGCCCTTCGCCGTGAGCATGATGATCGGGACCTGCGACTTCTCGCGGATCTTGCGGCACACTTCGTAACCGCTCAACTTCGGAAGCATGACATCCAGAAGGATCAGGTCGTACGACCCGCTGTTCACCTTCTCGACCGCCTCTTCTCCGTCATATGCGCAGTCCACCACCATGGAATCGGACTCCAGGCTGAATTTGATTCCCTTTGCGATCAATTTCTCGTCGTCAACGACAAGCACACGTTTACCCATAGTACCCCCCGATATTGTCGGACCGAAGGGTATTTCCGATCACGACATGGTTTTATTTGACACAGATGTCCCCGCGGATCTTCTCGTATAATGCGGTCTTGATTCCGGGAACGTTCATGATGTCTTCCGCAGTTTGAAACAGGCCGTTCTCCTTCCGGTACGCGACAATGTCCTCGGCTTTGCGCTCACCGATTCCGCTGAGCGTCATAAGCGATGCGACATCCGCGGTGTTGATATTCACGGGCCCCGACGTCTCCGTCACCGGTTCCGTGTACATCACAGCGGTAACAACCTCGTCCTCACGCGGGACATAGATCTTCATCCCGTCCGTCACAGGCAGCGCAAGGTTTAAGTACCGCGTCGCAGCCTCGTCGGTAAATCCGCCCGCAGCCGCAACGGCATCCGCAACGCGCGAGCCGCGCGCTAGGAAGAAGACTCCTTCTTCGACAACTTGTCCACACACGTGGACACAAAGGGCAGGATCTTCAGAATCCACAGAAACGCCCGAAACGCCAGCTTGATCAACCGATACAGCACCTTCCCCAGATACATGGGAATCGACCAGACTGTCTTTTGCTTCGATTGTTTCGCTTCGGATCGCACGTCCCTCTCCCCTTCCGTACAACATCAGATAAAGGCTTCCCGCCAGCACGACTGCCGCAACCGGCACTGCCACACGAAGCCATTTAAACGTAAGATGCGTCATACCGTCTCCCTTCCGACGCACCCTTCACACAGTACTGTAATTATATCCGAAAATCCCCGAAGTTACAACAAAAAAAAGCGCGGAATCATGCCAAATTCCGCGCCTTGTTTTTGTACAGTTTTGAAAACTTTCGGAGCATTTTCCGAAGCGACAGATGTCAGCCGACAACCTCGCGGATTGCCTTGCGAAGTGCAGTCGCCATCTCGTCGACGTGCTCCTTCGTAACGACGAGCGGAGGAATGAAACGGATGACATCCGCTCCCGCCGCGATCAGAATGCAGCCGTTCGCCATCGTCTTCTTCACGATCTCACCGATTGGAACGGAGAACTGCAGTCCCTGCATGAAGCCGATTCCGCGGTGGTTCACTACAACCGGGAACTCCGCCTTGATCGCCTCGAGCGTCTCCCAAAGATACGGTGCAACCTTCGCGACGTTGCCGAGAACATCGAGTCTCTCGAACTCGGCAAACACCGTCTCTACCGCTTTGCACACGAACGGATTTCCGCCGTAAGTGGAACCGTGGTCACCGGGCACCAGCGCCTCCGCAGCCTCGCCTCTCGCGGCAAATGCCCCCACGGGAACGCCGCATCCGAGCGCCTTCGCCATCGTCACGACATCGGGCTTCACGCCGTACTGCTCATATGCAAACATCGTGCCGGTACGTCCCATGCCGCACTGAATCTCATCGAGGATCAACAGCGCTCCGCGCTCATCGCAGAGCTTGCGGACGCCTTTCAGAAACTCAGGGTCAGCCGGATGAATACCGCCCTCGCCCTGTACGGTCTCCATGATCACTGCCGCGGTCGTGTCGTCGAACAACGCTTCAACGCTCGCAAGGTCGTTGTAGGTGGCGAATTTTACGCCGCCGATCAACGGCTCAAACGGCTCGCGATAAGCAGCCTTGCCGGTCACGGAAACAGCTCCGAGCGTTCTACCGTGGAAGGAATGGTCCATCGCGATGATCGTACTGTTCGCAACGCCGTGCTTTTTGTAGTACCATTTTCTGGCGACTTTGATCGCGCCCTCAACGGCCTCGGCACCGCTGTTCGTAAAGAACACGCGGTCCATGCCGGACGACTTGCAGACGCACGTTGCGGCAGCAAGACCGGGCTCGTTATAGTAATAGTTTGAGGTGTGAAGAAGCTTGTCAATCTGATCTTTCAACGCCTGCTTGTAAACATCATCGCTGTAGCCGAGCGCGAACACCGCGATTCCGGCCGCAAAGTCAAGATATTTCGTCCCGTCCGTCTCGTAGAGGTACACGTCCTCGCCGTGGTCGAGAACCAGAGGATATCTTCCGTATGTATGCATGAGAACGCTTTCTGCGTTCTGAATCACCTTTGTCTTCTCCATGGTAACTCCTTCATTTTCCGAATACAACACCGCTTATGCGAAGCGAACGGGCGTCACTCCAGCTCGCTGCTCTGCCAGCCCTCTCGCACATCGTCGATGATGGCGGTTCCGATACCCTTCTCGGTGAAAAATTCAAGAAGCAGACAGTGAGGCAGGCGTCCGTCCAGAATATGTACGCGGGACACGCCGCAGTTTACGGCGTCGATGCAGTTCTTGAGCTTCGGAAGCATTCCGCCGCCGATGTAGCCGTCCGCGATCAGTTTCTCCGCATCCGAGAGCGTGAGCACCGAAAGAAGCGTCGACGGGTCCTTCGGATCCTTGTATACGCCCTCGATATCGGTCAGGAACGCCAGCTTCTCGGCACCGAGTGCCTGTGCGATCGCGCAAGCCGCGTCGTCCGCGTTGATGTTGTAAGTCTGGAAATCATCGTCCATACCGATCGGTGCGATGACCGGCACATAACCGTTTTTGATCAGCGTGTTGATGAGGTTTGCATTGACGCTCTTCACCTCGCCGACGAAGCCGATGTCCTGTCCGTCCACCGTCTTGCGGCGAACCGTGAGCATGTTGCCGTCCTTGCCGCTGATACCGGCTGCGCGGACACCGTTCGACTCCAAAAGCTGCACAAGGCTCTTGTTCACCTTGTTGAGAACCATCTCGGCTACTTCCATCGTGTCCGAATCGGTCACGCGGAGGCCGCTCACGAACTGCGGCTCCTTGCCCATCAAACCGACCCATTTGCTGATCTCCTTGCCGCCGCCGTGAACGATTACGGGGTGCATACCGACCAGCTTCAGAAGGGCGATATCCTGGCTCACCTTCTTCTTGAGCTCCTCATCGAGCATCGCGCTGCCGCCGTATTTGACAACGACAGTCTTGTTGCTGAAATCGCGGATATACGGCAAAGCCTCGATCAGGGTCTGGGCCTTGTCCATCATAGAATCAATCTTGTCAACCATATTGCCTCCAGTATTATGAACGGTAATCTCCGTTAATCTTCACATAATCGTACGTCAGGTCGCAGCCCCACGCCGTCGCCTTCTCGTAGCCGTCGTTGCAGTTGATGCGGAACGTCATCATCTTCTTCGAGAGAAGCTCGGTCGCCTTCTCCTCGGAGTAGTTGATCGCCATGCCGTTCTTCACGAGCAAATAGCGGTCGTCGCCGTCCTGCAGGTAGATGTCAACCTTGTCCGGGTCGAACTCACCGCCGGAGTAGCCCATCGCGCAAAGCACGCGGCCCCAGTTCGCATCGCTGCCGTAAAATGCAGCCTTCACCAGGTTCGAGGAGATGACCGCCTTCGCGATCTTTACAGCGTCCTCATGCGTGCGTGCGTGGCGAACCTTGACCTCGAGGAGCTTCGTAGCGCCCTCGCCGTCGCCTGCCATCTTCATCGCAAGATCCTTGCAGACGATGAACAATGCAAGCACGAAATCATCGTAGACTTTATTCTTCTTCGTCACCTTCTCGTTTCCGGCAAGACCGTTTGCGAGAACGATGAACGTGTCGTTCGTGGAAGTGTCGCGGTCGACGGAGATCATGTTGAAGGTGTCCGCCACAACAGTGGAAACCGCCTCCTGCAAAAGCTCCTCGTCGATGTTGATGTCGGTCGTCACAACCGAGAGCATCGTCGCCATGTTCGGATGGATCATGCCCGAGCCCTTGCTCATGCCGCCGAGCGTTACCTCGATGTCGTCCTCCGCCGTAAACTGGCAGGCAACCGTCTTCGATATTGTGTCGGTCGTCATGATCGCCTCTGCTGCGGACTGTCCGTCGCTCTCGTCGGTGCCGAGCTGCTTCGCAGCATTCTCAATGCCGGGCACGATCACGCCCATCGGCATCGGCTGTCCGATGACACCCGTGGAGGCCGTGAACACCTGCTCCGGCTTACACGAAACCGCCAGCGCCGTCGCTGCAGCCATCTCGTAGTTGTCCTCAACGCCCTGCGTGCCCATGCATGCGTTCGCGATTCCGGAGTTCAGCACAACGGCGTGCTTCGGCTTTCCGTTTTTCAAAATCTGCATATCCCATACAACCGGAGCTGCCTTGACCTTGTTGGTCGTAAACGTGGCACCCGCCACGCACGGCGTCTCGCTGTAAACAAGTGCTATGTCCTTCTTATTCTTCTTGCGGATTCCCGCCATCACGCCCGCCGCGGCAAATCCCTTCGGTGTCGTAACATTTCCCTTAAACTTTCTCATCTTGCTGTCCTCTGCTGTCGAATTATCGATTTTGTATCATATTGCGTCATTTTGCGAAGAATCCGTTCAGATTCTGCCGAGTCCTTATTATACTCCGCCGCGCCGCAACTTTCAACTGCGCGTTTCCGCCAAAAGAACGCCGATTTTGCGTAACTTTTCGTATAAAGCGTTCATCGGAAGGCCCATCACCGTATAATAGTCGCCGTTGATGCCCCGGATGAACCGTCCTCCCAGGCCCTGCACCGCGTAGGCGCCCGCCTTGTCCATCGGCTCGCCCGTGCCCGCGTACCATCGGACTTCCTCGTCGCTCATCGGTGCGAATTCGACGTCCGCCGCGCAGTGAAACCGCTCCTTGACGACCGTGTTTCCTTTACGCAGAAAAATGCATACTCCTGTATAAACGGTGTTTATTCCGCCTGAGAGCTCCGTAAGCATCCGCTCCGCGTCGGCCCGGTCTACAGGCTTTCCGAGCACCTTGCCGTCCTTCCACACGATCGTGTCGCTGCCGATGACTGCGACATCTCCTTTATTAATACGCGTGAATACGGCCTCCGCCTTGCGCTCCGCCAGCGTTTCCACGATGCTGCCCGGCTCCGTCTCCTCGACGGTCTCGTCGACGTCGGAAACCTCCACAGTGAAGTCAATTCCAAGCATAGAGAGGATTTCCCGTCGCCTCGGTGAGGCACTTGCCAGATAAACCGGCACCGTTTGTCTCATGCCAATCCCCCCTCTTTCGTGAATGATGTTGCCATAATACACCCTGTTCATGAATTTTGCAACGTATTTTTCGATTTTTTCTGAAATTTTATGCAAATTGACGGTTTTTCGAAAAATCTCAAAAAACACTTGCTTTTATTGCTTCCCTGATGTACCTTTATGTTCAGTGGCGGGGCACCGCGAGCATCGCAACAATATGCACCGCCGAAATCCGATTTTATCAGGAGGTTTACCGATATGAAAGAAAAAGTCATTCTTGCGTATTCCGGCGGTCTGGATACCACCGCGATCATCCCGTGGCTGAAGGAGAATTACGATTACGAAGTCATCTGCTGCTGCATCGACTGCGGTCAGGAGAGCGAGCTCGACGGCCTTGAGGAGCGCGCAAAGTATTGTGGCGCCGAGAAGCTTTACATCCTCGATGTCAATGATGAATTTGCCGAGGATTACATCGTTCCCTGCGTGCAGGCGAACACCGTATATGAGAACAAGTACCTGCTCGGTACCTCGATGGCTCGTCCGCTGATCGCGAAGAAGCTCGTCGAGATCGCCCGCAAGGAAGGCGCTACCGCAATCTGCCACGGCGCAACCGGCAAGGGCAACGACCAGGTTCGTTTCGAGCTTGGCATCAAGGCTCTGGCTCCTGATCTTAAGATCATCGCTGCATGGAGAAGCCCTTACTGGACCATGAACTCCCGCGAGGAAGAGATTGAGTACTGCAAGCAGCACGGCATCGATCTTCCGTTCAGCGCAGACAACTCCTACTCCCGCGACCGCAACCTGTGGCACATCAGCCACGAGGGTCTCGAGCTCGAGGATCCGGCCAATGCACCGAACTACGATCATCTTTTGGTTCTCGGCGTTTCTCCCGAGAAGGCTCCCGATGAGGGCGAGGTTGTTTCCCTCTCCTTCGAGAAGGGCGTTCCGGTTGCCATCAACGGCGAGAAGAAGAAAGTTGCCGATATCATCCGCGACCTCAACAAGCTCGGCGGCAAGCATGGCGTCGGCATCATCGATATCGTTGAGAACCGTGTTGTCGGCATGAAGTCCCGCGGTGTTTATGAGACGCCCGGCGGAACCATCCTCATGGAGGCACATCAGCAGCTCGAGGAGCTCATCGCCGACCGCGATATGATGGCTTTCAAGAAGAACATCTCCAACCGCTTCGCAGATCTCGTATACGAAGGAAAATGGTTCACTCCTCTCCGCGAGTGCCTGCAGGCATTCATCGAGAAGTCCCAGGAGTTCGTCACCGGCGAGGTGAAGCTCAAGCTCTACAAGGGCAACATCATCAAGCAGGGCACGACGTCTCCGTACAGCCTCTACAACGAGAGCATCGCTTCCTTCACGACCGGCGACCTCTACAACCACAAGGATGCCGAGGGCTTCATCAACCTCTTCGGTCTCTCCCTCAAGGTTCGCGCCATGAAGCAGGCTGAGCTCAACAAGAAATGATGACAACCGGGGACGGTTCTCAATTGTCACCAACCTAAAAAGAAAACACAAAAGCCCTGGAGCACATGCCCCGGGGCTTTTTGATGACAAGGGGACAGTCCCCAATTGTCATTTTCCGCATGATGACAACTGGGGACTGTCCCCTTGTCATCTATTTGTTGTCTTTATACCGTTTCCAGCCGATCACCATGAGCACGACTCCGACGATGATGAGAATAAATCCGTAATCGTAGAAAAACGAGATCATGCGGATCTTAAACGGAACTCTCCCGGAAAATGCAGCCACAATAATGTCCTGCCAATCCAGCGTTGTTGTCCTCGCCCAGATGGTTCCGATCACACCGACCAAAGTTACGATAAAACCGATAGCAAACATCTCACGCCTCCCTTTTTCTTTCGTTTATTATTTTGCTGGCAAACCGCCATCAATTTTCACTTACTTGCGATACCTCGCCACGCTGATGGCGTATTCCGTACCGTCAACGACATGCACTACTGTATTCATATCATAATCCGCGGCCCGAAGCAACCGGAAATCGGCGCTAAGTCCCTTCCCCAGAAGCTTTGCGATGCTCTCCTTCTCGCTCCAGCGGACCGTAAGATACTGTTTTGACTTCTCCGCATCCCCGCAGAGTGATTTATACTCCGCATACTCCTCGTCGGAAAGAATGCGTTTCGCAACCCTCGATGAAATCGCGCGAACCGCCTGGACATCCGCACCGACCGGCTTGTCACAAACCGCGCACACGACCAGTTCGCCGCTGTGGGAAAGGCTGAAGCAAGGCGCCCCGGCGATGAACGGTTTTCCATTTTCCGCATAATCAACATCAAGCGGACCATCGGGAACCGCGTACCCGTACTCAGCCAGCGCCTCCCGCAAAAGTATGCCTGCCGCGATGCACTCAAGCCGCGCGTGCTCTTTTTGAATCCGCGCCAGCTTCTTCCGCCGTTCCGGCTCCAGCAACCCAGGGTCGGCGTCCGCATAGTCGCGAATTAAACGAATAAAAAGTCTCATGGCCACCTCCGACTGCTCAAACAAGCCCGAAAATGCTACCTGTTCCCGACCACCGCTTTCCACAATTCGGGGTTGAACACGCCCGCGCGAAGCATCGCGATCTCCTCGCGGTACGGCGCAAACGTGCGGTCCTTACCGCCCTCGACCTCGCTTAGATACGGCGTCTCCAGGATGATCGGCGTGTCCGCAAACTCCTTCATCTTCGTGATCGCACACAGCCGGTCAAAACCGATGGTGCCGAAACCGATATTCTCGTGGCGATCCTTCGCAGCGCCCTGCTCATTTTTCGAGTCGTTTAAGTGGATGCATGCGACCTGATTGAGCGGAAAATACCGCTCCATCTCCGCAAGGACTCCCTCAAAATCGTTCTTTACGTCGTATCCCGCATCGTTTAAATGGCACGTGTCGAGGCACAGACGTAGCTTGTTGTTATGCAAAACGCCGTCGTAGATGCGCGAAAGCTGCGCAAACGTCGAACCGACCTCGCTGCCCTTTCCGGCCATCGTCTCCAGCGCAATGTGCACCTTCGTGTCCGCCTCCAGAACCAGGTTGATGCCCTTGATGATCTGCATGATGCCTGCGTCCTCGCCCTCGCCGACGTGAGAGCCGGGATGAAGCACGACCGTGCGGCTGCCCATCACCTCCGCGCGGTGCAGCTCCTCGCGCAGAAATTCAACAGCAAAATCAAAGCTCTCGGGCTTCACGGAGTTTCCGAGGTTGACAATGTACGGCGCATGCACGACAAACTCGCGAATGCCGCTCTTTTGCATCAGCTCCTGCGCCTCGGGGATACGCATCTCCGAGAGGTCCTTTCGGCGCGTATTTTGCGGCGCGCCCGTGTATACCATAAATGTGTCCGCACCGTAGGAAAGAGCCTCCTTCACGGACCCCAAAAACTGTTCCTTGCCGCCCAAACCGACGTGAGAACCAAGCATAAAAATCCTTTCCGCGACGAAACCGCCGCTTCGAAAATGCAACCTACGCCAACCCGCGGAACCGAATCACAAATGCGGCAATCTCACCGCGCTCGCGCATCGGAATGCGTCGTTCGATCACCATGTCCGCGGGCACCGAAGCCTCAGCAAGCTTCGGATCGTGAGACACCATCACAAGTGTCCCGCTCTCGCGGAGATGCTCGGGGAGTCTTCTAAAGAACCGGCGGTACAGCGTTGCAATCTCCTCGGTACCGCCCTCCTCGCGGAACGGCATGTTCGTGATGATCTCGTCAAACTTGTGATCCTGGCGATAGTCAAAGAAATCGCGGTGCACGAACCATACATTTTCCGCTTTAACATTGATGCGCGCCTTGTCGATCGCCGGGCCGTACGAGTCGACGCCGAACGCCGAGCGGATCCTGCCGGTCTTGCGTCTTTCGGCGATCATCGTACCGGCGCCGCAGAACGGGTCAAGCACCTGCGCATCGTCCGTAAGAAACGGTTTCGCCGCCGCAATCACGTAAGCTGCATCGGTCGGATGAATGCTGCCCGCTACCGTCTCCTTGCGGTATGTAAAGCGGTCGTCTCGAAGCCCTGCGAACAGAATTCCTAAGCGCAGCACATCGCCGACGGACTCCGAGAGGCGGAACGTAACCTCGTAATCGCCCGGGGAATTCATCAACTTCCCGCCCGACAGACGGTCCGTCTCCTGCGCAACACGTTTCACAAAACGATTCTTCGCAGCTTCGTCTCGGCAACGGAAGTCAATTCGGTACCGAAGCGCACCCTCGCCCGAGAGACGTGCTGACAAATACGCGCCGACTGCTTCGCCGGCGAGCACGGACGCCGCCTCGTACGGGTCGTTTGCAACCGTCAAAACCTCGGGAACACGGAACACCGCCTCGCGCCAGATGCGGTTTGGCAAAATCTCCGTGAGTTTCGTTGTCCGTACGACAACGCCGCCGCTCACGACCTTCTTGCGCATGCCGCCTAGGGCGTCCGAGAACATCTCGCGGTAACACGGGTTGACAACGAAAAGAATCGCGTTGTCGGCGCCGTACCCCGTAAAACGATGCGACGAGCTCTCTGAAGCGGAAACGCCCGGCAGCTTCATAAGAGACGCAACTTCCTCGTTGATGTGCTTACGGTTTTCCTCCGTGACCTCCGAAGCGCGAAGCTCCGAAAGGCGCTCGCGAAGATGCTCAACATGCGCATCAAGATTGCGCCCGGCCAATGCCTCAAGGTATGCGCTCCTGACGAACAACGTGGTCTCCGCATCGTACGCGGCAACCAACCGGTCCGTCGTCTCCGCGTCATCGCCGCCGACAAGACCGATCAGCTTTGCCGCATTCTTGCGGACCTTCGGATCCTCCGCGGAAAGCGATCCGCGCGCGCAAATCAAAAGAGCCTCCGTGTCTTCGGCAGAAAGTTTTTTTCCTTCCGAAGAGCGCAGAAGCCCGCAAAGGGCGGCGAGGCTCTCACGAACCTCGCGCCCGTCTCTTATATTTTCCAGATACTGCTTCATACTCTGCTCCCGACGTTGCTGTCTATCCTTTGCCGCACGCGACAACCTAGCGGCCCTCGCGCAGTTTCGCTGCGGCGGCGTCGGCAAATGCCTTCATCTCCGCCTTCTGCTTTTCGATTTTCGCGAAATAGTCCGCTCCCGGAGGTCCGCCGGGCGCCTTGTCGGGCCGGTGAATCTCAATCAGTTCATAGTCCTCGCGGTTGCGGATCATGTTAATGTAATCCTCGATGGTCCGGATCGGATGCGGTGACAAAATGCCGCCGCCCACATTGCTGATGCCGTGGATGTCCGAGCCCGCCGTCATCGGCTTGTCGAACTGCTTTGCGTACCAGACTGCGCGATCGTTCATCGCCTTGGTCTGTGCCGCGTTGATGCCCTCGACAGCGTCCGTGAACATCGGATACAAACCGAATCCGAAGAGATACGAAGCTTCCCGGAACGGGTGCGCCTGTACCATGTAGCCGCCGTCGCCGTGCACGTGCTCGTACTCCTGCCAGGGTGTCCACTCGCGCATGCCGGGATTTTTCTTAAGCCAGTCCTTGTCGAGGCCGTAGATCAAAAACTCCGAGCCCTGATAGTTGTCCTCAAGACCGAACAGAACCGTCAGACCGATCTCGTCGCCGCGCTCTTTCGCGTGCTCATAGCCCGAGCAGAACTGCTCGACATACTCCTCCCAGGGGAGGCTACGCTCCGGTCTCGTGTTGCCGCGGAAGAAGTGGTCCGTCACAATGATCGTGCTGTACCCCTCCATAAACCGTGCTTCCGCCTGTTCACATCCGGTCGCCCAGCCGCATTTGCTGCCTTCCGCGGTGTGCAGGTGAGTTTCAATCTTGTACTGCGCCATATGGCCAATGCTCCTTAGAAGCGAATTTTCAACTCATAGCCGACGAGGAACGCCTTCGTGTTCAGCTCGATCGTCTTCGGCGGAACGGTCTTCTCGATAACCTTGAGCCACATCTCCTTCGGAAAATCCATATGCTTTGCAGCCATTCCGAGAACGATCGTGTTAAATGCTCTCGCATTGCCGAGCTTCTTCGCCTCGCTCATCGCGTCGATCTTGAGAACCTTGTAGGTCTTCTCAAGATTCTCGAGGATGTTCTCCGGATACTCCGCAGCGCCGATCACGACAGGCATCGGATCGATGCGCTGGTCGTTCGCGATCAACACGCCGTCCTTCTTGAGGAAATGCGCGTAGCGAAGAGCCTCAAGACGCTCGAACGCGATCAAAACATCCGCGCAGCCCTCCTCAACGATGGGCTCCGCAACGCTCTCGCCGTAGCGGACGAACGTAACCACGCTGCCGCCTCGCTGTGCCATTCCGTGCACCTCGGAGAGCTTGACATCATATCCCGCCTCGCGGGCAATACCGCCGAGAATACGGGACGTAAGCAATGTACCCTGACCGCCGACACCGACGATCATAATATTCTTCGTTTCCATCCTTACACCTCGACTTTCTCAATGGCACCGAACGGGCAGAGCTGAGCGCACAGACCGCAACCGTTGCACATCGTATCGTTGATCACTACCTTGCCGCCCTCGCCTCTGGTCATTGCAGGGCATCCGGGCTTCATGCAGGAACCGCATGCGCGGCAGGTGTCGGGATTCACCTTGTACTGCGTCGTAATCTTCGCCTTGTTGAGAAGTGCGCAAGGTGCCTTCACGATGATGACGGAAAGCTCATCCTTCGCAACCTCCTCCTTGATCGCCGCCGTCAAAGCCTTCACATCGAACGCGTTGACCGTGCGAACATTCGGAACACCGATGGCCTGGCAAAGCTTCGTGACGTCGATCGCGTTCACGATGTCGCCCTTCAAGGTCTTGCCGGTGCCGGCGTGGTCCTGATGACCGGTCATACCGGTGGTCGAGTTGTCAAGGATCAAAACCGTGCCGGTCGCCTGGTTGTAAACCATATTCATGAGGGAGTTGACACCGGTGTGCATAAACGTCGAATCACCGATGGTCGCTACCCAGTTCTTCACATATTCCTTGCCGCGCGCCTTCTCCATACCGTGCAGCGTGCTGATGCTCGAGCCCATGCAGACGGTCGTGTCAACAACCGAAAGCGGAGCCACAGCACCGAGCGTGTAGCATCCGATGTCACCTGCCGCGTGCAGACCGAGGCGCTGCAGCGTGTAGAACGTCGAGCGGTGCGGACAGCCCGGGCACAGGATTGGAGGTCTCTGCGGAGCCTGAGCGGGAGTTGCAAGATCAAGCGTCTGACCGAGCAACTTCTCGCGAAGCATGTTCGCGCTGTACTCGCCCTGAACGGTCAAAAGCTCCTTACCCTTGCAGGCAACGCCCCAGGACTTCACCTGCTCCTCGATAATCGGATCGAGCTCCTCCACGATATAAAGAGTCTCAACCTTCTTCGCAAAATCCAGGATCAACTGCTTCGGAAGCGGATTCACAAGACCGAGCTTGAGAACCGACGCATCCGGCATTGCCTCTCTAACATACTGATACGGGATACCCGAGGTGATCACGCCGACCTTCGTGTCGCGCATCTCCACGCGGTTAATCGGAAAATCACATCCGTCCTCGGCCATCTTCTTCTCGCGCTCTTCCACGTGCAGATGACGGAACTTGGCGTTTCCGGGCATCATGACGTTCTTGCGGAAGTTCTTCTCGTAAGGCTTCGGCTCATACGCAATGCGGTCCTCGAGATTCACAAGTCCCTGCGAGTGCGACAGTCTCGTCGTGGTGCGAAGCATCACGGGCGTGTCGTATTTTTCGCTTAAATCATATGCAAACTTGATAAATTCCTTCGCTTCGCTGCTGTCCGAGGGCTCCAGAACCGGAACCTTCGAAGCTCTTGCAACGGCGCGGCTGTCCTGCTCGTTCTGACTCGAGTACAGACCCGGGTCATCCGCAGCGACAAGCACAAGGCCGCCGTTGACGCCGATGTAGGATACCGTGTAAAGAGGATCGGACGCCACGTTGACGCCGACATGCTTCATGGACGCAAGCGCTCTCGCTCCGGCCATCGAGGCTCCGATGGCAACTTCCATCGCTACCTTCTCGTTCGGAGACCACTCCGCATACACTTCCTCGTATTTGACGATTGACTCACTGATCTCGGTACTCGGTGTTCCCGGGTACGCAGCGCTCACCGTAACGCCGGCTTCCCACGCACCGCGCGCGATTGCCTCGTTACCGAGCATGATTTTCTTCTCTGCCATTAGATCCTCCGTTACCTGTTGCGGTACTCCGCAAATTCTTTTTTACCCATCCTGCGCTTCGGCCCACTTTCCTGCCGAACCGCGTTAACGAGAAACCGCCGCGCAAGGTGCGCGGCGGTCTGCCGTCACTAATCTTAGATTATAGGACAACTTTTATTGGTTGTCAATTTATTCATTCGGCCAAAGGCAGTTTCGCCTTCAGTTTTTCAAGTACTTCCTGCTGCGAAGGCAGCATCTTCTCAACACTGACATTCGGCGGAACCAATTCACCCTTGATGCCGAGTGACGAGAACTTCTCCACAAGATCCCATGCAAAGTCGCTGCAGTTGTCATACTCCTCCGCCCACTTATCGGTCGCATAGGCAAAGCCGAAGCTGATATCGAACCTTCGGTCGATCTCATCGCCGGGATCCAAGTCCCAACAAAATTGTGTCGGACGATACCAAAACAGCGGGAACGTCTGGAAATCATACCACTCGAACTGCATCGTCGTACCGTCCTTTAAGACAAAATCAAAACCGATGCCGGGATATTCGAATTGTGCATTTCCCGCAAGGAAAACCCGATAGGAAGCGACATCCTTCGCAAAATCGATCTCGGTCCCGCAGAAATCGAAAAATCCTTCGTTCACATACAGCCGGTCCTCCGAAAGCGTCACATAGTTGCGAAGCTTAAGCGGAGAGATCATGACCAGAAGAAGAACCAGATACAGGACAACGCCGATGCATTGAATTTTCTTTGCGAAGTATAAAACCGCGGCAAGAATCATAAGGACCCACGCGATCCACTTAAGATCCGAGACAGTCCAGTCGAAGTTTGACTCCAGGGCAATCACCGACTTCTCACGGACGTTGATCCAGCCGATCGCCTCGCGCAGATTGGTGGAGACCTCCCAGTCGGAAGCACGGAACGCCATGACGGACAGCATCACAATCGACCCGCACCGCGAGATAACCCTGGATGCAAGCTCAGGGAAGCTTCTTCCACTTCTGCCGCTCTTCAGGCTCGTCGAAACGCTGAGCGCATACAGCAAAAGCGCAACGACCGGAATCACATCGAACGCGGCGATAGAGAGAATGATCATCTTCCACGGCAGAAGGATGCGCCATGCAACCGCACCGTAGAGAACCATGCAAAGTAAGATTGCCGGAATCATGCCGACATAAACTCGCCAAAAATACTCCGTCACAGAGAACTTCGTATCGCGCACGGACTCGCCGAACGACGCCGAGATTCGCAGCTTTTTATACCAATCGCCGAAGAACTCCAATCCGTTCTCCTTCGTGTACATCTTGGGAGACGGACCGCTCGCATACGCCTTTGCACGCTCGATCGCGGCAAAACAGATCGCCAGAGCTCCGGCAACAAACGGCCACACGCCGCCCTCGATCAGCCAGACCAGGGCACAGAAAAACAGCAGCACCCATCCGAAGCGAAAACGGTTTTCCCTGCGTTTCGCAGCATACAACTCCTTCATTTTGCAACCCCCGTAAGTAAATTGTGAAATGAGGAGCCCGACTGATTACATCTCTTCGATGTGCTCGCGGCCCTCCGCGATGATGGAGCGCACATGATCGTCCGCCAGCGAGTAAAAGATGTGCTTACCCTCGCGGCGCCCCTTGATCAGGCGGCTTTGTTTCAGAATCTTGAGCTGGTGCGAGATTGCCGACTGCGTCATGTTGAGCGCTTCCGCGAGATCGTACACGCACACCTCGGCCTCGAACAAAACGAACAGAATGCGGATTCGCGTGGAGTCGCCGAACACCTTGAAAAGCTCGGCCAGATCGTAGAGCTCCGTCTCCGGCGGCATCGTCCTTTCGACAAATTCCACCAGGTTCTCATGCACGTCCGCGCAATCGCAAATATCGTCGCTGCTTTGCTCTCTGCCGGCTGGATTCTTCTTCATTTCATCATCAAACGACATTATACACCTCCGACTCGCCATTGTCAATATAATTTACTATTTCGTAACATTAAACTACTCTTCTCATTTGTTGTTGAACAGCGCTCGGATCGCGTTCAACACTGCGATCACCATCACGCCGACATCGGCAAATATCGCCATCCACATATTAGCGAATCCGAACGCTCCGAGAACGAGGCACAACAACTTGATACCGATCGCAAAATAAATGTTCTCGTAGACGATGCGCATGCATTTGCGGGCGATGCGGATCGCCTTCGAAATCTTACGCGGATCGTCGTCCATCAACACAACATCGGCCGCCTCGATCGCGGCATCCGCTCCGAGAGCGCCCATCGCGACACCGATGTCCGCACGGGACAATACCGGCGCATCGTTGATTCCGTCGCCGACGAACACAAGCACATCCTTGCCGGTCTTCTCCGCCAGAAGCTCTTCCACCGCGGTCACCTTGTCCGCAGGCAAAAGTTCCGAGCGAACCTCCGTGATTCCGAGGTCCTTTGCGACCGCTTCGGCAACATGTTTCGAATCACCGGTCAGAATGACCGTCTTAGAGACACCGGCCTCGCGCATTCCGCGAACCGCCTCAAGCGCCGTGGGCTTCACAACGTCGGAGATCAGAATGTGGCCGACATACACGCCGTCGATTGCGACATGCACGACCGTCTCCACGTGATGGCAATGCGAATGCTCGATGCCCAGGCGGTCCATCAGCTTGTCATTGCCGACCGCAACGCTCTTGTCGTCAACCTTCGCAAGAATACCGTTTCCGCCGATTTCCTCGACGCTGCCGACACGGTCTCTGTTAATCTTTCGCTGCGCCCGGTCCTCGGCCTCACGCTGCACGGGAACCGCCGCTCCCGTCGCCTCGTCGAAGCTCCACAAAAGGCCGCTTACATACGCTTTCTGAATGCTCTTCGCAATCGGATGCGACGAGTAGATTTCCGCATGTGCGGCATACTCCAGTATCTTCTCCCCGTCGATAGTTCCGTGGTGGATTCCGCTTACCTCGAACACGCCCTTCGTCATGGTTCCGGTCTTGTCCATCGCCACAATCTTCGTGTGCGCAAGCGACTCGAGATACGTCGAGCCCTTCACAAGAATTCCGGCCCGGCTCGCGCCGCCGATGCCCGCAAAGAACGTGAGCGGAATGCTGATGACAAGCGCGCACGGACAACTGATGACAAGGAACGTCAAAGCGCGGTAAATCCAGCTGCCCCACGCGGTACTCATTCCGAAGATGATCCGAATCAATGGAGGCAGAACCGCGAGCGCCAGCGCGCCGATGCACACCGCCGGGGTGTAATACTTCGCAAATTTCGTGATAAAATTCTCCGAGCGCGACTTTTTCGCGGAAGAATTTTCCACGAGTTCGAGAATCTTCGAAACCGTCGACTCGCCGAACTCCTTCGTCGTGCGGACGCGGATCACGCCGGTCATGTTGATGCAGCCGCTGATGACCTCGTCGCCCTCGGACGCCTCGCGCGGCAGGCTCTCGCCCGTGAGTGCCGCAGTATTTAACGTCGTGCTGCCGGACTCGACGATACCGTCGATCGGCACCTTCTCGCCGGGCTTGATCAACAGAATGCTTCCGATTTCAACCTCGTCCGGGTCGCACATGACAACCTCGCCGTCCCGTTCGACATTCGCGTAGTCGGGGCGAATGTCCATGAGAGCCGAGATGTTCTTGCGGCTCTTACCGACCGCATAGCTTTGGAACAGCTCGCCGATCTGGTAGAATAACATAACCGCGATCGCTTCGATGTAATCGCCGTTCTTCTCGACCAAAGCGATGGCAATGGCACCGACGGTCGCGACCGCCATCAGGAAGTTTTCGTCGAACACCTGCCGGTTTTTGATGCCCTTGAGGGCCTTCCGCAGGATGTCATAGCCGATAACCATGTACGGGATCATGTACAGAATAAACCACCACGGCTCCTTTACGTGCACGCTCCCGTCCGCCTCCGGACCGATCATGGAATACGCGGCGCGCAGCACGATCATCAACGCCGCCGCGATCAAAATCCGGAATAACATTTTCTTCTGCTTTTTGTTCATACCATTCCCGGTCCTTTAGCTGATATTATCTCGTCGAAAAACGCTTACAGGAAGATCTCGCAGTCGTCCTCGACCTTCTTGCAGTTCTTGAGTACGTTCTTCATGACAGCCGCAACATCCGCGCCGTCCTCAAACTCCACATTCATTTTCAATGCCATAAAGTTGACAACGCAGTCCTTCACACCCGCGGTCTTCTTTGCGGCCTCTTCCATCTTGTTCGCGCAGTTCGCGCAATCGACTTCGATCTTGTACGACTTCTTCATTTTCAAACCCTCACTTTGTCTTTCATGTGTTTCGTATGAGCAATTGTTCATATGTTGATTTGATTATACCGCATTCCTGCACATTGTCAAGTGTCAAATTGCAAAAATCGTTCGCTAAGCAGCATTTTCCCATAAATATACCGTAAACGCAAGAATCATTTGACGAAATCGGGGTTACATGGTACATTCTATAGAGAAATTTTCGACGAACCGTGCCCACGGCACGGACTTGGGAGGTTGTTCATGAAACTCTGGGGAGGACGCTTTACCAAAGAGGAAAATGCATTGGTGAACGAATTTAACGCTTCGCTTCGCTTCGACCGCCGATTCTTCCGTCAGGACATCCGCGGCAGCATCGCGCACGCAACGATGCTCGGCCGTCAGGGAATCCTCACGAAGGACGAGAGCGAACGCATTATCGCGGAGCTTAAGAAGATCAACAAGGAGCTCGAGCAGGGCAAGCTCGTCTTCGACGAGGAGGCCGAGGATATCCACAGCTTCATCGAGGCGACTCTCACGGAGCGCATCGGGGACGCCGGCAAGAAGCTTCACACCGGCCGCTCCAGAAACGACCAGGTGGCTCTCGACATGAAGCTCTACGTCCGCGACGAGATCGACGAGACGATGCTTCGCGTCACCGCTCTTCTCAAGGTGATTCATCGCCTGATGAAGGAGCACAAGGACACGATCATGCCCGGCTTTACGCATCTGCAGAAGGCGCAGCCGGTCACTCTGGCGCACCATCTCGGCGCCTATATGGAGATGTTTAAGCGTGACTACACGCGCCTTGACGACGTCCGCAAGCGCATGAACTACTGCCCTCTCGGAGCTGGCGCTCTGGCCGGAACGACGTATGATCTCGACCGTGCATTTACCGCGAAATACCTGAAGTTTGACGGTCCGACCGCGAACAGCATGGACTCCGTTTCCGACCGCGACTACGTGATCGAGTACCTTGATGCGTGCGCGATCATCATGATGCACTTAAGCCGCTTCTGCGAGGAGTACATCGTGTGGAACACCGACGAGTACCGCTTCATCGCGGTTGATGACGCGTACTCGACCGGCAGCTCGATCATGCCGCAGAAGAAAAATCCCGACATCGCCGAGCTTGTCCGAGGCAAGACCGGACGGATCTACGGGGACCTCACCGCCATCCTGACCGCGTTGAAGGGGATCCCACTGGCCTACAACAAGGACATGCAGGAGGACAAGGAGCTCACGTTCGACGCGATTGACACCGTCAAGGGCTGCCTTACTCTCTTTACCGACATGCTCTCCACGACCCGCTTTAAGAAGGAAACGATGGAGCGCAGCGCCGCCGGCGGTTTCACGAATGCTACCGACGCAGCCGACTACCTCGTAAAGCACGGCGTTCCGTTCCGCGATGCACACGGCATCATCGGTCGTCTCGTGCTCGCCTGTGAGGAGCGAAAATGCGCGCTCGACACGCTTCCGCTCGACGCATACAAGGAGATCTGCCCTGTCTTCGAGGAGGACATCTATGAGGCCATCAGCCTTGCGACGTGCATCTCCAAACGAAACACGACAGGCGCTCCCGGCCCCGATGCGATGGCCGCGGAGATCGCTGCGGATGCCGCGTTCTTAAAGAAGATCCACGCGGATGTCGAATACTAAACCTACAGCAAACAAATACGGCGGTGAACACAATCTCGTGCTCACCGCCTTTTCTTTTGCATTTTTCGTTTGTATTTAGATGAACAGGCACGCATCGCCGAAACTGAAGAAGCGGTACCGCTCCTTTACGGCCTCCTCGTAGGCGTTCATCACATGCTCCTTGCCGGCAAATGCGGACACCAGCATGATCAGCGTCGACTCCGGCAGATGGAAGTTCGTGATCAGACCATCCATGCATTTGAAGTGATATCCCGGGTAGATGAAGATGCTCGTGTCACCCTCGCACGCCCGCATCGTTCCGTCCTCCGCCGCGACCGTCTCGACCGTGCGGCAGCTCGTCGTCCCGACGCAGATCACGCGGTGCCCGGTCCGGTGCGCCTCATTGATCTTCTCTGCGTCAGCCGGCAAAATGCGGTACGACTCCGTGTGCATCTTGTGCTCGAGGATGTTTTCCTCCTTGACCGGCCGGAATGTTCCGAGGCCCACATGCAGCGTCACATGCGCGATTGCAATGCCCTTCGCCTCGATCTCCGCGAGCAGCTCATTCGTAAAATGCAGCCCCGCCGTAGGTGCGGCCGCCGACCCCTCGTACTTTGCGTACACCGTCTGGTAGCGGTTCTTATCCTGCAATTTGTGCGTGATATACGGCGGCAGAGGCATCTGTCCGAGTCGGTCAAGAATCTCCTCAAAGATGCCGTCGAAATCGAACCGCACGATGCGGTTTCCGTCGTCCTTTACTTCCGTGATCGTCGCCAACAGCGCACCGTCTCCGAACGAGATCCGGTCACCCTCCTTCGCGCGTTTGCCGGGCTTGGCCAACGTCTCCCACGTGCGGTCCCCGAGGCGCTTTAACAACAAAAGCTCCATGTGCGCACGCGGCTGGTCCGCAGGCTTCATCCCTTCCACTTCGCGCGGAATGCGCTCGCCGATGAGTCTCGCGGGGATGACCTTCGTGTCGTTGATGACCAGGCAGTCGCCGGGCTCCAGATACTTCGGAATCTCAGAAAATACCGTGTGCGTGATCTCTCCCGTCGCCTTGTTCATCACCAAAAGGCGCGACGAGGAGCGGTCCGCAAGCGGATCCTGCGCGATCAGTTCCTTCGGAAGATCGTAGTAAAAATCACTTGTCTTCATGCTTTCGCTCATGATACCGACATCCCGCCTTACCGAATTCCGTACTCCGCATAGTATGCGTCAAGCTTTGCGCGCATCTCGTCGTCGATGAAGACCTTGCCGTTGACTTCACGACCTGCGAGGTACTCGATGACCTCTTCCATCGACACGATCGCCGCCGTCTCCATGCCGTAGAGCTCGCGGATCTCCTCCAGAGCACCCTTGTCGCCCTTGCCGCGCTCGCAGCGGTTTAAGGAAACCATCAAACCGACAAGCTTGACATCAGCCGCAGCCTTGACGATCGGAATCGTCTCCTCCATGGATTTGCCGGAGGTCGTCACATCCTCGACAACAACTACGCGGTCGCCGTCGACGAGCTTACTGCCGAGCAAAATGCCGACATCGCCGTGGTCCTTGATCTCCTTGCGGTTCGAGCAATAGCGCACTTCCTTGCCGTAGAGCTTCGCGTACGCAACCGCCGTCACGACCGAGATCGGAATACCCTTGTATGCAGGTCCGAACACAACGTCGAAATCATCGCCGTAGCGGTCATGAATCGCCTTCGCATAGTACTCGCCGAGGCGCATCAGCTGCGTTCCGGTGACATATGCGCCCGCGTTCATGAAGAACGGGGATTTGCGGCCGCTCTTCAGTGTAAAATCGCCGAACTTCAACACGCCGCACGACAACATAAACTCGATAAATTCCTTCTTGTAAGCTTCCATGGATGCCTCCGTATTATTTTACGCAGCCGATCAACGAATTGATGTCGTCGACAGCGTGATTTTTCATAAACGTCTCAATTCCCGCAACGATCTCCTCGGTCACGCGCGGGTTGTGGAAGTTCGCCGTTCCCACGCTCACGGCCGTCGCGCCGGCCATCAAAAACTCGATCGCGTCCTCCGCGCAGGCGATGCCGCCCATGCCGAGGATCGGGATGGACACCTTCTGTGCCACCTGGTACACCATTCGAACCGCTACCGGCTTGATCGCGGGGCCGGACAGGCCGCCCGTCTTGTTCGCAAGCGCGAACGTCCGGCGGTTGATATCGATCTTCATGCCCGTGATGGTGTTGATCAGGCTGACCGCGTCCGCGCCGCCATTTTGCGCCGCAAGCGCCATCTCCGTGATGTCCGTAACGTTCGGGCTTAATTTCATAATGATCGGCTGTCTCGCCACGCGCTTTACCGCTCTCGTGATCTCCTCGATCTTCGCGGCGTTCGTGCCGAAGGCGATGCCGCCCTCTTTCACATTCGGGCAGCTGATGTTGATCTCCAGAAGGTCCGCGCACGAATCCGCAAGGCGCGAAACCGCTTCGACATACTCCTCCTCGGAGTGGCCACACACGTTGACGACGATCTTCGTGTCAAACTTCTGTAAAAAAGGCAGGTCACGACTCATAAACACGTCTAGGCCCGGATTCTGCAGGCCGATCGCGTTGAGCATACCTCCCGTCGTCTCCGCGACGCGAGGCGTGGGATTGCCCTCCCACGGCGTCACCGCAACGCCCTTCGTGACCACACCGCCCAGGCGGTTTAAGTCGACAAATTCACTGTATTCCATGCCGGACCCGAACGTTCCCGATGCCGTGAGCACGGGATTTTTCAAGGTCACGCCGGCAAAAATCACACTGGTATTCATAGTTTTCCCTCAGACTGTTTCGGAAAATGTTTACATGCAAAGCTCGGTGACCGCAAACACCGGTCCTTCCGTGCAGATTCTCTTGTTATGAACATGTGAGTGTCCGTCCACCTCGCGGCTCTTCACGATGCACCCTAGGCACGCTCCGACACCGCAGGCCATGCGCTCCTCCAAGGAGATGTACGCCGGGATGTTACGCTCGGTCGCAAGCTTTGCGATACCGCGAAGCATCGGCATCGGGCCGCACGCCGCAAGCAGCGTCCGATCTTCGGCTCCCGCGGGGACCAACCCTTCCGCATTCAAAGCATCGAGAACCGTTCCGTGGGTTCCGACGCTGCCGTCGTCCGTTGCGATATGGCACGTCGCATACCCCTCGAAGTCCTTGATCAGGAAGAGATCATCGGTGCGGTAGCCAAGCACCGCATGCACCTCGTAGCCGGCCTTGCTCCACTCTTTTGCAAGCAACAGCATCGGAGGAATTCCGATTCCGCCGCCGAAGAGAATGCGAACCGGCCGCTCCGTCCCTTCCGCGACCTTCTCATATCCGGTTCCGATCGGTCCCAAAAGCCGCACCGTTGCGCCCTCGCCCTTGCCGGCGAGCTCGTCGGTACCGAAGCCGACCACCCGGTAAACCAGGCGAAGAAGCCCCTTCGCTGCATCGATGTCGCAGATGCTGATCGGTCTGGGCAGCAGGTGTGCCTTGTCGTCACAGTAGACACAGACAAACTGGCCCGGCAGAGCCGTCTTCACGATCTCGGGCGAATGTAATACTGTGGAATAAATTCCGTCCGCGAGCCGCTCTTTCGTTACGACGGTCGCGATTTCCTGTACTTTCATAGTAGCCTCCGCAGTCGCACCGGCGGGATTTCGGGGTGCATTTTCCGCACCGCTTCCGCCTCGTGCCGATTCATTCTAACATAGGCGGGCGGCTTGCGCAAGCACAAATAACTGTTGCCATTTACCGCAAGATGCAGTATACTGTTTTCGTATGTGCGTATACCGTTGACATGATATCGAAAACCGTGTCACACGGCTTTTCATGCGACGCAAATGTGGGGCGTCGAGGCAGTGATGAATAAGACGAGAAGAGGTATCCTATGGCAGAATTGTTGAGCATGGGTGTGGATATCGGTTCCACCACCGTAAAGATTGCGATACGGGACAGTCAGGGCGAAGTGCTTTTTGCCGACTACGAGCGGCATTTTGCGAACATCCAGCAGACGCTGGCGCTTCTGATTGGCCGTGCGATGGAGAAGCTCGGCGACCGCGAGGTTTGCCCGATGATCACCGGTTCCGGCGGATTGACGATCTCCAAGCACCTTGATGTTCCCTTTATCCAGGAGGTCGTTGCGGTCTCCAACGCTCTGGAGTACTACTCTCCCAAGACCGACGTTGCCATCGAGCTCGGCGGCGAGGACGCGAAGATCATTTATTTCACCAACGGCATCGACCAGCGCATGAACGGTATCTGCGCGGGCGGTACTGGCTCTTTCATCGACCAGATGGCGAGCCTTTTAAAGACCGATGCGTCCGGTCTCAACGAATACGCAAAATCCTATCAGGCCATCTATCCGATCGCGGCGCGCTGCGGCGTGTTTGCGAAGACGGACATCCAGCCCCTCATCAACGAGGGCGCTACCAAGCCCGACCTGGCGGCATCCATTTTCCAGGCGGTAGTCAATCAGACCATCAGCGGTCTCGCCTGCGGCAAGCCAATCCGCGGCAACGTCGCATTCCTCGGCGGCCCGCTTCACTTCTTAACCGAGCTTCGCGCGGCGTTCATCCGCACCTTGAAGCTCACCGACGAGCAGGTATATGCTCCCGACCACTCGCATCTGTTTGCGGCAATCGGCTCCGCAATGTCCTCGAAGATGGACAACCCGGTGCTTCTCTCGTCGTTGCACGATCGCCTCGAAAAGGGCATCGCGATGGCGTTTGAGGTCAACCGCATGGAGCCCCTCTTCGCCTCGCAGGAGGAATATGACGCGTTCGTTGCGCGCCACAGCGTCCACACCGTAGGCAAGGGCGATCTCGCGAGCTACGAGGGCGACTGCTTCCTCGGTATCGACGCCGGCTCGACAACGACCAAGCTTGCGCTTGTCGGCGAGGACGGCTCTCTTCTGTATTCCTTCTACAGCAACAATAACGGCAGCCTCTTAAAGACGACCATCAAGGCACTTAAAGAGGTTTATTCGCTGTTGCCGGATTCCGCGCGCATCGTTCGCACCTGCTCGACAGGGTACGGCGAACTTCTGGTCAAGGCCGCTCTCATGCTCGACGAGGGCGAGGTTGAGACGGTTGCGCACTATCATGCAGCTGCATTTTTCAATCCCGACGTCGACTGCATTCTCGACATCGGCGGCCAGGACATGAAATGCATCCAGATCAAAAACGGTACGGTCGACAAGGTTCAGCTCAACGAGGCGTGCTCCTCGGGCTGCGGTTCCTTCATCGAGACGTTCGCCAAGAGCCTCGACTACGAGGTGGCGGACTTCGCGAAAATCGCTCTCTTTGCGGAAAATCCCATCGACCTCGGCTCCCGCTGTACCGTCTTCATGAACTCGAAAGTAAAGCAGGCGCAGAAGGAAGGCGCGACCGTAGCGGACATCTCCGCGGGTCTTGCGTACTCCGTCATCAAGAACGCCCTGTATAAGGTTATCAAGGTTACGTCCGCCAAGGAGCTCGGCTCCAAGATCGTTGTTCAGGGCGGTACGTTCTATAACGACGCGGTTCTTCGCAGCCTCGAGCGCATCGCCGACTGCGAGGTCATCCGCCCCGACATCGCCGGCATCATGGGCGCGTTCGGTGCCGCTTTGATCGCACGCGATCACTATGAGGGAACCGCGACATCGATGATCTCCCGCGAGGATCTCAACGACCTCAAGTTCGAGACGTCCATGGCGCGCTGCAAGGGCTGCACGAACGCCTGCCTTCTCACGATCAACCGCTTCTCCGGCGGCCGTCAGTTCATCTCCGGCAACCGTTGCGAGCGCGGTATCGGCAAGGAAAAGAACAAGGAGGGCATCCCGAACCTCTTCGAATACAAATTAAAGCGCACGTTCGACTACGAGCCGCTCACCGTCACTCAGGCGCCGCGCGGCATCGTGGGAATTCCGCGTGTGCTCAACATGTACGAGAACTACCCCTTCTGGTTCACATTCTTTACAAAGCTCGGCTACCGCGTTGTCGTGTCGCCCGCTTCGAACCGCCGTATCTATGAGCTCGGCATCGAGTCGATCCCGAGTGAGTCCGAATGCTACCCGGCGAAGCTTGCGCACGGCCACATCAGCTGGCTGATCAACCAGAAGGTGCCGTATATCTTCTATCCGTGCATCCCGTATGAGCACAAGGAGGACGAGGCTGCGGGCAACCACTACAACTGCCCGATTGTCACCTCCTACGGCGAGAACATCAAGAACAACGTGGACGAGCTCAAGACGACCGATATCGTCTACGAGAATCCGTTCCTCTCCTTCGAAAATGAGTCGATCATCACCGACGGACTCGTGCGGCATTTTACGGCGAAGGGCATCTCCAAGCAGGAGATCCGCGAAGCCGCTCACGCCGCATGGGCCGAGCAGATGGCCGTGAAGGCGGACATCCGCAAGAAGGGTGAAGAGACGCTTGAGTACTTAAAGGAAACCGGCCGCATGGGTATCGTTCTGGCCGGCCGTCCGTACCATATCGATCCGGAGATCCATCACGGTATTCCGGACATGATCTGCTCCTACGGTGTTGCCGTTCTGACAGAGGACTCCGTGTCGCACCTCGGCTGTGTCGACCGACCGATGATCGTCGTCGACCAGTGGATGTACCACACAAGACTGTATAATTCGGCTGCATTTGTCCGCACGCAGGACAACCTTGAGCTCATCCAGCTCAACTCCTTCGGCTGTGGTCTCGACGCCGTCACAACCGACGGCGTGAGCGACATCTTAACAAGCGCCGGCAAGATTTATACGGTACTTAAGATTGATGAAGTCAACAACCTGGGAGCCGCACGCATCCGCGTTCGTTCGCTCCTCTCCGCCGTCCGCGAGCGTGCCCGCAAGCACGTCACCGCGTCGGTGCATTCGTCGGCGCACAACCGCGTCATTTTCACCGAGGAGATGCGCAAAAACTACACGCTCCTCGCTCCGCAGATGTCACCGATCCATTTCCGCGTGCTCGAGCCAGCGCTGCGCGCACACGGCTATCAGATTGAGGTTCTCGACTCGCAGGACAACCGCGACGCCATCGATGTCGGTCTTCAGTACGTCAACAACGACGCCTGCTACCCTTCGCTGATCGTTGTCGGCCAGATCATGAGTGCCCTGCAGTCCGGCCGCTACGACTTAAACCGTGTCGCCGTCATGATCTCTCAGACCGGCGGCGGATGCCGTGCGACCAACTATATCGGTTTCATCCGCCGCGCACTGCAGAAGGCCGGCATGGGCCATATTCCGGTCGTCTCCTTAAGCACCAGCGGAATCGAGAAGAACCCCGGTCTTGAATACACACCGAGACTGATCATGAGCGCCCTCGAGGCTCTCATCTACGGCGATATCTTCATGCGCGTATTGTACCGCACGCGCCCGTACGAGAAGGTTCCGGGCTCCGCGAATGCCCTGTACGAAAAATGGAACGCCATCGTCTCGAAGGACGTTGAGAAAGGCCGCCTTCACAAATTCAAGAAGAACTGCCGCGACATCATCCGCGAGTTCGACGAGCTGCCATTGATCGAAGGTCTCGTAAAGCCCCGCGTCGGCGTCGTCGGCGAGATCCTGGTCAAGTTCCTTCCGACCGCCAACAACCACCTTGTGGAACTGCTGGAGCAGGAAGGCGCCGAGGCGGTATGTCCGGATCTTCTGGACTTCTTCCTCTACTGCTGCTACGACTGCAACTTCAAGGCCGATTTCCTCGGCAAGAGCAAGAAGGACGCCCGCTATAACAACCTGGCGATCCGCCTCATCGAGTGGTTCCGAAAGCCCGCGAAGAAAGCATTCCGCGCAAGCAAGCGCTTCGATGCACCCTCGACGATCCGCGAGCTCGCCGAGAAGGCCGCTCAGATTGTTTCGGTCGGCAATATGACCGGTGAGGGATGGTTCTTAACGGCGGAGATGCTCGAGCTCATTGAGGAAAATGCACCCAACATCGTGTGCACGCAGCCGTTCGCCTGCCTTCCGAACCATATCGTCGGCAAGGGCGTCATCAAGGAGCTTCGGCTCCGTCATCCGGAGTCCAACATTGTCGCCGTCGACTACGATCCCGGCGCAAGCGAAGTAAATCAGTTAAACCGTATCAAGCTCATGCTTTCCACCGCGCAGAAGCGTCTCGCGGCCAAAGAGCAGAAACAATAATGATGTAACGGGGGTGTTACGATGAAATCATTGCGTGCGATACTTATTCTCATTCTCATGACGGTCTTCGCGACCGCATCGGCAAGCGCCGATGACGCCGCGCCCGTGGAAATCCGGACGCCGGAGGAGCTCATCGCGATTGCCGACAATCCGGAAGGAAACTACGTGTTGATGAACGACCTCGACCTCACGGGTTACGACTGGCCTTCGTTCACCTTCAAGGGAACGTTCGACGGCAACGGTCACACGATCATCAACATTCACTGGACGAAGGTGTCCGACGAGACGCAGGTCACGTACGACGGAAACCGCAAGACGTACGATACGCATTTTGCGGGTTTCTTTGCAATCCTCGACCACGCGACCGTGAAAAATGTCCGTCTCCCAGGCGTGGATCTCTTTGTTGAAAACTACGAGGGCGACTGCTTCCTCGGCGGTATCGCAGGCTACGCCACCGAGAGCACGATCGAGAACTGCGAAGTCTCCGGAACGATCCGCCTCGATGTCACCGGCAAGATGTTCGGTGTCGGCGGAATCATCGGCTACGGAAACGGAGTCATTAAGAACTGCAAAGCTGAGGTCACTCTCGTAAACATCGACCTGGATGCAAAGAACCGCGACGAAGAATTCCTCGGCGGTGTCTGCGCCGCGGGCTACCCCGACATCGACGGCTGCGAGATTCAGATCTCCGGCTTCCTCTCCGATCACGGCTATGTGCACAGCGGCGGTCTCGTCGGAATGTACATCGTCTACCCGAAGGCGTTCAAGCGTGACGGCTACATCAAGAACAACAAGCTCACGGGCTTCATCACATTTTTCGAAGACAACACGAATCGCCGCGCCTACTGCAAGGAAAGCTACGGCGAGGTCATGGACTGGTATTTTACGACCGCCGGTGACAGCAACAAGTATTCCTTCAAACGCGACGAGCGCAAGAAGTACGATGTCAATCTCCTGCCCCACGGCGAATGCAAGAACCCTGATTTTGAGGAAACCAAGGTTGAAGCGACCTGCCAGGATCCCGGTTACACGCTTCATACCTGCAAGACCTGCGGCTACACCGAGAAGGACAACTATGTGCTGTCCGCGCATCATTTTCCGGAAACCTACGAGACGATCACCGAATCTACGTTGACGACGCAGGGTGTCGGCGAATACACGTGCTCCGAGTGCGGCGCGAAGATCCGCAAGGCTCTTCCGACCCTGACGCCTGTTCCGACCGCAACACCGGTTCCGACGACCGAGCCGACCGAGGCTCCGAGCAAGGCGACCACGGATACCATCAACGAGTCCAAATCCGGCTCCGGCGTGTGGCCGTATCTTCTCATTTTTTTCATCGGTATTCCGCTGGGTGTCATTGCCGCTCTTTTGTACAGAAGACATCGCATCAAAAAGCTTAAGCGCCTTCGCAAGGCCCGCCGCGCACAGGCCGCAAGAGCTGCCAGGCTGCACAAGGAAAGCGACGATTGATCACTAAAACTTCCGAATACAAAAAGCCATGCAGGAGCAATCCCGCATGGCTTTGTTTCATTTTCGAACAAATCATTATTGCAGCAGTCCGTAGTACCAACCCGTCACACCGTCCCGCTTGACGATCGCGCCTCGCGACGTCTCCAACACGACGGAAACCTCATCGCCGTACGTCACCTTGAGCTGGTAGTCGGTGAAATCCTCCGTATAGCAGCTTCCGTCCGCGCGTCTGCTTAAGAACACCTTCGGAATCCAGAAGTTCTGCTCCGTCCTCTCCTGGCGGCAATAGCACATATCGCCTGAGGTCTTCAGGACCTTCACACGGTTGTCCGGCTCCTGGATCAGGTGCCGCTCAAGTCCCGCATTCTGGCTGTTCTGCGCAATCCGCTTCGGAAAATTATCCACGCTCACAAACGAAAAATCCTCGGACCCGCCGGCAGGAATGATCAACGCGTTCAGCTGACCGTCCCGCAGAGCTGTCATACCGCCGTCCACGCTGATGATCTTGCGGTTTTTCAGGATGATCGGGTTCGCGTTTCGCTTGTACTCCGGGTAACGCTGGTTCGGATAATGCCCGACGACAACGTAGCGGTCAAACGAGAAGCCCTTGCTTAAGAACCCCTCCGCCTTCACGACATCCGCGGGCGTCATCTCCTCGAGCTCGCCCGGGAGGATCTGCGCATGCGCAAAGAGATACTTCGGTGTTTCGATGACATGCGGAAGGTCCCACATAAAGCCGATCTCTTCCTGGTAGCACTCGCGAAGCGCCAGCTTGATCGGGTGCATATTCGTATCCGGCGTGAGCGGAATTCCCTGCTCCACGCACATATCGCGCACGAGCGAAGGATTTCGCAAAACGTACGCCAACAACTCTTCGTTTCGATCCGGCCGGTAGATCTCCCGGCACACCGGATCGCGGTCACCGGTGACAAAGAAGACGCGCCGGCTCCGGCTTAGCTCCATCACATAGCGGAGCGTCCGAAGACTCTCCGGCCCGCGCTCCACGAGGTTTCCAAGGATAATCAGATAGTCCTCGTGCGTATATGCGGCCTTCTCCAGCAATCTGCGCAGAGCGTCGTAATTGCCGAATATGTCACTGACCACGAGAATCCTTCGATTCTCGTCAAGATTCGGTCTGAAAATTCTGATCGCCATAATTATTTAATCCGTTTCGCAACGACAATCAAGCGTCCGTCATCGTCGTACGACATGTGGTAACACGTCGATAACGTGATCAGCTCGTCGCCCCACTCCGCAGTTGCATCGGTGGCGTAGCGCGACATTCTCTTGATCTGCTTCACGTAGTACTCAAATTCCGACTTCTCTAAAATTCCGCCGTAGACATGATAGCGGAACACGTTCTCCGAAGCCGGGTAGATGGCCGTTAAGCAGACCGCGATGATCTCGTAGACACCCTCGCTGACAGCCGTGTTAAAATAAATGTATTTGTGTTGCTCGTAATATTCCTTTTTGAGGTAATTCGGCAGAGTTCCGAACGCACTTCCGTCATACATGTTGTGCGCGTAAATGATATAATTTCTGCTCTCGCCGAGGCGCGTCTGGCTGTCCATAAACGGCGTTCCGCGCGTCTCATAGCTTCCGCTGAAATTGCGGTAGAGATAGTAGTCGTACTCCTCCGGCGTAAACATGACGGGGAGGCTTACTTTCGTATCCGGAATCTGAATATAGCCGAAGCAGTCGGGGTTGACGCTCGTCAGATACCGGTATTGTTCCTTCCAGCGGTCCGAAACCGAGGTGCGGTAACGGTTTTTGTTCGCCTCGATCGTGTACTCTCCCTCGTCGGGAAAGATCACTTCGGGATCGCGCTCGACGACTTCCTCCACCGGGTCATCGAGACCGACAACGGCGATACCGCCCTCCATCATTCGAGAAATCTCTTCCTGCGACTTCGTGTACTGATATCCCTTGTAGTAGTACCAGCCGATCTCCAGCACACAGACAACGAGCACTGCGGAGGAAATCAGCAAAATGAGATTCATGATACCGTTTGAACTCTTGCGCGACACCGTGTTGCGGCGGGACTTCTCCTCCGACTCCAAAAGAACCGCCGCCCGCTTCGCATCGCGCTCCGCGATCCGCGCTTTTCTGGCGTCGGCTTTATTCTTTCTTCGCTCAGACAGGCGTGTCAATAAACCGCCGGACTCACTCATAAACTCTCCCTCAACAATCTGCGCACGGGCAAAGGCAACACTTCCCCCGCGGCACTTTTTCAACATTCCCTATGATACCACAGAAACGTCGTGATATCCATACACATTTGCATTTTTCACGCAAAAATCACCGCTTTTGGGAAATTTTTGTATAGTATTTTCACTGTCTGTATGCTACAATACGGTAGGTGTGATTTGCACAACAAATGAAAGGAGTTTTTCATCGTATGATTTATTCTCATGAAGTAGAAAACATGTGCACCGTTGCACAGGGTGTACACCACGGTTGCGCTCCGATCCCGGAAGAAGCAAAGTGGGTTCAGGCGAAGGAAGTTAAGGATATCTCCGGCTTCACCCACGGTGTAGGCTGGTGTGCTCCTCAGCAGGGCGCTTGCAAGCTTTCCCTCAACATCAAGGAAGGTATCATTCAGGAAGCATTGGTTGAGACGATCGGCTGCTCCGGTATGACGCACTCCGCAGCTATGGCATCCGAGATTCTTCCCGGTCTGACCGTACTCGAGGCTCTCAATACCGACCTCGTTTGCGACGCCATCAACACCGCTATGCGCGAGCTGTTCCTGCAGATCGTATACGGACGTTCCCAGAGTGCATTTTCCGAGGACGGTCTCCCGGTAGGCGCAGGTCTTGAGGACCTCGGCAAGGGTCTCCGCTCCCAGGTTGGTACGATGTACGGTACCCTCAAGAAGGGTCCTCGCTATCTTGAGATGGCTGAGGGTTATGTTACCGGTATCGCTCTCGACGCTGACAACCAGATCATCGGCTACAAGTTCGTTTCCCTCGGCAAGATGACCGACTTCATCAAGAAGGGTGACGATCCCAACACCGCTTACGCAAAGGCTTGCGGTCAGTACGGCCGTGTTGCGGATGCTGTGAAGATCATCGATCCGAGAACCGACAAAGAGTTAGAGTTGAACTAGGAGGAAACGACAATGGCACTTTTTGAATCATATGAGAGAAGAATTGACAAGATCAATTCCGTTTTGAACAGCTATGGCATCTCCTCCATCGAAGAGGCGGAGAAGATCACCAAGGATGCCGGCCTGAACGTTTACGATCAGGTTAAGAAGATTCAGCCCATCTGCTTCGAGAATGCTTGCTGGGCTTACACCGTAGGCGCTGCAATCGCAATCAAGAAGGGCTGCCGCAAGGCCGCTGATGCTGCTGCAGCAATCGGTGAGGGTCTTCAGGCTTTCTGTATTCCCGGTTCCGTTGCCGACACCCGTAAGGTTGGTCTCGGCCATGGCAATCTCGGCAAGATGCTCCTCGAGGAGGAGACGGACTGCTTCGCATTCCTCGCAGGTCACGAGTCCTTCGCAGCTGCTGAGGGTGCTATCGGTATCGCAGAGAAGGCGAACAAGGTTCGCAAGAAGCCGCTCCGCGTTATCCTCAACGGTCTCGGCAAGGATGCCGCTAAGATCATCAGCCGTATCAACGGTTTCACGCATGTAGAAACCGAGTACGATCCTTACACCAACACGGTTAAGGAAATCAGCCGCCACTCCTACTCCGACGGTCTTCGCGCTAAGGTTAACTGCTACGGCGCTGACTCCGTTCCGGAA
>JAFZWG010000036.1 GCA_017617395.1 Lachnospiraceae bacterium
GGGGGTCAACGATGGATAACGGTGCAAGTAGCTACCGCCGTTTTCTCGCCGGTCAGGACGAAGGCCTCCGCGAGATTATCGACTTGTATTACGATGGGCTGTCGCTCTATCTGAATACGTATCTGGATAATCTTACGGACGCTGAGGACTGCGCCGAGGAAGCCATGATCGTGCTGGCGACGAAGAAACCGCATTTTTCGGGCAATTCGTCCTTCAAGACGTGGCTGTACGCCATCGGCAGAAATCTGGCAATTGACCGGTTACGGCGGAAACCGCCGGAAACAGAACCTCTTTCGGAGGAGCTTGTCTGTGGGGAGTACGGACAGAGAAGTGCCGAAGCAGCTCTTTTGGAGCAGGAAGAACGGGAACGGCTGTTGGTGGCAATGAACGATTTAAAGCCGGATTACCGCCGCGTTCTCACGCTCAAGTTCTATTACGGAATGGAATTGTGTGACATTGCGAAAGTCATGGGAAAGTCTTCGGCCGGAATCTATCATCTTTTTGAGCGCGCCAAGAAGTCGCTTCGCATGAAGTTAGGGAATAGGTGACAGGGTTCGGTAAGACGGGAGCCCGGAAAGGCAGAGGAAAATATGAGAGATCATGACGAAGTGTTCCGTAGAGTTATGCAGGCAAAGGAACAGTATGAAAAACAGGAAAAGGAGAAAGTTATGGCTCAAATGACAAAGAGTACGCCGGAGAATGGGGCTCCGGTGGTTACTAAGGGACGTAAAAAGCCGTCCAAAGCGCTTGCCTGGGCAATGCGTGCGGTAGCGGCAGTCGTATTTTTAGCAGTGATCGGCGTGCTGTGTGCAGCGGCCTTCCTGGGTTCTAAGAACCAGAAGAAGCCGGGTGGAACGCCTGCAAGCGGCGAGACAACCGTTACGCCGGAGCCTCCCGGCACGACAGATCCCACCGGAACGCCCGATCCCACGGGCAGTGTAGCAGGAAACGGCATCAATCTTGCGGATCTTCCGGCAGGAACGGTGCTTACGATGTGGAGTCCTATCGATGAGAATTCCGATTTCCGCGCAAGCTTTGATCAGGCGGTAGCCGAGATGCGGACCCGCTATCCGAACATTGATTTCCGGGTAGATCCCTCCGCAGGTGCCGGCGATGAATACAGAGAGAAGCTCGCGACGACGGCGCAGGCGGACCTTCCGGACATTATCACGGTTTGGACCGACGAATATCTTGAGAATCTCGTTTCGGGCGGAAAGGTGTACGGCCTTGAGGGCGCATTTGCCGGAGTTACCGGTCAGATTTCCGCAGCTGTATGCGAAAACAGCACCTTTAACGGGCAGAAGTACGGCGTTCCTTACGCGGTGAACATCCAGGTTCTTTTCGTGAACATGGACGCGCTTCGCGCGGCCGGTTACAACACGATTCCGACCACCTACAACGACCTGATTGCATGCTGCAACGCGCTTCTTGCCCAGGGTATCACGCCCTTCGGTTGCGCAGGCGGTTCGGGGTGGTGCGTCGAGCAGTATCTGAATACTATGATCTTGAAAAACGGCGGCGTAGCAGCCCTTGCTGATACGTATCCCGCGGCAAATGCAACCTGGACCAACACGGATGCAGCGGAAGCCATCGACCTGCTTGCAACCTTCGTAAGCGACGGCTATTTCGGGACGGATCCCGCGTCCGTAACGGACGACGGTGTCGCTGCAAGAAACGCTCTGAAGAACGGCACCTGCGCGTTCTATATGGGAGGAAGTTGGGACTACATCGAGCTCAGTGACAGCACCGCGGACATCCGCGCATGTGAATTCCCGGTAATCGACAGCACAAAGGGCAGCGCAGGCCAGTTTGTAGGCGGCGCAAGCGAAGTGCTCGCTGTCAGCAACACGTCCGCGAACAAGGACGCTGCAGCGAAGTACGCCGTAGAGCTCGGCCAGCTGATTTCCAAGTACGTATTCCTCTCCGGCATGGCGCTTCCGGCATGGCAGATCGACTATGCTACAAACGATGTGAACGGCATGTTCCGCTCCATCGCCGATCTGACGCAGACGGCGGATGCATTTGCTCCTTACAACTACGGTATGGATGTGTTATGCCACCACTATGATACGCAGCTTGAGATGGAGTACGTCAACCTGATTACGAGAGCATTTGCCGGCGAAGTCGACGGAACGACGTTCCTCGGAACTCTGGCAGGAATGATTGGGGAGTAATAACAAGCTTACAACATCTCGAATCTGAGAAAAAATGGGGGTGTAGTTGGTAACGTCTCCCGCTGAAAACCGGCGGGAGGCGGGACTGCACAATTTTAAACGAACAAACGCAAAAATAAGGACTGTCGCTTTCGCGGTTGCAACCGCGGGCGGCAGTCCTTTTTATGTGCCCGGAAAGCGCATCGGATGTTCAGGCTTTTGGTGGCTTCACGCGGGCTTATTTCACTGCGGTGCGGTCCACCTGGACGACGGTGAAGTGGGTGGGCCCGAGCTTTGATTTCACGCGGGAATCGATGTCTTCAAGGATGTCTTCCTCGGAGGTCGGATAGTCGAAGGGCAGCACGATGTCGAAGATCAGGTTCGTATGCGAGGGGCCGAAGACGACGCGGAAGTCGTGCATGCTGATGCGCTCGTCGATGGCGGCAAGGATGTTGATGATGCCGTATTTAAGCTCGTCGACGCGCGGATCGCTCGTGACGACGGGGTCCATGTGGATCGTGGCGACGCAGCCGCAGTCCTCGCTTAAACGGTGCTCGAGGTTATCGATGATGTCATGAAGCTCCAAAACGTTGCCCTCGGCGGGAACTTCCGCGTGAAGCGAGATGACGCGGCGGCCCGGGCCGTAGTCGTGGACCATCAAATCGTGGACGCCGAGGATGTTCGGGTCGAAGGAGAGCACGAGATTCTCAATCTGATCGACATACTCCTTCTCCGGCGGTTCGCCAAGAAGGGGACCGACGACCTCGCACGCGGCGCGGATGCCCGCGAAGAGGATGAAGCCGCCGACGAGAACGCCGGCGTAGCCGTCGATGCGCCAGCCTTTGACGTGCGAGAGGATCGTGCACAGAAGAACCACCGTCGTGGCCGCACAGTCGCTTAAGCTGTCGATGCCGGTCGCGCGCAGGGCAGCGGCGTCAAAGCGCTTGCCGAGCTTCGTGTTATAGAAGGCCATGTAGAGCTTGACGAGGATGGAGACGATCAGGATGCCGACCACCAACAGGGACCACTCGGTGTCCGCGGGGTGGATGATCTTGCCGACCGAATCCTTGATCAACTCGTAGGCCATGATGATAATGACAGCGGAAATGATGAGCCCCGCGATGTACTCGATGCGGCCGTGGCCGTACGGGTGCTTCGCGTCGGGCTTTTGTTCCGAGATGCGGAAGCTCACCAAAGAGACGACGGACGAGCCGGCGTCGGAGAGGTTGTTGAAGGCGTCCGCAGTGATGGCGATGGAGCCGCTGATGAGGCCGGCGAAGAATTTGCCGGCGAAGAGCAGAAGATTTAAGACAATTCCGACAACTCCGCAGAGCTTTCCGTAGGCGCTGCGGCGCTGATCCGCGGACAGATCGCCGCGAACGAACAGTTTCGAAAGAAGCGTGATCATATGGGACTACCTCCTCTTAGGACATAGTATACGCGCATTTTGGAAAAAGAAAAAGCCCCCGCCCAACAGTCAAGCTGTCAAATGGAGACCTTTGGATGCGCCTCCAGGGGCTCGAACCCTGGACACCCTGATTAAGAGTCAGGTGCTCTACCAACTGAGCTAGAGGCGCGCGTTATTTGATTTCTGCGGAACGCAAGGACTAATATACACGATTGCTATGGCTTTGTCAACAACAAATTTGCGAAATTTTCCGACTTTTTTACACGCGCTGTGCGGGCGGCGTGCAGACCATGCGGCAAATGGGATTTCCGGCGGCCGAGAAGCGGTCCTCGTACTCGGTTGTGACGTTGCCCGCGGCGTCCTCGGAGTTGTGCAGATCGCGCGTGACGTGCGAGAGCGTCCACCCGCAGGCTTCGGCCTCCGCGAGCGAAAAATCAAACAGATCCACGTTGTCGGTCTTGAATTCCACCGAGCCCGAAGGCGCGAGAATGCGCGCGTAGCGCGCCAAAAAGCGGTCCGAGGTCAGGCGGCGCTTGGCGTGTCGGTCCTTGGGCCACGGGTCCGAGAAGTTAAGGTAGATGCGGTCGACCTCGCCCTCGGCGAAGACCTCGTCGATCGTCTCGGCGTCAAAGCGCATCAGGCGAAGGTTCGGGAGCTTCAGCTCCTCCTGGCGCGTCAGGGCGCGGAGGAGGACGGAGGAGTATTTTTCGATGCCGACGTAGTTGACGTCGGGGTTTTGCTGCGCGAGAGTCAAAAGAAACTGCCCCTTGCCCATGCCGATCTCGATGCGGACGGGGTTTTGATTTCCGAACTCTGCGCTCCACGTACCGCGGAGGCGTTCGGGGTTCTGGACGATGTAGGGGTTGACGAGCATTTCCTCGCGAGCCCCGGGAATGTTGCGCAGACGCATGGTAAATCTCCCGAAATCAGTAGTCGCGCCGCGCGCACGGGGCGCGGGCACACAGGCGATGTTACCATAAGATTTTGAAAAAAGATAGCATTTTCGCGGAAAATGTGTTAAGATTTTTGAATGGTGGACCGGCTTAACGCCCGCAAATAGTGGCTTTGGCGGTTCCACAGTCTGGGAGGACCTGCGTATGGGTAGACTGTTTATGCTGCTCGGAAAGAGCGCATCGGGAAAGGACAGCGTGGCGAAGGAGCTCTTGAAGCTTTACAAGGGACGCCTTCGGCCGGTGATTCCGTACACGACAAGACCGATCCGGACCGACGAGAAGAACAACGTGCAGTACCGTTTCGTCTCTGCGGAGCAGATGGAGGAGATGGCGGCGGCCGGCAGGATCCTGGAGCGCCGCGACTACGACACCGTCATGGGGCGGTGGACGTATTTTACGGCCGACGACGGGCAGATCGACCTCGCAAAGCACAGTTCGCTGATGATCGGGACGATTGAGGCATTTTGCGGGCTTGAGAAGACGATCGGGCGCGAGAACATCGTGCCGATCTTCGTGACGCTCGACGACGGAGAACGCCTGATGCGGGCGACTCTTAGGGAGCGGCAGCAGAAGATGCCGAACTACGCGGAGGTCTGCCGGAGATTTCTGGCGGACGAGAAGGATTACGCGCCGGAGGTGCTATCGGAGAAGCTCGGCGCGGATGTACACACGATTACTAACCGGGATTTCGGCGACTGCATACGGCAGGCGCGGGAGATTCTGGATTCGTATCTGGAGTAGCCATGGAGACATTTCGTAGCGTGGTGGGACATAAGCGGGTGATTTCGTACCTGCAGGAGTCCGTGCGCGGCGGGCACGTGTCGCACGCGTACCTGCTGGACGGGCCGGACGGCGTCGGGAAGCGGCTTGTGGCCAAGATCTTCGCGGCGACACTGTTGTGCACCGAAGGCGGGACGGAGCCCTGCGGGAGCTGCCTTTCCTGCCGCCAGGTCGACTCGGGCAACCAGCCCGACATCACCTGGGTCACGCACGAGAAGAGCATCATCACCGTCGGCGAGATTCGGCAGCAGCTGTGCAATGTCGTGCAGGTGAAGCCCATGGCGGGCCCGTACCGGATCTTCATCGTGGATGAGGCGGAGCGAATGAACGCAGAGGCGCAAAATGCTCTCCTCAAAACGCTCGAGGAGCCCCCGTCGTACGCGGTCATTTTACTATTGACAAACAACGCGGAGTCGCTGCTTCCGACGATCCGCTCGCGCTCGGTTCTTTTGCAGATGCTGCCGGCGCCGGAGGACGAGCTCGTGGAGTGGCTGATGGACCGCGAGAAGCTGCCCGATTACCGGGCGCGGCTGGCAGCGGCGTATGCGGGCGGAAGCCCCGGCCAGGCGCTGGCGTGCGCAAGGTCGGAGGAGTTTCAGAAGCAGCGCGACGCGGCGGTATCGATGATGAAGGCGGTGCCGACGATGCGCGAGGACCGCATGTCGCAGCTGGCGAAGGATTTTGCGGGCGCGAAGGACGGGCAGGAGACTCTGCTGGGGCTTTTGCTTGTGTGGCTTCGCGACGTACTGGCCTACAAGGCGATCGGTCCGAAGGCGAGATTAATGTTCGCCGAGGACGCCGACAGCGTGGCATTTCACGCGGAAGGACTGTCGTACGAGGACATCATGAAGCTGTCCGGCGACATCGGAACGATCCGCGCAAACCGAGCCGTGAACGTGAATATGGAGACGGCGTTCTGGCTGTATCTGCTGGGGATGCAAAACTGTTTTAAAGACGGAAAATGATAGAAAGGACGCGCATTTGCGCGTGAGTGAAGTATGGCAATTATCATCGGAGTACGCTTCCGCGAGGCGGGCAAGGTGTACTATTTTGATCCGCTCGATTTTGATGTCAAGGCCGGCGACCACGTCATCGTGGAGACCGCGCGAGGCAAGGAGTACGGCTACGTCGTGCGCGGCCGCAGCGAGGTGAGCGACGACAAGGTTGTTCCGCCTCTGAAGCCGGTGCTTCGCATGGCGACGCCCGACGACGACCGCATGGCCGAGAAGAACCGCGGCAAGGAGAAGAGCGCGCTGGCTGTGTGCGCCGAGAAGGTCGCAAAGCACGAGCTCGACATGAAGCTGATCGACTGTGAGTACACGTTCGACGGAAGCAAGATTTTGTTTTATTTTACGGCGGACGGGCGCGTGGACTTCCGCGAGCTGGTGAAGGACCTTGCATCGGTGTTCCGCACGAGGATCGAGCTTCGGCAGATCGGTGTGCGCGACGAGACGAAGATCCGCGGCGGCATCGGCATCTGCGGACGCGAGCTGTGCTGCCACACGTACCTGGCGGATTTTGCGCCGGTATCGGTGAAGATGGCGAAGGAGCAGAACCTTTCGCTCAATCCCGCCAAGATCAGCGGTAATTGCGGCCGTCTGATGTGCTGCCTCAAAAACGAGGAGGACGCGTACGAGTACCTGAACAGCCGCCTGCCGAACATCGGTGACCTGGTGAAGACCTCGGACGGTCTGATCGGCGAGGTTTCGGCCCTCAACGTCCTGAAGCAGCGCGTGAAGGTCATCGTTTCGGTGAACGGCGCGGACGGCGAGGAGAAGGAGGTTCGCGACTATTCCGCGGACGATGTGAAGTATTACCAGCGCCGCCGTCGCGACCGCGACGACAACCGCCGCGACAAGGGCGACAACGAGGAGGGCCTCCGCGAGCTGGAGCGCCTCGAGAAGCGCGAGGGCGGACAGCATCTGGACGAATGATGAAACGAATGGGAGACGCGCATGGCGAACCGGGAGACATTCATCAAGGGCAATGAGCGCGCTGTGGATCTGCAGCGCAGCAACCTGTGGCTTTTGCAGGATCCTGAGCGTTTCTGCTTCGGCATGGACGCGGTTTTGTTGAGCGCATATACGGAGATCAAGGCAGGAGAGCGGTGTCTCGACATGGGTACGGGCACGGGCATCCTGCCTTTGCTGCTTTCCGCCAAAACGGACGCCGCCGAGCTGGTCGGACTGGAAATCCAGCCCGAGAGCGCCGACATGGCCCGCCGCAGCGTCGCGATGAACATCGCGCTTCGCGGGGAGGATGCCGAGGCCGAAACGCCCGCGCAATCGGCAAATGAGACACCTGCCTCAGCGCAGTCCCGCCCCGTTCGAGGGCGCGTGCGCATCGAGGAGGGCGATTTAAAGGAAGCTTCGGCCATCTTCGGACGCGGAAGCTTCGACGTGGTCACGTGCAATCCGCCCTATATGACGGGCGGCCACGGGATCGTGAATCCGGCGGATGCGAAGGCGATCGCGCGCCACGAGATACTGTGCACCTTGGACGATGTCTGCCGCGAGGCGGCAGCGGTGTTAGTGCCCGGCGGGCGGTTTTACATGGTGCACCGGCCGTTTCGCCTGGCCGAGATCTTCGCGACGGCTGCGAAGTATAACCTCGAGCCGAAGCGAATGCGCCTTGTGTACCCTTACAAGGACCGCGAACCGAACATGGTATTGATCGGGTTTGTCCGGGGCGGACGGCCGCGGATCGAGGTGGAGAAGCCGCTGATCCTGTGGGAGCGCGAGGGCGAATACACTGAGGAAGTCAAGGAATCGTACGGGTTTTGACATAAAGGAGAGGACATGCTTTATCTAGTAACCACGCCCATCGGAAATCTTGAGGACATGACCATGCGGGCGATTCGCGTCCTGCAGGAGGTCGACCTGATCGCCGCGGAGGACACGAGGAATTCGCGGAAATTGTTGACTCATTTTGAGATTCATACGCCGATGACGAGCTACCATCAAAACAACCGCTTCGACAAGGGGCGCGAATTGACGGAGATGCTTGTAGAGGGCAAAAACATCGCGGTGATCACCGACGCGGGTATGCCCGGCATCAGCGATCCCGGCGAGGAGCTCGTGCGCATGGCTTTGGAGGCCGGCGTCGAGGTGACTGCTGTGCCCGGCGCGTGCGCTTGTGTGACGGCGCTCACGATCTCGGGCCTTCCGACGAGGCGCTTCTGCTTTGAGGCGTTTCTGCCGACGGAGAAGAAGGAGCGCGCGAGGGTGCTCGCGGAGCTTACGGACGAGACGCGCACGATCGTGATGTACGAGGCGCCGCACCGGCTTGCGAAGACGCTTGCGGAGCTCGCTGTGACGCTCGGCGGCGAGAGAAACGTACGAATCCTTCGGGAGCTTACGAAGAAGCATGAGGACCGCTACATCGGAACGCTCGCCGAGGCGGCGGCGCACTACGAGGAGGAGCCCGCGAAGGGCGAGTGCGTGATCGTCATCGAGGGCGCGGATCCCGCGGCGGCAAAACGCGCCGAGGAAGCCTCGTGGAGCGAGCTTGACATCGCCGAGCACGTCGCGATGTACGAGTCGCAGGGAATGACCCGCAAGGATGCGATGAAGGCGGTCGCAGCCGACCGCGGAATCGGCAAGAGAGAGGTGTATCAGGCACTTCTTGAGGGCGAAGACCGGTAAAAGGTCGTTAAAAGGCGGGAAAAAGGCCGGAAAAACCGGATTTCTGCCGGGATTGGCGGCTTGCGCTTGCCGGAAAAGAATGCTATACTGAAAAGTAATTCCGCGCATTGGCATTTTTCGAGGCGCGATACGAAGCAGAGGGTGGGTATGAACGATTTCTGGAGATTTCTGATCGGCCTGGTCAAGCTGACGCTGTTCGTCGGCGTGATCGTGGTCTTTTATGCCTTTCAGGCGATCTACAATCCGGCAATCCGAAGCGATATCAAGAGCGCGGCAGTGACGATTGCCGTGTTTGTCGTCGTGCACGTCATGTTCATGGCCATCTACGGCGGTTACGACATCGGCAAAAAGAGTAAGAAAAACGTGCAGAACAGCGCGTTTATCAACACCTGGCTGACCGATCTGATCGTGTTCATCTGGATCTGCGCGACAACGAAGGTCATCACGAGCGGAAGCATGTTCTTAAGCTGCTTCGGCATGTGGCTCTTCTCCATCGCCGTGCAGGGCGTGTTGACGCTCGCTTTGGTGCGGCTTGGCTTCCACATCTACTACTACGCGACCAGAAACAGCCACACAATCTATATTGTCAACCGCGACACGGACCAGCCGAAAATGCTCGAGAACATCCGCAAGCGTGCCGAGCAGATCCCCGGCGACAAGGTGGTCTCCTACACGGAGCCCTGGCTTCGCGACGAGATCGAGCAGTTTGACAACGTATTCCTTAGTGACATTCCGACGGAGCAGCGCCGCAAGCTCGTCGAGTATTGCTACGGGCGCGGCAAGAACATCCTCTTCACGCCCGAGATCAGCGATATCGTCGAGGTGACGAGCGAGTACCGAATGTTCGGAGATGCGCTGATCTTTGCGTCCGCCAAGACCGACCTGACGCTGTTGGAGCGCTTCTTCAAGCGCACGTTCGACATCGTCGGAGCGGGCATTTTGCTCATCCTGACGTCGCCGTTGTTTCTCTTAAGCGCCGTTATGATCAAGCTCGATGACCACGGCAAGGTGTTCTTCACGCAGCTTCGCGCGACGAAGGGCGGCAAGCCGTTTAAGATTTACAAGTTCCGCACGATGATCGAGAGCGAGGCCACCAAGCCGATGCAGGAGACCGACAACCGCGTGACCCGCGCCGGCAAATTCCTGCGCGCGACGCGCCTCGACGAGCTTCCGCAGTTTCTCAACATATTAGGCGGCAGCATGAGCCTCGTGGGCCCGCGCCCGGAGCAGCTCGTGTATCTTCATGGATTTGAAGGGAATTACCCCGAGTACGAATACCGCCTCCGCGTGAAGGCCGGCCTCACCGGCTTCGCCCAGATCGAAGGCAAATACAACACAACCAACAAGGAAAAGCTGATGCTCGATCTTATGTATATCCAGAGCTACAGCCTGTGGCTCGATTTGAAGCTGTTGCTGCAGACCGTCCTCGTTATGCTCAAGGAGGACAGCACCGAGGGATTCTAAGCGCTGTCGTGCCTTGGATCAAGACGAAATGAAAGGAGGACCGCATGAGCGAGAAAGTACTTACCATCATCGTGCCGGCGTACAATGTTGAATTGTACCTCGCCAAATGCGTGGACTCCATGCTGGCGGCCGGCGTGGGCGAGGACATCGAGATCCTGATCGTCAATGACGGCTCGACCGACACGACGCGGGAGATGGCTGAGAATTACGAGCGCGAGAACCCGGGCACGGTGCGTGTGATCACGAAGGAGAACGGCGGCCACGGCTCTGCGGTCAACACCGGCGTGCGCGCCGCGACGGGCACGTATCTGCGTGTGATCGACGGCGACGACTGGGTTGAGGGGACAGCATTTGCCGCACTGGTCGAGAGACTGAAGACGACCGAGGAAGACGTCGTCGTGACACGGTACAATACGGTGCAGGACGTGACCTGGAAGGTCATGCCCGAGGACCGCTACGACATCTATAACTTCGTGGACTGCGACAAGCCGTACACGTTCGGCGAGATCGCCGAGATGCCCTACATCCGCATCCACCAGCTCAATTACCGCACGAAGCTGATGCAGGAGCACGACATCACGCTCGACGAAAAATGCTTCTACGTCGACGTCGAGTACGCCCTCTATCCGATGCCCTACGTGCGGACGCTGCGCTTTTTAGACCTCACGGTATACCAGTACCGCGTGGGACGCCCGAAGCAGAGCATGAACATCAACCGCATGCAGCAGTACGTGTCGGATCACCGGCTGGTGCTGACAAGGATTTTTGAATTTTACGACCGAGTGAAAGAAGAGGACACGAGCAACGCGCTTCTTCGCTACCTCGAGTACGAGCTCTCGCGGCTTGTCGTGACGCAGACCCGCATCTGGCTTTCGTTTCCAGCGATGGCGCGCTACCGCGACTTCATCCGCGAGCTCGGCGAGAGCGTGAAGGCCAACTATCCGACGGTCTACGAGAAGATTCCGAACCGCACGGTGCGCTTTCTGTTCAAGCATAAGTGCCTCGGCTATCGCCCGATCTCCTGGGCGGTGCGCAAGGCGTACGGCGTCGGCAAGGAAAAATGAAAAAGTCAAAAAAATCCCCCGGGCAGGAGCGCTGTCCGGGGGATTTTTTTTGTTTGCGATTGAAGATCGATCAGCTCTTCTTGATCTTGTTGTACTTCGCGGAATTGCGTCTCGCGTAGCAGAACATGTAGTAGAGGGCCTTGATCGAACCGAAGCGGAGCTTCTTGTAAACGTTGTAGTTCTTCTTGGCAGCTGCCCACTTGTTGCCCGATGCGGAATCGCGGTCGATGCGGTAGGTCATGAGCGGCTCGTCGATGCCGTAGGCAACGAAGCCTTTCTTCAGGACGAGAAGCCAAGCGTAGAAATCTTCGTGCAGGTTGCCGTCCACCGGGAACTTCTCCATCACGTTCTTGTTGACGAGGGCCGAGGAGAACGAGATGAGGTTCTGCTTGAGGAGCTTTTTGTACGTGATCGACTCAGGCACGTGCAGGATGTAACCGTAGCGGTTGCCCTTGTAGTCCATGTAGCCCGTGCCGGAGAAGATGATCGCCGGATACATCGGGTTCGGATCGCCGTTATCGAGGTACATCGGGGTGTCGCCGCGGAGCATACGGTCGCGAAGCGAGAGCTGCTTCTCAAGCTTGTCCTCGCGCCACAGATCGTCGCCGTCGAAAAATGCGACCCACTCGGTCTTCGCGTGCTCGATGCCGTAGTTGCGAACGTACGCAACACCCTGGTTCGTCTGCATGCGAACATAGACGATACGCGGATCCTCCTTCGCAAAATTCTTCAGAATAAAGTCGGAACCATCCGTCGAACAGTCATCGATAATCAGAAGCGTAAAGTTCCGATACGTCTGGTTCAACACGCTGCGGATCGTCTCGGTAATCGTCGCAGCTACATTATAAACTGCCATTACAACGGTGATGGTATCTTTTGCCATAGGGAAGCCCTCCTTGTGTCCCGTGATCGTCGTCCGTGCGCATATGCGGAGCGCGTCACGTGGTCTTAACTGTGATATTATCATAAAACTCCACAACAAACAATAGGCGAACTGCCGAAAAATGTAAGAAATCCACAAAAACAAGCGGGTTTTATACGTCGCAAGAAGCCTCTTGGCAGAAATTACGACACAAAAGTCAAAAAAATCCACTTGACAATAAATAAGGTATGAAGTACACTCACGGGGTGGCAAAAACGGCCTAAAATACAATGTTTTTACACCTTGTTAACAATTTGTTTACAACATTTGACGTGTGACATTGCAGGATTTTCAAAAAAGTGCGATTTTTGCCGATGCACGTTAATGGAATATTTACAAAAGAAACAACCACGGATTGGGATGATTATGCAAGATAACCACTACATCTTGTGGTTCGCGGTATAAACACCCGCAAAAGCCCGAAAAAACTGATAAAGTGCACATATTTTCCGCCTAAAACCTTGCGCTTTTTATTCAAAAGTGGTATGATTTGGGTAAACAAAGCTATGCAAAGTGCGCATTGCGTCGTTCCTTTGCATCGGATTCGGAGGAACGGGGTACATGGCCGGAGAGGTATATCGCAGAAAGAAGCGACTCGGTGACATGCTGATTCAAGAGCGTGTCATCACGCAGGAGCAGCTGGAGCAGGCGCTCGAAGCAAAGCGCAACAGCGACAAGAGACTGGGCGAGATCCTGGTCGAGCTTAACTTTACGACGGAAGATGAGATTACCAAGGCGCTCACGAGACAGCTCGGCGTCGAGATGGTATATCCGTCGCAGATGAAGATTCCGGATGAAGTGCTTGCATTGATTCCGGCAACGATCCTTCGCAAATATATGGTTGTTCCGTTCATGTATGCACCGAACAACCAGAACACCCTTCGGGTTGCCATGGTTGACCCGATGGATATGAATGCGTTAGATGACCTTCAGATGGTAACGCATCTGGAGATTGAACCGTATATATCGACCGCACATGACATCATGGTTTGTATCGACCGTCATTTCGGTAACGCCGAGGCACTCGATGCCGCGGAGGCGTACACGAAGGAACGCGAGAGCAAGATGATGGCAGGCGAGGATGAGAGCGCCGACGAAGTCAGCGATTCCCCGATCGTCGTGTTGGTCCGCAACATGATTGAGTCCGCAGCCCGCCAGAGAGCATCCGATATTCATGTCGAGGCGCTCGAGACGAAGGTTCGCGTCCGGTACCGAATCGACGGCGCGCTCTTCGAGCAGATTACCTACGACATCGGTCTCCTGCCCGCGATCATCGCGCGACTCAAGATCATCGGCGGCATGGACATCTCCGAGAAGAGAAAGCCGCAGGACGGTCGTATCAGCCAGACGGTCGACCGTGTCGAATATGATATCCGTGTTTCCATCCTTCCGACGTATTACGGCGAAAAGTGCGTAATGCGACTTGCGATGAAGACCGCACTTACGAGAAACAAGAAAGATCTCGGTTTCTCCGACGAGGAGATGAAGGTGTTCGACCACATTCTGTCGAACCCGCACGGCATCATCCTTGTAACC
>JAFZWG010000037.1 GCA_017617395.1 Lachnospiraceae bacterium
GCGGATCCGAACACGCCGGGCACCAAGAGCGTTGAGATCCCGAATCACATGTTCACATCGTATCTCTATGAGTCGCTCGGAATTACGATTGACCTGACTTCGGCGGAGATTGACCGCGTGTTCTGGGATGCTGCTTCACCCGGAAGACCGACGGAGGGGATGACAGCGTTCCTGAAGTTTTTGTGGGAGCAGGGCATCCGCACGGCGGTTCTCAGCAACATTTCCTATGACGGAAATATTGTCCGTGAGCGGATTAACAAGGTGCTTCCGGACAATCATTTTGAATTTATCATCCCGACCAGCGAGTATCTGTTCCGCAAACCGAATCCGAGGATTTTCCGGCTGGCGCTCGAGAAGGCGGACCTCGCGCCCGAGGACGTGTGGTACATCGGCGACAACTACCGGTGGGACGTCGAGGGTTCGCGCAGTGTGGGGCTGTTCCCAGTCTGGTACAAGGGGGATGTCGACTACGAGCAGGACGACCACGATGACGTGTTGACGATCATGAAGTGGGACGAACTGCGAAAGATTATTGAGGAGAATTTTCCAATGAGCGAATTACAATACAAGGCGCTTCGGGAGATCCCGGAGCGTAAGGATGACGCGGCTCAGTGGTTCCACGAAAAATGGGGCGTGCCCAGGGAGGCGTACCTCGAGTGCATGGATGCGTATTTAAGCGGTGAGACCGAGTACGGCTGGTACGTGTGCCTCGACGGTGACAGGATCGTCGGCGGACTAGGCGTGATCGAGAACGATTTCCACGACCGAAAGGACCTGACGCCGAATGTGTGCGCGGTGTACACCGAGGAAAGCTATCGCGGCCGCGGCATCGCAGGCAAGCTGTTGGACTTCGTCGTGGAGGACCAGCGTGCGCATGGCATCTCGCCGGTGTATCTCGTGACGGACCACACGGGCTTTTACGAGCGGTACGGCTGGGAGTTCCACTGCATGGCGCAGGGTGACGACGAGCCGGAGATGACGAGACTGTACATCCATCGATAAAAGGAGCGGAAAATGCACGTTCGCAAGTACGAAAATCATGACCTTCCGGACATGATCCGGATCTGGAACGAGGTTGTCGAGGACGGCGTCGCGTTCCCGCAGGAGGAGAAGCTCGACGCGGAGAGCGGGGATGCATTTTTCGCATCGCAGAGCTACTGCGGCGTCGCGGAGGAGGACGGCAAGGTCTACGGGCTTTACATCCTGCATCCGAACAACATCGGCCGGTGCGGGCACATCTGCAACGCGAGCTACGCGGTGTCTTCGGACGCGCGCGGACGCCACATCGGTGAGATGCTCGTGAAGGACTGCCTGCGAATGGGCCGGGAGCTTGGGTTCCGGGTACTTCAGTTCAACGCGGTCGTTGAGAGCAATGTGCACGCGAGGCATCTGTACGAGCGCCTCGGGTTCGTGCAGCTCGGGACGATCCCGGGCGGCTTCCGCATGAAGGACGGGCACTACGAGAACATCTGCCCGTATTACCACGAGCTGTAGGAATCGCCGCTTTTGCGCAAGTATTTGAAAGAATAGGAGATTAAAAATGACAACATATTATGATGACGGGACCGTCAAGATCCGAAGCATGACCGAGGCGGATGCGAAGGTCCTGTTCGACACGTACAACTCGTACGGCTGGCATCCGCAGATGGAGACGTACGAGGGATATCTTCGGGAGCAGGAGGCCGGCGAGCGGCTCGTGTTCATCCCGGAATACAAGGGCGAGGTCGTCGGTATCTGCACGCTTGTGCTGCGTCCGACGGAGGGGCCTTACGCGGGCAACGGATGGCCGGAGATTGTGGATCTGTGCGTGTTCTTCCACATCCACAACGTAGGCATCGGAAGCAAGCTGCTGGACGTTGCGGAGGCTGAGGCGGCGAAGATCACGGACCACGTGTTCCTTGCGGTCGGCGTGCACTCCGGGTACGGCCCGGCGCAGCGCATTTACGTGAAGCGAGGCTACATTCCGGACGGCAGCGGCGTGTGGTACCAGGGCAAGCAGCTCGGACAGTACGAGCCGTGCGTTAACGATGACGATCTGTTGCTGTTCATGGCGAAGGAACTGTAAGGGGAGCATTCATTTTTTGTGATAAAGGAGAAACCGGTATGGAACTTTGGGATCTGTATGACAGCGAGAGAAAGCCGCTCGGGCGCACGCACGTGCGCGGCGAGGCATTCGGCGAGGGCGAGTACTATGTGTGCGTTGAGGTGTGGATCCGGAATTCGAAGGGCGAGTTCTTGATCCAGAAGCGTCATCCGGCAAAGAAGGCGGGCAATCAGTGGGAATTTGTCGGCGGCGGTACGCTTGCGGGCGAGACCACGCTGCAGTCGGCCGTGCGCGAGATTGCTGAGGAGACCGGCATTGCGGCGAAAGAGCATGAGTTTACGCTCTTTACGACGTATCAGCGCAAGAACTACTTCCAGGACATCTATCTGTTGCGCAGGGACGTTGACATTAAGGACATCGTGCTTCAGCCGGATGAGGCGGTTGACGCGCGCTGGGCGACGGAGGAGGACATCCTTGCGCTGATCGCAAGCCAGGAGTTCGTGTACTCCCTGGGACAGCGGTTTGAGATGTACAGGGATACGGTCAGGGCACTTCCGGAGCAGTCCTCATTTTACGATGTGAGTGACCTTAAGTCGGACGAGATCTTCCTGCGGCTGGTGCGCACGTGCGAGGCGCAGCCGGAGAAACAATGGGTGCCGGCGTATCATTTTGAAATCTGTTTGTTGGACGGCACGAAGATCGGCAAATGCGACCTGCGCATCGGTCACAACGACAAGCTTTATATCGGTGGCAACATCGGCTACGAAATCGACGAGCCGTACCGCGGGCATCGCTATGCGGCGAAGGCGTGCGAGCTTTTGTTTACGCAGGCGCGCAAACACGACCTCGGCTACGTGATCATCACGTGTCTCCCGACGAACGACGCGTCGGCGCGCACCTGTGAGCTGGCCGGCGGGACGTACCTGGAGACTGTGGACATCCCCGAGGACAATGAGATGTACGCCGAGGGTAAGCGGCAGGTGAAGGTGTACCGGTTTGAACTGTAGAGACCAAAACCTGCGGGAGGAATGAGCAATGAAGTACGACTGGATTGACAGCTATCTGATGGAGAAGACCGGTGTGACACAGGATTTTCAGGAGGAGTGGAACTGGATCCGTTACCATATCGGCGGGAAAATGTTCGCCGCCGTGTGCCGCGACGATGACAACCAACCCTACTACATCACGCTCAAGCTGGAGCCGCTTGAGGGCGAGTTTCTGCGCAAGGAGTATGAGGACATCATTCCCGGGTACTATATGAACAAGATTCACTGGAACTCGGTGAAGGTGAACGGAAACGTGCCCGACGATGTCGTAAAGGACTGCCTCGACCACGCGTACGATGTTGTGCTCCGCAGCTTCAGCAAGAAAAAACAAAAGGAAATCCTGGAGGGAACCAATGAGTAACTTAATATGAACAGTTTTTTAGATATAATAAACCTATGGGGGTGAGAGCATGGAAGATACATTCATCTGCAGGATTGCAACGCTTGACGATATGGAGCGTAAATGGGAGTACGAAATCGCGAGGCACGCCGACGATCCGGGCAACTGGATCGTGTGGAAGGAAGGGGCGCTTGCGAACCGGCGCGAGGGAAGAACGCTGCCGTACTACGGCATCCTGAATGGGGAGATTATCTGCGAGGCGACCGCTTTTATCAAGCCCGACCCGGACGAGGATTCCGAGGGGCTGATCGATGAGACGACCGCCTATCTGTGTGCGTTCCGGACGAATCCGCCTTACCGCGGGCAGGGATATTTTTCGAAGCTGTTCGTGTATATGATTGAGGACCTGCGGGCGCATGGCTACAAGCGCGTGACCGTCGGCGTCGAGCCGGAGGAGGTTGTGAACAAGCAGATCTATGCGCACTACGGCTTTACGGAATTCGTGAAGACCGACACCGAGACGTATCCCGACGGCACGGTGATCGATGTCGAGTACTACGCGAAGAAGCTTTAAGAAAAAGTTTATTAAGGGGGAGAATATGGCATCCAGTACAGTACATTTGGCAATTACGGAGGAGTTGATTCGCAGACGGAAGTTCAGTAATCCGGAGAGGCTTCGGTTCGGAGCGGTGCTCCCGGATTTTCGCAAGAGCGGAAACAGTCACCTGTTTATTTTCCCGTGCGGCGGATACAAGAAAGCATATGATATGGCGGGCTTTCGGGCCCGGTTCGACGAGCGGATGCGGGAGGACGATTTGTATCTCGGATACTACCTGCATCTTGTTCAGGACATCGGATACCGGCATTACGTGTACGACCGGTATAAGTGGAATCCGATGCTCGAGGGCAACGTTGAGCGGCTGCACAGGGACTATGCCCTTGTGAATCCGCACATCGTCGAAAAATACCGCCTGACTGACAACATCGTCGTCCCCGGTAATTTTGCCGACGAACCGCTTACTGCGCTGGCGGAGTTCGATACGGATGAGCTGCTTCGCGCGATGCAGGAGTATCTCACGCAGCAGCCGGAGGGGGACATCTTTTTCTTCACGAGGGAGATGAGCGACGAGTTTATCGAGGAATCGGTGGAAGAGTGTCTTAAAGAGCTTGACCGCATAGAGCGCGGGGAGCCGCTTGCGGACGGCTACGACAACGCCTGGGAGCGCACCGCCAATCCGAAATCCATGCTGGAGTCAACGAGCAACACGCGCGACCTTGCGATGTTCCGCATTGAGGGGACCGACCGGTACACGAAGAGCGGCAGAATCGTGCGAAGCGATATGCCGAAGGAACTTTCGGAAAATGACCTCGCCCATCTCCGCAAAAACGACATCACCACGGTGATCGATCTGCGCGGATCATGGGAGGTCGAGCACATGCCTCACGGGCTCAAGGATGCGGAGGGCTTTTCCTATCATAACATGCCGATAGAGGCGGGCAGCTGGGTTCCGGAGAGTGTGGAAGCGGTGCCCGGAAGCTACGTGACCATCGCAGAGTCGGAAGCCATGGCGGAAGCGCTTCGGCTGATCGCGACGACGGAGCACGGCGTCTGGTTCAACTGCTCCGCAGGCAAAGATCGAACCGGCGTTTTGACGGCGATTCTGCTGCGGCTGTGCGGAGTGAGCAAGTCGGACATCGTGTTTGATTACATGATCACCAAGAAGTGCAATTACGAGCGATTGATGCAGTTCCACGAAAAGTTCCCGGACATCGACATCAACATCGTGATTCCGTGCGAAGCGTTTATGGAAGGATTTTTCGAATTGATGAGCGTAAAATACGGCACGGTTCAAAACTACTGCGAGTCGATGGGGATCGGGGAGGACCTGCAGTGCGCCATCATCCGGAAAATGACCGAATAACGCAAGGTGTTTCGGTAATGTGTCAAAAACAGGTATAGAAGATCTCGGTGTATCATTTTCCGAAGACGACCGTTAAGATAGCTCTTGTAAGGAGGTAAGTACTCATGGCATACAGAAACGCAAGAAATATCTTTCCGGAGAAGCTGCTTCGGCAGATTCAGAAGTACGTTGCAGGTGAGACCATCTACATTCCGGCCGGTGTAGAGAAGAAGGACTGGGGGGAGACCTCGGGGTATCAGCAGTATATCCGCGAGAGGAACGCCGCTATCCGGGACGCTTTTCAGAATGGAAAGACAATTGAAGCGCTGATGGAGGAGTATTCGCTTTCTTACGATACGATCAAACGAATTGTTTACAGTAAGAAGGAGGTTACTATGCTAAAGTATAGTGCGACGCTTGCATCCGCAATGGAATATGGCAAGGAAGAGAAGATGGACGCATGGGTTCATCTGTATTTAAACGAGGAGGGACGAAACATTCCTTTCTCAGACGGATTGAAGTTGTTTGACCGGTATTTCATCAGCCCGGCGGAGTTTCCAATCAGTTTGTTTCATCGGTGCGCCGGTCCCGAGGAGGACATGAAGTACCGCATCGATAAGGGCTGGTGGGAGCATAAGATTTCGGAACTCACGAAGGCGGTTCAGGCCGGACGTGAGATGCCGCCGATGATCGTTCACTATGTGGACGGAGAGTTTGAGCTGAATGACGGCAACCATCGCCACAAGGTGTACGAGGATCTCGGGATTGAGACGGCCTGGGTCATCATCTGGATCACCGAGGAGGAAGAACTCAACGACTTTATGAGCAAGTACGGCGAGTATGTGAAGGATTGCACGATCATCCGGAGATAGTCCGGGACGATGCTTATGTTTTGGAAAATGCCGGTGCTTCGGTGTTTTTCCGACATCGATCAGAACGAAGGAACAGCAATGAAGAAAGTCATTATCATCGGGAGCCCCGGCGCGGGCAAGAGCACGTTTGCGAGAAAACTGAGGGACAGGACGGGGCTGCCGCTTTATTACCTCGATCTGTACTACCACCGCGCGGACCGGACCACGGTCCCGAGGGAGGAGTTTGACGCGAAACTGGCTGAGATCATGCAGACGGACAGCTGGATCCTCGACGGCAATTTCAACCGGACGATGGAGTGGCGGATGCAGAATTGCGACACGGTGGTCTTTATGGACTATCCGCTCGAGGTCTGCCTCTCCGGAATCCGACAGCGCGTCGGCGTAAAGCGGGAGGAGATGCCGTGGGTCGAGGAGGAACTCGATGAAAAATTCCGGCAGTTTGTGGAGGATTTTCCGAAGACGACGCTGCCTGTGATCTATGAGTTGATCGAACAATACCGCGAGGGGAGAGAGATCCATATTCTTCACTCGCGTGAGGAGGCGGAACGCTTCCTGGAGGGATTATGAGACTGTTTATGATCAGCGGAGCATGCGGCTCCGGCAAATCAACGATGAAGGACACCCTCTCGGAGATCATGGATCCCGAGGTGTACACCTGTATTGACATCGACGAGGTCGGTTTCAACTGGTGGGATTACGCAGGGACGGACCACGAGTCGAAGTACCATGACGACTGCATCGCGGAGGCTGTGAAGCGGGCCGGGGATCGTGACCTGATTTTCGTATCCTGCACAAACCCGCAGGATTTCATCGAGAAGCACGTGCTGCCCGACGGGGTGGATTCAACGGTGTTTATCATATTAAATCCGACCGATGAGGCGATATGGGCAAGGCTTCGCGCCAGACCGGCGGAGCGCGGCTTCACGTCCGATGAGAAGATCGAGCCGCATATCGGGTACAATCAATGGTTTAGAAGGAACAAAGGGAAATTCCCGCTTGTCATCGACAACACGAACCAGACGATCGACGAGACCGCGGCAATCATCAAAGAATTTATCAAGAGATTCGAGTAGTCGGATCGGCGCGCATTTTCGGAAGAAAAGGAAACAAACTTATGTCGGACAAAACAGCACTTGTCGTGATCGACATGCAGGAGGATTACCTGCGGGACAATCGAAAGAAAATGTTTTCGTACGATGCGGATGCCCTGGTGACTTCGGTCAACAGGGCAATTGCCGTATATCGGGAGCGCGGCTGCGATGTCCTGTACATAAAGCAGGTCTTTCAGAACATCATAACGAACCGTGCGTTCATCGGTTTCACGATCAAGGGCACGCCCGGTGCGGAGATTTACCACGGGGTGGACGTCGTGTCGGAGCTGGTGTTTGAGAAATACTTTTCGGACACATTTTCCGCGAAAGCGTTTCGCGAGCACGTGGCAGCGGCGGGGTACACCGAGCTTGTGCTGTGCGGGCTCGACGAGTGCGGCTGCGTCGGGGCGACAGCGAAGGGCGCGGTCAAGGCAGGGCTCGGCGTGACGATGCTCGCGGACTGCATCGGCAGGCGGTTCCCGGAGAAGAAGGTGCAGAAGATGCGGGAAAAGCTGCGGGCGCTCGGCGTCAAATATGCCGAGCTGGGGTAGCCGGTTGTTACCGCGAGATCAGGTTGCGCAGCAGCTTCGATTTGTTCTTTCGGAAAATGATATAGCTGTTGATCACGGGCGTGCGGAAGTCGAGGAGCTTGACTTCGCGAAGCTTCCCGTCGCGGATGTAGGCGTCCGCCATATCCTGCGGGAGGAAGGTGTAGTTTTCGCGGCCGATCAGGTAGGGCACGATTTTCATGCAGTCGTCGATCTCAAGCTCGAACTGGTGGAAGCGCGGGAAGAGCTTGCGGATGTATTGACCGACGTCCTGGAGGGCGAAGTTACACATGAGGTACGGCTCGTTGATGAGCTCCTGCTGAAGGATGCCGTCTCGATGCTTTTCGTTCCGGATGTCCGTGACGAGCGTGAGTGCGTCCTGTCGGAAAATCTCACACGAATAGCTGGCTTTGTTCAGCGGAAGATACGTAAATACAACATCCAACAGATCGCTCTGGAGCTGGTCAATCAGATGGTTAGAAAGACCGATGGAGATCTTCAGAGAGTCGGTTGGATGTTTTTCTCTGTAGTCCATGATCAGCGGCGCCAGATGCCCCTCGTAGATGGAGTCGGCGCTGCCGATGCGCAGGTGGTTGTCGAAGTGTCGCGCGTTCGAGATCTCGGCGAGTGAGGTCTGCGTCAGCTCGATGACCTGCTCGGCGTAGAGGCGGAAGCGCTCGCCGTCGGGTGTCAGCTCGACCGTCTTGTTGGTCCGGTTGAAGAGCTTTAGCTTGAGCTCGCGTTCAAGCTCATTGATTCGGTTGGTCACCGTCGACTGCGCGACAAACATCTGGCTCGCCGTGCGGGTGAAGCTGCGCGTCGATGCAAGGGTGAGAAATGTGTTCAGGCTTTCGATATCCATGGGGGCCTCCGGTTGGATTTGCTTTATCTTGTTGGTTTGCTTTGTTTCGCAGTGATTTCGTCTGTTGCTAACGATTCGAAAATCGAATTACTACTATCACAATTATTCGCTTTACAAATTATAACACGTCTGCGTATACTTGTAAAAGATTTTTCGAAGGAGAGTAGTAATTATGCGTGATATTTCTCTGAGCAACAAGACATACAAGCTGGAGCAGGACCCGTATTCGTATCAGCTGCAGGACGTGGAGAAGCCGGAGCTCTTCCGCGAGATGTTCCCGTACACCGAGACGCCGAAGATTGCATTTAACTATCGTCGCGTGCCGGAGCAGATGACGGAGGACATCTTCATCACCGACACGACGTTCCGTGACGGTCAGCAGTCGAGAGCGCCGTACACCACCGAGCAGATGGTGCATATTTACAAGCTTCTGAACAAGCTTGGCGGGCCGAACGGAATGATCCGGCAGACTGAATTTTTCGTGTACTCGGAGAAGGACCGCAAGGCAGTCGAGCGCTGCATGGAGCTCGGGCTTCCGTTCCCGGAGATCACGACGTGGATCCGCGCGAACAAGAAGGATTTTGAGCTCGTGAAGTCGATCGGCGTCAAGGAGACCGGCATTCTGGTCAGCTGCTCCGACTACCACATTTTCTCGAAGATGGGCCTGACGCGCGCGCAGGCTTTGGACAAATACCTAGGCATCGTCAAGGACTGCATCGAGGCGGGACTTCGCCCGAGATGCCATTTTGAGGACATCACCCGCGCCGATTTCTACGGCTTCGTGGTGCCGTTTGCAAACCGCCTGATGGAGCTTTCGGCGCAGAGCGGCGTGCCGGTCAAGATCCGCGCTTGCGACACGATGGGCTACGGCGTTCCCTACCCGGGCGCGGCGCTCCCGAGAAGCGTGTCGGGCATCATTTACGGTCTGCAGCACTACTCCGACGTGCCCTCGGAGATGATCGAGTGGCACGGTCACAACGACTTCTACAAGGGCGTCGTGAACGCGACGACGGCTTGGATGTACGGTGCCGCGGGCGTCAACTGCTCGCTTCTGGGCATCGGCGAGCGCACCGGCAACGTTCCGCTGGAGGCGATGGTCTTTGAGTACGCGTCGCTTCGCGGCCACTTAAACGGCATGAACACGCAGGTGATCACGGAGATCGCGGAGTACATCCTGCACGAGACGAACTATGAAATTCCGCCGATGACGCCGTTCGTTGGCGCCAACTTTAACCTCACCCGCGCGGGCATCCACGCGGACGGCATGATGAAGAATCCGGAGATCTACAACATCTTCGACACCGGCGCACTTCTCAACCGCCCGCCGAAGGTCTCCATCTCGAGCACCTCGGGCGTTGCGGGCGTGGCGTTCTGGGTCAACGAGTACCGCAAGGTGCGCGGCGAGCAGCCTCTCGCGAAAAATGACCCCATCATCACGACCATCTACGACTGGGTGACCTCCGAATACGACGGCGGCCGCATCACGGTCATCAGCGAGGAGGAGCTGACGGAGCGGTATCTGCGCCTGACGCAGTCGAGAGCGGCGCTTCTGTAAGTGCGGACTCCACGATGCGTGGGTAGCCTCCGCGGCGTGTGTGTGGTAGTATTACGGCATCACGCTGCCGCCCGCGGAGGCCGAGGAGGCCGGGGACGGAGCAGACGGGGATGCGGAGCATGAGATCCTCGCGGAGATTTGCGAGGATGAATTTTACGTATCCATGGCGCACCCGATGAGCAAGGAGCATTACATCTCGTTCCTCGCTGCGGTGTCCGATGGCGGCGTGCAGCTACGAAAGCTCTACCCCGAGGGGCCGGCGGAGGCGTATTTTTCGAGGAGCGGCGTGCGGAAGTTCTACGCGTATTGTAACCGCCACGGATTGTTTTGCCGCCGCTTTTGTGGTAAAGTGTGACAAAGGGACAGTTCTTTTGTCGCGCGACAGAAGGACGTTCCGACTGCCGCGATGACAAGGGGACTGTCCCCATTTGTCATCCGGGCGCGAAGGAGGAGCGGAAAATGCAGAAAAATGCGGAGGTTTACCTGTTCGGGCAGGTGCTCGGGACACATTCGTTTTTGCTGAAGGACGGCTTTTTGCAGCCGGACGAGTACGCGGAGATTGCGGAGCAGTATTTTCTGCCGGGCGGCGAGACCGGGACGGCGGCGACGGTGCTGGCGTCTTTAGGGGTGTCGGTCCGGATGGACGGGACGTGGATCGGAACGGAAGTGGGGCCGATGCTGCGGGCATTTTACGAGGATAAGAGCGTGGACCTTTCCGCGTTGAATTTTGATTACAATGACCCAGGCGTCATGGACTACGTCGTGATCGCAGGGCTGGTGCGCTCGCCGATGGGGCGGTTCCAGACGCTGTTTTCGAGCGGAAAGCGCTGGTGGAGCGTGCCGAAGGAGAGCGACATCGCGGGCTGCAAGGCCGTGGGAATCGACCCGTTCTTCGGCGAGGATTCGCTTCTGGCGGCGCAGATCTGCGTGCGGCTCGGCATTCCGTACGTGACCATCGACTCGCGGCACGATTCGTACCTGCACAAGCACGCGGCGATCAACGTCGTCTCGAAAGAGTGCACGGGCAGCAGTTACGCGGGCATGGCGCCCGAGGCAATCATGGAGTTGATGCAGAGCGAGGCCGATGGCCTGACAATCTTAACGCAGGGCGGCGGGGAAATGCTCTACGGCCGCCGCGGCGAGCCAACCCGTCGGATGAAGCCCTTCAATGTCGAGGTGCGCAGCACCTTAGGCGCCGGCGATACCTTCAAGGCCGGCTGCGTGTACGCGGTGCTTCACGGCATGTCGGACGAGGAGACGGTGCGCTTTGCAAGTGCGTGCTCGGCGGTGGCAATCTCGAGATTCCCGCTGCCGCTTAAGCCGCCGACCCTCACAGAGGTGGAGAAGCTGATCGGGTGACAGGTGACAGTTGGGGACGGTTCTCAGTTGTCACGTGCCCTTTATGTGACAACTGAGAACC
>JAFZWG010000038.1 GCA_017617395.1 Lachnospiraceae bacterium
AGAAGTTCTGACGGTATCGATTCTCGGCCGGTACGGCTCCAACGGTGATGAACTGAAATATCCCGGCAAGGGTGAATTGATCGTCACCATAAAGAAAGCGTTTAACGATGAAGACTGCTACGGCAACTTTACCGGAGTCGTGGAAGTGGACGGAGTACAGGTACAGCGCGGTTCTGAATTTACCGATGCTGCAGGAAGTACCGTATTGACATTTTCCGAGACTTATATGAAATCGCTTTCGGTCGGCGATCATATAATTCGTGTTATCTTCAAAGACGGTGAAGTTTCCCTTCCGCTTCAGGTGGCCGAAGCTGCGGTATCTGAACCCGTAACGGATACCGTACCGTCCACCGGCGACAACGCAATGTCGATTCTGTGGGCTGCAATGATCCTTGCATCGCTTGCAGGCGCTGCGGTAATAATTGAGAAGAAGCGCAGACAGGCGTAAGGAAAGCGGAAAATTCGGATTGGAAGAAGATTAAGAAGATATATGCCCATGTTCATGTTCTGCCTCCGAAGATACTGAAAATGTACAGGGAGCAAGAGCCTGACAGTCCATGGGCTCACGCCGATATCGGGGAATATCATATGGGATATAGAAGATTTATCGAAGCAACCACCGTGGGGCAACGAAATAAGCAAAGAAACTACTGATTTGTTGAAGCACGGTTTGCAAGATATGTTTTTGGCTGGCAGGCACGATTAGGTTATGATATTTCGGGTTTCCTATCGGTATTAGAGAGTATGAGTGAAAATATTCAACAATGGAACAAAGCTGCGGAAGCATATGCGGGAGAACAGGAACATTCAGCGTTCGCGGAATCAAACCGAAAAGTTGTAAGGGAACGGTTTGCTGGGCTTAACGGCGAGAGAATCCTGGATTTGGGATGCGGTTACGGTTGGCATACCGACTATTTCCGAAGCATCGGAGGCAATCCGGTCGGAGTTGACGGCGCCGGTGCGATGATTGACATTGCGAAGAGGAATTATCCTGATTGTGCATTCATAACCGCCGATATAACGAAGCCTCTGCCATTTGAATCCGGTTCTTTTGATTTGGTCTTTTGTAATCAGGTGCTGATGGATCTGGAGGATGTGGAAAGCGTGCTGACGGAGTGCTTTCGAGTATTGAAACGCGGTGGCATTTTCTATCTTTCCATCGTTCATCCGGCGTTTTATAACGGAGCTTGGGAAACGGGAGCAACTACCGGGGCAAGCGGCAAACTGGTTTCCTCGTATCTTACGCAGGGGACGATAACAAACCGCTTTTGGGGCGAGACAAAGCATTTTCACAGGCCGCTGTCGTATTATCTGAACGCGATAGCCGACGCCGGTTTTGTGCTCCGGCACACGGAGGAGCCGAGAAGCTATGACGGAAAGAACGGCAACTGTGACCTGCCTCTGTTTTTCTTTGCGGAATACAGTACCTGACGGGGGGATGTGATTCTGAGATGGGCGATATTCTAATTCGGAAAATGACATATGATGATATCCCCTTTATCTGCAAGGCGGATAACGATGAGTCGGACACCTTCGTAACTTATTTGAAAAACCAGCTGGAGAATCAGGAGAACGGGAAGTGTTTGGCGCTTTTGGCACTCTGCGATAATCAGACTGCCGGATATGTGTTCCTGTATTATGCATGCAAATGGGGCGGTCTGAAGAATAAGGGAATTCCGGGCGTAGTGGATCTGATTGTGTTTAAACCGTACAGAAGAAAGGGTGTTGCGACTGCGCTAATGGATTGCGCAGAAGAGGAAGCACGTAAGATTCACTCACAAATCTACTTGGATGTCTGTTTGAACAGTGAATACGGCCCTGCGCAACGGTTTTACATTAAGCGTGGGTATGTTCCTGATGGCGCAGGGGTTTATTTCGAGGGTGAGGTGCTCGGATTAAACGCATCATGCAGAAATGATGATGAATTATCATTGTGCCTTGTGAAGGAGCTACGGTAACTTTTTGTTGTAGTATTTTGGTAGTATGAGTAAGAAACAAGACATTTTCGCGACGAAGAAAACGGGAAGCCCTTATTTTACAGGGCTTCCCGTAGTTTTTATATTACTCCCACTCGATCGTGCCGGTGGGCTTCGGAGTCAGGTCGTAGAGGACACGGTTGACGCCCGGAACCTCGGTGATGATGCGCTTTACGATGGTGTTCAGCACGGAGTACGGAATCTCCTCGATGGTGGCGCTCATCGCGTCGCGGGTGTTGACCGCGCGGATGACAACGAAGTTCTCGACGGTGCGGAGGTTGTCCTTCACGCCGACGCTCTTGCAGTCCGGAACAATCGTGAAATACTGCCAAACCTTGCCGGCAAGTCCTGCCTTGTCGAACTCCTCGCGGAGGATGGCGTCGGACTCGCGGACGAGCTCAAGACGGTCGCGGGTGATGGCACCGGTGCAGCGAACGCCGAGGCCGGGGCCGGGGAACGGCTGACGATAAACCATGTTGTCGGGAAGACCGAGCTCCTTGCCGACGACGCGAACCTCGTCCTTGAACAGAAGCTTGATGGGCTCAACGAGACCCTCAAAATGAATATCTTCGGGAAGACCGCCTACGTTGTGGTGAGCTTTGACCGGGCCGCTCTCGAGAATGTCGGGATAAATGGTACCCTGCGCGAGGAAGTCAACGCCCGAAAGCTTGCGGGCCTCCTCCTCAAACACGCGGATGAACTCCTCGCCGATGATTTTCCGCTTGCGCTCGGGTTCAGCGACGCCTGCGAGCTTGTCCAGGAAGCGGTCCACCGCATCCACGTAGATCAGGTTGGCGTCCATCTGGTTGCGGAACACCTCGATTACCTGCTCGGGCTCGCCCTTTCTGAGCAAACCGTGGTTGACGTGTACGCACACGAGATTCTTGCCGATGGCCTTGATGAGAAGCGCTGCGACAACCGAGCTGTCAACGCCGCCCGAGAGAGCAAGAAGAACCTTCTTGTCGCCGACCTGAGCCTTCACCGCGGCGATCTGCTCGTCGATAAATGCCTTCGCCAGCTCGGGCGTAGTGATGCGTTCCATCGTGTCCGGTCTTTTGTTGCTGTCCATAGTACGTGTCCTCCGTTAAAGTTGTAGTAAAAATGGTACTTTTAGGATAAAGCCAAGAGCCCCTTTTGTCAAGGTCGGAGGTGACAAAAGAACGGTTCCTTTGTCACTGTTTCAACCGATTCCGATGCATTCGTAGCAGATGCGGACGGCCTTGTTCCACAGGTCGCGGAAGCCGCCCGAACGGATTCCTATGATGAGGAGGAAAATGCCCGCGAGGAGCAGGGCGGCACCGATTCCGAGGCGCAACCTGCGGCGGGGCGTCTTAGGCGGCGTGGCGAAGCCGTAGCCGATGGCGCCGGACGGGCAGGAGGAGATGCACCGGCCGCACTGGATGCACTCGCGGTCGCGGACTTTTTTGATGTCCATCGGGCACGCATGGACGCAGGCGTCACAGTCGGTGCAGCGCACAGGGTCGACGCGGATGCCGAACACGGAAACAGGGTTGAAAAATGAGTAAATAGCGCCGAGCGGGCACAGGAAACGGCAGAATGCGCGGAAGCAGATCACGCACAAAACCGCGATCAGCGTGAGAAGAAGGACCTTCCACGAGAAGAGCGTGCCGGTCAGCGAGCGCAGGAATTTGTTTTTGAAGGTGAGCGGGAGACCGGCCTCGAAAGTGCCTGCGGGGCAGATGTATTTGCAGAAGCCGGGCGCGAATTTAAAAAGCGGGATCGCGATGACGAACACCGCGAGAAGGACGTATTTGACATAAGAGAGGGCGCGCGTGACGCGTCCTTTTTTGATCTTCGGCGACGGGAGCTTGTGCAGGAGGTCCTGCAAAAGCCCGAACGGGCACAGAAAGCCGCAGATGAAGCGGCCGAGGAAGAGCCCCATCAGAAGGAGCGTGCCGAGGATGTAGTAAGGGAAGCGGTAGCGCGAGTTCACGAGCGCGGTCTGGAGGCTGCCGAGCGGGCACGCCGCGACCGCCCCCGGGCAGGAGTAGCAATTGAGGCCCGGAGTGCAGACGCCTTTGAGGCTTCCTTTGGAAATCTTGCCCTCGGCGAAGCCCCGGAAATTGCAATTGTACAAAACCGCCGCCATCAACTGCGTGTAGCGGCGGATGCGCGGGCCGCTCGTCGGGCGGCCGGACTGCTCGGCCATGGGAACCTCCCTGTCAGGGCTGGGTGGATTTTCCGAGTTTAGCGAAAATCCTCCTACTTCTCCGCCAGCGCCTTCGTGACGATCGACTTGTACGAGTTGTAGTCGCGCGAGCCTACCAGCGTCTCGCGGACGATACCGTTCACGATGACAACCGTGTACGGAATGTAGTCGCTCGGGTAGTACGTCGGCAGATTGTAGTTCTGCGCGCAGCCGATGATCGAGGTGTTAAACTTATTCTGCGCCACGCATTTGCTGACTGCGGCGTCGTCGAAATCAAGGCTTACAAGGCAAATGCTCACACCCTCAATCTTGTCACCAGCAAGCTTCATCAGATCCGGCATCTCGTTCATGCACGGGCCGCACCATGTCGCCCAGAAGTTGAGGATCACAACCTCATCATCGTGGTCGGACATGCGAAACTGCTTTCCGTCGAGCATCGTCAGCGTAAACTCGGGCGCCACATCGCCCGCCGTCAGCTCCTTCGCGGTGCCCGAGTTGGTGTCCGCGTTGGGCCGGTTCGGGAAACGGTCCTCCTTCGGCGTCGGTGTATTGTTTTCGTTGTTTGCACCTGCGGTCGGTGTCGCGGTGACCTCTCCCCCGTTCTTGTTCGCTCCTTCGCAGCCTGCGCACAGCATCGCCGCCATGGCAACCATCGCAAGAAGAGCCAAAACGGATACCATTTTTTTTATCATTTTCATACGGGAAACCTCCGTTTTACTGCTCCCCAGTATACCACACACCGGGACGGGGTGACAAGGGGGGAGGTGATGACAGAGGGACAGTCCCCAGTTGTCATCTCCACC
>JAFZWG010000039.1 GCA_017617395.1 Lachnospiraceae bacterium
CTCCGGAACATGCTCGATCGCCATGTTAGCGTAGAAAGCAGCCTCCGGATAAATGATCACGATCGGACCGAGAGCGCAGAGACCGTGGCAGCCGGTGCGTACGACGCAAACGTCGTTCTCGATTCCGTTCTTCTTGATTTCCTCGTTGAATGCAACGATAATGTCTTCACTGTGGGAGGAAGTACAGCCGGTACCGCCGCACACAAGGACATGATGCTTGTAGTTCTTGCCCTGTGCGTTCAACTCGGCGATCTTGGCTTCGCCCTCGCGGCGCATCGAAATGATGCCTTCCTGCTCCGCCTTAATCTTGTTCAGTTCCGTAATGGATATCATTTGCTTCCTCCTGTTACTCGTATTTTGCAAGGATCTCATCCAGCTTGTCGACGGTCAACTTGCCGTAAACCTCGCCGTTGATCGTCATAACCGGTGCAAGACCGCAAGCGCCGATGCAGCGGCACGCGTCGAGCGAGAACTTTCCGTCGGGGGTGCACTCGCCGCCCTCGATACCGAGCTTCTCACACAGTTTGTTGTAGATATCGCCGGATCCCTTGACGTAGCAAGCGGTACCCAGGCATACGGAGATCGCGTATTTTCCCTTCGGATAAAGGGAGAACTGCGCGTAAAATGTAACAACGCCGTAGATCTTCTCCAGCGGAATGCCGGTTTCGTCCGAGATCATCGTCTGGACTTCAATCGGCAGATAGCCGTAAATGTCCTGAGCCTTCTGCAGGATCGGCATCAAAGCGCCCCGCTCATCCTTCAGCTCACGAATCACCTGCAGAAGCTTCTGCTTTTGCTCTTCCGTCCCGTTAAACGGCACGGTACTCTTTTTTGTGGCCATTAAAAATCCTCCTTCTAGGGTAATAACCGATTGGGCGTATGCTCCCCAATCCCCAAGTATATATTTTAACACGAAAGGTAAAAAATATCCAGTATTTTCCGCTTCCAAACATACTGTTTTTTTCTTTTCGGCACTTTAATGCGTGTATACACGTATTTATACGTAAAATACGTTCATTTTCAACAAAAAATCGGCGCCGGATTGTCCCGTCGCCGATGTGTTTTGCCTAGTAAATCAATATGTTTTAAGTGCTTTTCAACCGCTCAGTCGATGGTGTCCTTCTCGTTCTCGAACTTCTGCACGAAAATGTCCTTCGCCTCCTCACGGCTGATGCCGAACGAGATGGCCAGCTCACCGAACAGACAATCCTCCGCCATGTGCATGTAGCGCTCGTCGCTCGCCGTCGCACGCTTGCCCTGCGAGGAGCGCAACTCGCCTCTCGCATGGATCGCCTTGAGCATCCGCACAAGATTCTCGCATTTGCCCGAGTAAAATGCCTGTTTATACGCATCTTCGCGTTTCTTCTCGTCAATCACAGACAATTCATCGAGATCCTTCAAGCGGGACAAGAGCTCCTCCGCCTCCGCCTTCGTCAGGACAGGGCGCAGTACGATCCGGACGTTGTCGACCGGACTGAAAATCTTCCCGCCGTTGGAATACACCGGCGTCAATGTGTAATAATCCTTATCCCCTGCGCCCATTCCGCGCAGCGGTCCGATGTCGTCCACCCGGCACACGCCGTTCGTGCCGTGGATTACATACGCTCCTTTCCGAAACATGCTATCACTCCTGTTCTTCTTCAACAAGACCGTCAGACTACAGGACCATTATAGCACATTTAGAAAGACAGATGCAAATGCAAAAGTGCACAAAAATAATGGAAAAAGCCCTTTTTTCAAGGGCTTTTCGTAAACTTTTTGTGAATTGCGTGACAGTTGTGTGAGCATATCACGAAATCAACCGGGACAGCGCGTACGCGACTCCGTCGTGCTCGTTATCCTTCGTGACAAAGTCCGCCATCGCCTTCACGGACTCGTCCGCATTGCCCATGACAACGCCCATCCCGGCCGCCTTTAACATCGGCAGATCGTTGTCCGCATCGCCGATGGCGATGGTCTCCTCCATCGGCACGCCGTACATCGAAGCGACCGCCTCCAGAGCCTTCGCCTTCGAGACGTCGCCGCGGAAAAACTCGGCGTACACCGGAAGTGATTTGCAAATTGTGACATTTTCCGGCATCTTGTCAAACAATATACCCTTTTGTGCCTCGGAAACCCACGCCGCGATGTGCTCCGGATCGTCGTACCACAGAATCTTCGAGACGCCGACGTCGAAGAGCGTCTCGATCGGCGGCATCGGCTTCGGCTCCATGAGACCGAACCGCTTTCCGTAGTCTGCCAGACGCTCGTCCAGGGGCAGGCCGTAGAGCCGGTTGGCGCTCCAGATGATCTGACTCGTCATGCGCGCTCTTCCGCCCTCTAAAATAATCTTCGCCGCCTCCGGCGAGAGGTCCTTTTTGAACAGGATATCCTCGCTTCCGCTGTCGACGATCATCGCGCCGTTGCTGGTGATCACCGGCAGCGTAAGCCCGAGCATCCGGACGAACGGCTTCGCGCCCGGCCACGCCCGGCCGGTCGAGATGATGACATGAACGCCCTGTGCGATCACGCGGCGAAGCTCCGCGAGGTTGCCCTCGCTCACCCGCTTGTCGTCCGTCAAAAGCGTCCCGTCCAGATCGATTGCCACCATGCGGTACGGCATATCACTCCTCCTCGTACAAAAGCTCGCGCAGCGACGGATGGATCACGCCGTACGCGTATCCGCAGTTGCGGACGTGCATCGTAAACACCAGCGAAAGATGATTCTTCGCATCCATGATCGCAAGGCTTCCGGCAGCGCCGTCCCAGCCGAAGATCCCGGCCGGCGCCTTGCTTCCGATCTCCGCCGGATCCAGCAGCACCTGCATGCCGATGCCGTAACCGTAGCCGTAGCGCCCCATGTTTTTTCGAATCTCCGCAAGCGAATCGCCGCTGAGAAAATTCTGCTGAAACTCCGCGACGGTCTCCGGCTTTAAGATCCGCGCACCGTTCGCGCCGACACCGCCGCACGCGATCGCATCCGCAAGCTTCGCATAGTCGTCCGTACAGCTGTAAAGACCCGCACCGCCGCTTTGGTACGTCCTCGTGAGCTGATAGTCGCACGAAGACTCCATCGGGCGGATCTTCGCGATGTCGCCCTCCTCGCAGAAGAACTGCTCGCAAAGTCCCGGAAGATCGTCGTTCATCGGCTTCGCAAAGCCCGTGCTGTTCATGCCGAGCGGCTTCCAGATGTGCTCCGCAAGGTAATCGCCGAAGCGCTCACCCGAGACGACCTCGACGACCGCTGCCGCCACGTCGTGACTTAAGCTGTACAGATAATGCTCGCCGGGATGGAACAAAAGAGGCGCCTCCGCCATCGCGTCCACGAGCTCGCGTGTGGTTGCGTTGTCTCCATTTTCCGACTTTACGCGGTCGATTCCGCCGCGGTGCAGATCGTAGTCAAGTCCCGACTGCATGGACACGAGGTGCCGCATTGTAATCGGAGTGTGCGGCGCTGCGAGCGTCACGACGCCGTCGTGCTCCTCGCGCACCTTGATATTGCGAAATGCCGGCAGATACGTTCCGACCTCGTCGTCCAGCGAGAGCTTCCCCTGCTCGACGAGCTGCATCACCGCCGTCATCGTCTGAATCTTCGTCATCGAGAACATCAGGTACTTCTGATCCTCCGCGACCGGCTTTGTCTTCGCCGCATCCGCATAGCCTCCGCGATGGCGGTAGATCACCTCATGGTCTCTGCGGACCTCGACATCGTACGACGGCAGCCCCGCTGCCAGCAGCGAATCGAGATACGCGGTCATCTTCTCCTGATTCATTGTAAACCTCCGGCTATTCAACAAACGCCCGTGGCAATGCACGGGCGTTCATCATTGTGATTCTATTGTAAACTTCTTTCCGCATCCGGTCAATGTATAAAACGATGCGTAAAATGGTACAAATCAGATGCAGGTGTAACCGCCGTCCACAGCGATATTCTGTCCGTTTACATAAGCCGATGCCGGCGATGCAAGGAACAATGTGCAGGTGTCAAGCTCGCCCTCGTTGCCGTAGCGTCCGACCGGAATCGCACCCTTCGCGTACTCCGAGAACCAGTCGGTCTCAAGCGTTGCCTGGGTAAGAGGCGTCCAGAAATATCCGGGGCAGATCGCGTTCACCGTGATTCCCTCCTTACCCCACTCTGCCGCAAGCGCACGCGTTAAGTTGACAACGCCGCCCTTTGCCGCATGATACGGTGCGCAGGTAGCTGCCATGTTTCCTACAAGACCGTACATCGAAGCGATGTTGATGACGCGGCCGTAGTGAGCTTTAAGCATCTCCTTGCCGAACTCTCTCGCGCACACGAACGTGCCGAAGAGGTCAATCTGCAGCTCGTTGTTGAACTGCTCATCCGTGATTTCCGCTGCCGGTGCCACCGCGCCGGTACCCGCGTTGTTGATGAGAATGTCCACGCGCCCGAACTCAGCCATCGTAGCCGCAACCGCACCCCTCACTCTCTCGGTGTCGGTGATGTCGCACGCATAGGCGAGAACCTTCACGCCGAACTCCTTCTCAATCTCTGCCTTGTTCTCGTCCAGGAGATTCTGGCGACGTGCCATCAGCACGAGATTTGCCCCCTGGCTTGCGAGTGCCTTCGCCATCTGCACTCCGAGTCCTGTCGAGGCTCCGGTGACAACAGCAACCTGTCCGGTAAGATCAAATAAATTCTTCATTTCATTTGCCCTTTCGTATACTGTTTTCCCCGTTACACATACCGAATCCATTATACGAAAGTTAAAGTTTTAGTCAATCGGCAAACTGTACGAAAAATGCGTCCGTTCCGCAACATTCCTTTACATATCCGCAAAAACTACCGCTTCCACTGCTCCCGCACGAACGCGATCTGGCGGTTTAGCATGTCCGTGTCAACCACGCCGGTCTTGTCAAATGCAGTCGACTCGAGGGTGAATGTCCCGTCGTAGCCTGTGCCCTTCACAAACGCGATGAATTTTTCGAAATCGATGTGGCCCGCGCCGATCGGCAGCGTGCGAAGCGCCGTCCAGTCCTTATATCCGCCGGCGTAGTCGTTGATGTGGTAATGCTTCACCAGGCCTTCCTTCCACGCCCACGCATACTCGCCCTCGCAAAATGCATCGATCTGCCCGTGGAACCCTGCCATCTTCGTGTCGAAGATGAAATGCGGCGCATCGTAACGGTCCGACAGCTGTTTCCAGTGAAGCAGAGGGTCCTCGATGTTGCAGACGACATTCTCCACCAAAAGGTCAACGCCGTGATCCGCAACGATCTTCCGAAGCTCGCCGTACGCCTTCAGGTTGTTTTCAAAGCACGAGTCCGAGACCTCGCCGTTCCAGAGGTGGAATACCATCTTCTCACAGCCGAGTTCGGCAGCCTGCTTCGCGTTGATCGCCATTTTGCGGTACGCCTCTTCAAAGTTGCCGACGGTCACGTCCTCGCCGACCGTCTTCTGGCAATGATACACCGGAATATGCAGCGAAAGCCCGTTTACAAGCGCGGTGATCTCCTCCACCGTGTCATACCACGTGCTGTACATCATAAACTCGAAACCGTCGCCGTCAAGCCGCTTCGAAAGGTCCGTAAGCAGCTGCGGATTGCGGCCGTTCGGGCGACCGATCAATGCTCCCGTCGAAACCAAAACCTCCATGTCATCTGTTCTCCTTTCGACAATTCTCTTCTACCCACTCCGACCAGCGCTCCAGCAGGTCGTAAAGCCCGTCCTCCGAGAGCACGCCGCGCTTTACGTCGGCGCCGAACGCCCCCGCCTCGTCGGCCGCAAAATCTTCCTTCCACTTCGGCCCGTCATAGTATGCCGAGAGCACCTTGATCGCACCGCTTAACTCCTCAACGTACGCTCTCCGTATGCCCTGCCGCTCGAGCTTGTCAAGAAGCTCGGACGCACGGTCCGAAAGCGCCTCCATCGCGCGCACGCGCACCTCGCGAAGCGCCGCCGTGATCTCGCCCTCCGACTCGCCGATGGCGCGGATCCGGCCGATCGTGTTGCGGACCTCCGACTCGCCGAGCTCCGCTTCGTTCTCGCCCTCAAGTCCGAGCGCGCGGCGGATGTTGTACGCAAGCCACTCAATCCAGGTGTACGCAACTCCAAAAAGCGAATCGTAATCGACAAAACCGTTGTCGTAACTCTTTCGATATCCTTCGAAAAATGCAGCCAGGCTCTCTCTTCGGAACGCTCCGTTCGTCAGTCCCGACCACTGCAGCGCAAGGTCCAGACATGACCCGACCGGGTTGTCGTACGAAAGACACTCGAGGTCGATCACATACGGCTTTCCGCGGAACCACATCACATTTTTCGGGTCCATATCCCCGTCGCAAATGCTGAGAACCGGCGGAAGATTCTGTCTTGCCGCATTGAGCTTCTCCTGCGCATCCGCAAGCATCGGAACACTCTCCTGAAGAAGCTTCGCAACCGGGCTCTTCTTCTCCGCTGCAAGCTTCGCAAGCCCCGCGAAATCCACGTCGCTTACCTCGGGCTCCCCGCACTTCTTCGCGGGCAGGATCTTCGAGTCGATCGCGTGGATCCGGCCGAGCAGCTCGCCCGCCTTTTTGCACTGCGAAGGTGTCGCGCCGGACTCGTCCGTAATCGCGCCCTTCTGCCAGCGGTAGATGTAGAAGTACGCGCCGTCCACGGAAAGCATTTTCCTCTTGCCGAACGTTAGCGCCGGTACCATCGGGATGCCGGCCTCCTCGAGGCGCTTCTCGCAAGCCTCCGCGGTCCGGTAGTTGGCCTTCGCCTCGGGGCGCTTCATAATCTCGGGGTTTAAGCATTTGACGGCGTAGGTTCCGCTTTGGGTCGTAACCTTGAACATGCGGTGCATCAGTCCGCCGCTCACCGGCTTAATCCTGCCGGTGACGCCGCCCAGACCGGCCTTTCGCATCAATTTGTCAATCGTTTTGTTCGTTTCCATGCAACTCCCTCACTACCGCGAAAACGTCACGGTGCGTTAGCTTTCTCGGCTCAAAATGAACGAGCGAGTACACTACCTGCATCACCAGTCCTGCGCCGAACGTGCTGATCAATGTCCCGATTCCGACGGGGCCTCCCAGCAAAAATCCGATCAGCAGCACGACCGCCCACAACAAAATCTCCACAATGCCGATCGGCACCTTCGGCATGCGCTTTCCGATTCCCACCAACAGGGAGTCGCGCGGCCCGCAGCACTGCTGTGCTGCCATGTAGATCCACATTCCGACCGCCATGAAGACAAATCCGACCACCATGATCGGAATCCCGGTCCACACACTTTTGTTGAGTGCAAACGGATTCAGGGAATTGAACGCCTGCACAAAATTTCCGGTCAAAAGCGCGTCGATCACGGTGCCGAAACCGATGCGCTCGCGAAGCCCGATATCAATCAAAAGAATCGTCACGGCGATCAATGTCATCGCCACGCCGTAATTAAGCGGTGTGTGCTTCGCAACACCCATTCCGAGGCAGTCCCACGGAGCCAGTCCGATGTTCGCAAAGATCGTCAGATGAACGCCGAAGGCAAATACCAGCAACCCCGCGACGATCCGAATCCATTCCGTTATCACTCTTTTGCGCATCCGACTGCCTCATTTTCCGCGCCCGCTCCAAAAGAAGGGCACAATACTTCGGCACAGTATACCACATTTTCAGCATTCTGAACAGTCCCCAATCGAATCGTTCCCGGCCGGTTCCAGCTCGCGGATCCGCGCGACTCTGCCAAGTCCGATGGCGATTGCGGCAAGGCACATTCCGGCCGCAAAGATGGTTGCCGCCGAACCTCCGCCGACACCCTTTCCGGTCGCGCGTCCGACCGCATCCGCAACCACGCCGGAGAGGCCGTACGCGACCACGTAACCGGACTGCGACAAGAAACCGATCATGCCCCACGCGCGCCCCTGCAGCTCCTTCGGAATGTTCGTGCGCGCCAGATAATCGAGGCTGTTGTTGGCGACCGGGATTGCCAGAAAGAACAAAAAACCGAACGTCCCGATGACGAACAGATTATGGCTCACGCCGAACATCGCCATGGCCAGTCCGCTCGCAGCAAGCCCGAGGCTAAGCTTTCGCACAAAGTTTCGCTTAATCCCGCGGATTCCAAGAATTGCTCCGGAGACGAGCATGCCCGACGCCGCGACGGTCTCCACGATTCCAAGCGATTTCTCGTTGGAAAATGAAAGCACGAACGGCCCGGCCAGCACCTGGAACACGCCCATGAACAGCGTGACCAGCGACGTGATCAGGATCAGAGGCAATAGTCCCCGCTTTCCGGTGATGACCTTCCACCCTTCCTTCATGCTCGTAAAGAACGGCGTCCGGTTCTCCGCCTCCTTGTTCGGCAACCCTCTCCGCACAACCGCTGCCGCTGTGATCGTCACGAAAAATGTCGCAATATCGATCGCGAGGATCACCTTGATGTCGCTCACCGTCAACAAAAATCCCGCAATGATCGGCGAAAAGAGATACCCCGCGCTGCCCGCCATCGACACGAGCCCGTTGGCCTTCGAGAACTGCTCCTTCGTCAACAGGTCCGTGATCGTCGCGGTAAATGCCGGCTCCAAAAGCGCAGAGAACACCGAGCTGATCACGACGCCGGTGTAAATCTGCCATGTCGCCGCATCGCCGCGCATCATGCAGAGCAGGATAAACAAAACGCCGAGGCCCGAAAAACCGTCCCCGATCATCATCAAAAGTCTTCGGTCGTACCGGTCCGCGAGCACTCCGGCCGGTACCTTCAAAAGCAGTCCCGGCAGAAACGCGAGAAGCGTCAAAAGTGCCGTGCCCGAGGCATTTCCCGTCTTTTGGAAGATGTAAATTCCGAGTCCGAAGCTCGTCAGACCGCCGCCGATCGAGGAGATGAGCTGCCCCGCCCACAGCAGTAAAAACTTGTTGTAATTGCCCTGATTCATATAAAACCTCCGCCCGCATTTGATACTCCTATCGTATGCGAATTGCGGGCGGAAGTCTTAATCCGTTCCTTTTCCGTTTCTTATCCGTTTATTAAACCGGCTGCATTTTCCGATGCCCGGGGAGGCTTATTTCTTGCGAAGAAGCCAGATCAGATTGCTGCGGTACATCGATGCCGTCGTGATGTCCCGAAGGTCCTCCCGGTCTCCCTTGTAACCGCGGTAAATGGTGCGCACCTCAAAGCCGCACAGCTCCGCCAAAAGAAACACTTCGGAGCGGTACGTCTCGCGCATCAGAAGCGGCCGGATGCGCTCCCCGATCACGTTGCCGGCATCGTCGTACGTCACGAACTTCCAATTCCCGTACATCTGCTGGCTGTACGGATCGTATGTGATCGCATTGTAGATCTTCTCGCGGTTGCCCTCGCTGTTGACGTACTCCAGCCGGAACGTGTAATCCTTCTTCGGGTCCGTCTGCATCTGCTGCGCCTGCATCGGCGGCCACGGGTCAAACGTGTTGAACGTGAGATACCCTCCGTCCGTCAACTGCTCGCGGATGTTTTTTAGCGCCTCAATCTGCAGCTGCTGCGTCGGAAGATGCATAAAACCGCTCCGCGCAATTATCGCGAGCGAATACTTTCTTCTCGAGCTGAACTTCGTCATATTCGCAGGGTAAATGTTCAAGGACAGGCCCATTTTCCGCGCCTTTTCATCCGCGACGCGGCACATCTCCTCAGAAAGGTCCGTGCCGTCGATATCGATTCCGCGCTCCGCGAGATACAACAAAACCGCGCCGGTTCCGCAGGCGATGTCAACAACGCCGCCCTGGCCGTAGTGGCGCGCCAGACTCAGGTAAAAATCCTGAAAGCCCGCATGGTTGTCTTCCTGAGCATACATCACATCCAGGTAGCGATCGTAATTATCCGCAACATCTTTGTAATCATGTAAATCCATTGCCGATCTCCTTTCAAAACATCATTTTCTCCATGTATCCGCACGTAAACGGGAAGAAGTCAAACTTCTGTGTTCCGGTGTGGACGAAGCCATGCTTCTCGTACCACTTTCGAAGCACCCGGTTCTCCTCCACGATACCGATCTTTAACTTCGCGCACCCGAGGATCCGTGTCCTCATAAAGCAATCATTAAGCAGCTTTGCGCCGATGCCGTTATGCCGAAACTCCGGCAGCACCGCCAGGTTGCTAAGCTCCGCGCTGCCGTCCTCCGAAATCCCGAGCGAGTAGTAACCGACGATCTTGCCGCTATGGGAGAACACATACATCGGGCGCTTCTCGATGAAGTACTGGTACTGAAGACGCCGCTCGTCGGTGGCAAATGCGGTAAAGCGCGGCGCATTTTCCGCGGTGAAGCCGAACTGTTCGGCAACGGTTGCGAACGACTCGCGAATGACCTGAACGCACTCGGGAATCTCCTCCTGCGCCATCTCACGCACCCTGCCCGTAAGGCGGGTGTCCCGGAGGTTCACGCTCATAATATGTCTGGTCGGGAAGAACTCGTAGAGATGCAGCGAGTTGACCCTTCCGACGAACGATTTGAACTCGTGAAGCACGTACGGGGCCGCGCGGAAGATCACGTCCGGCTCGTCGATCAGAAGCGTGGTGTGCGGGGTCCAGTGGAACGAGTCGCTGCAGCGCTCTTTCAGGGAAAGAAGCTCGTCGTTCATGTCCGGGGACACGAAAAGGACTTTCGCGCCGCCGAAGATGCCGATGTGATTGAAGGTCACATCGAAGGAATCGACCTCCTCGGACAGCCGCTGCATAAGCACTTTCAGCAGCTCCTCGCGGTCGGTCGAAAATGACCCTAAGGTGATGTGCATCGGAATGTTTTTGGTGTGGGTACCGACGAACCCCTGCTCGTACAAAAGGTTCTGAAGATGACAAAGATGCGCCTCCGACGCCTCGTCATAGCCTGCCAGAATGTACAGTTGCTTGTTGTCTTCCATGTTGTTCTCCTGTTCCGCCGAAATATCGGCAAATGTAATGCAACAACACAAGAAAAGCACCCTCGGACCGCAGTAAATACAGTCGTAAGGGTGCTATCGCACGGTTCCACCTTAACTTTTCGCTTCAGATTCCAACAAATCCTAACCTTTAACGCAGGCATACGGTAACGCTTACTCGCTTCGGCGCCACAGCTTGGGAATGGTTTTCGTTCATCGTCCTCATAAACGGCTTCCACCCTGCGCCGTTCTCTCTGGATGATTCGTGAGGAACTACTCTTTCCGTCGTCGCTTTTCTCGTGTTATTGGCGTTACTATATCAGCCCGCCGACGGTTTGTCAACACCTATTTTGCGCGGTTCGTCACTCCAGCGTGAGCACCTCGCCCGGCGCCACGATAATCCGCCCGGGCACGTCAAACTTCTCGGCCACCGTCCGGTCAAAGCCCGACTGTTGCGCCGGCACCATGTGGTACGGAATGCTGTGCTTCGCGCCGACCGTCTTCGCACAGGCAATCGCTTCCTCGATGCCCATGTTGTAAACGCCGTCGCAGCAGAAAAATGCATAGTCAAGCTTGCGGCTCGCAAGCTCGGGCATCTGCTTCGTCGTCGACGTGTCACCGGTAAGATACAGGCTCACGCCGTCGGAAAATGTAAGCACATACCCGACACAGTTCTTCACGTCGTGGTTTTTGTTGTAGCCGGCCTCGACCGCCTCAACCTTCACAAACCCGAATTCAAAACTCTGGTGCGTTCCGCCCGCGAGCGCCTCGGCCCACGTGATCGTCTTGCAGTCAGGATTTTTCGTCGTGATCAGCTGCGTCTGCGTGTGGTCATAGTGACTGTGCGTGATCAGGATCAGATCCGCAGGCACGTCGTAGCCGTCGCCCATGAACGGATCCACGTAGATGGTCTTCCCCTCCGGCGTGGTGATCCGCACGCTTCCGTGTCCCTGGTACAACAGTTTCGCTCTCTCTCTCATGTCCTTACCTCCGTTCTCGTCCGGATCCTCCGTCGGTGTCGGTTCATTTGTCGGTTCGGGCGCCTTCGTCGGCTCCGCCGTAGGCGTAGCTTCCTTTGTCGGTTCCGCCGTAGGAGTACCCGTCGCGCTCTCCGTCGGCCTCGTCGTTTCGCCTTCGGCGTCCTTTCCGCAGGCGGCCAGCAAAAGCATCGCAAAAAGTGCCAATACCGCTCCGCACAGTCTCATTTTCCGCATGTTTCATCCTCCGCTGCAGGTCGCGGCCCGCGCCCTGCGTCTTCGTCCGTTACGCCTTGACCAACGGAATCCAGATGTAGTTTACGTTGTCCTCCGGTTTCTCCGCCGGCGGGCTGTACACCTCCAGATTGTAGTTGCCGGCCAGCTTGTAGCCCTTAAGATTCGGCAGCCACTCCGACCAGATCTGCGTGTTCAGCTTCTGAAACTCCTCCGGGATCGGCCCTCTGCAGGCAAATACAGCCCACAATCCGCCCGGGATCACCAGCGTTTCGCATCCCTGCGGAACCTCTTCCCAGGGCATGTACAGATCCGCGATCCAGTAGTCAAAATCCTTGCCGTTCATGTCCCAGCAGACGCCGAACGCGCCCATGACGGTCCGCTTCTCGCCCTGCGCCATCCACTCGTCCCAGAACTTCGGAACCTCCTGATAGCTGGTTTCATCGTTAAACCGACGCTTGACTCCCATGACCGTAAACGGTGCCTTTTCCACAATACAATAATCCAACATACTTCCGCCCTCCAATGTGATTTTGATATGCAGCGGAGCGATGGACCGAAGCGTCGCGCCGGCCTCCCGGGCCTTCGAGGGCGCGATGCCGTGAAAGCGCTGGAATGCCTTGGCAAAGCTGTCCGGCGAATCGTAGCCGTACTTTACGGCGACGTCGATCACCTTCGCGTCCTTGCCGGAGAGCTCCTGCGCGGCCAGCGTCATGCGTCTGCCGCGGATGTATTCTCCGACCGACATTCCGCACAGCGCTCCGAAAATCCGCTGGTAGTAAAACGGCGACAGCGCTGCGAAGCCCGCGATCTCCTCGATCTCAGGCGTTCCGTCCAGATTGTTCTCGATGAAATCGATTGACTTTTGAAAACCGTCCACCCAGCTGTCCATTGCACCTACCATCCTCTCACTGCAACTTCAGTATATCGGCAGGGGGCGTGTCCTGCCCGACATTTCGTGCACACATTTTCCGAGTCATTCCCGTGTCGTCCCCTCATTCGCTTCCGCGAGCTTCGTGAGCGTCTCGAACAATCCCGGCTGCTCCTTCTCCAGGCGGATCGGTCTGCCGTCCGTGTTCAAAAAAGCATGCGAAGAGGTTCCTAGGCACACCGTTTCGCCGGCTGCATTTTTCATCTCGTACGCAAGATGAAGCTTCACGCCGCGGAACTCCCGGACCGTGACTGTGATCGTGATCCGCTCCGGAAACGTCGTCGTGCGCTTGTAGTCGCAGGTGACGTTCAAGACGGGCGAGATGATCCCCGATGCCTCCAGCCTGTCGTAATCCCAGCCGATCTGCGAGAGGAAGTCAACGCGCGCCTCCTCCATCCAGCGGATGTAATTCGAATGGTGCGTGATCCCCATCTTATCGGTCTCGTAGTATTGAACGGTATGAACGTAATCCATCTCCGAAATCCCCCTCGTAAAATTCACCCTTCCTACTTCATCAGTTCCCAGAAGCTGATGGCGCTCGCGGCCGCAACATTCAGGGAGTCGACGCCGTGATGCATCGGAATTCTGACGCGGTAATCACAGGCGGCGATGACCTCCTTCGGAAGGCCGGGGCCCTCCGATCCGAGGAACACGGCAAGCTTCTCGTTCGAGCGGATCTCGTCGTTGTCGACGCTGGTCGAGTCGTCGGTCAACGCCATCGCTACGGTCTTAAACCCGTAGGACTGAAACGTCCGCACCAGCGCGGTTCCCTCGGTCTCCTCCCTCGTCGCGTACGTCCACGGAATCTGGAACACCGTGCCCATGCTGACTCTCGAGGCTCGTCTGGCAAGCGGATCGACAGAGCCGTAGGAAAATAAAGCGCTGTCCATCCCAAGAGCCGCCGCAGAGCGAACGATCGCACCCGCATTTGCAGGGTTTACGACCTCGAACAAAACGACCATGCGTTTTTTGTCCCGGCAGAATTCCTCCAAAGACGGCGCGGGGCGTCTTCTCATCGTCATCCAAAGCCCGCGCACCAAAGCGTACCCGGTGAGCCTCGTCACGATGTCGACACCCGCGGTGTACACCGGGATCGTGTCAAGCTTTTCTCTGCCCCAGAACCGCTCGATCGCCTCGAACACAGGCGCCGCCTCAGCCTCCATCCGGCCGGTCTCCACCAAGACCGAGAGCGGCTCGTAGCCGTCCTCCAGAGCGCGCAAAATCACGCTGGCGCTCTCCGCAACGAAGATCCCCAGCTCCGGCTCAAAATACCGGAACAGCTGCGGCTCGGAGCATTTGGTGAACACCTCAAGCTCCGGCGCCGTGATGTCAGTTATCTCAATCAGATTCATGCGGACAATACTTCTCCGTTTCGGTTATTTCTCGTACTTCGACAGCACCAGATGATACGCGACCGCGATGCCGATCGAGGCAAATACAACCCCGAGAATCGACAGCACGAAATACGGCGAATTCTGCTTTAAGAACAGAAGCGGCACGCCGCACAATCCCAACAAAGCCGCATACGCGAACCAGATCTTCGCGACCGCGTGATTGTATTTTACGACATTTTTTACTTCGGGCGGTTTCACCCCCGCAAAGAACCCGACAGGCTTCTTCGCTTTCCACGCCCAAAGCCCGATTCCAAGCATAAGAACCGCAACAACACTCCAGATGATAAACCCGACTACCATACTCCCCCTCCTTTTTTACATGCCTTCCCCGTCGACACTCTCCACGAACCGGATCAGGTCCGTTAAGCTCGAGATCGTCCACTCCCCGCCGGTCCCCTTCCGGTCGATCAGAAACGATGTGAACCCAAGCTCCCTCGCGCCGTCTGCCTCCGACGGATAATCGTCGACATAGATGCTCTCCTCCGCCTTCACCCCGAGCGAGTCAAGCGCCGCATTGTAGATGATCGGAGACGGCTTCCCGGCCCCGACTAAAGAACTCGCCGTAAACGACGAAAAATACTTCGCCACCCCGAGCTGCTGCATCGTGTACTCGAGTGACGGCGATGTATCACTGATCACGCCCATCCGGTAGCCGCGCTTATGAAAATACTCAAGCACCTCCACCGTCTCCGGGAACAAAACCCGGTCGCCGTTGCACCAAAGCTCCCGGAACAACAGATCCGCGCGCGCATCGACATCCTCCGTGACGCCCTCGCCGAGCAGCAGATACTTGTAGTATCTTCGGAAGAACTCCTGCTCGTCCGTAAGGTTTGTATACCACTGCGCCCTGCCCTCCGCGGCCTGCGCGAACAGCTCCATCATCTTCTCGTACGGCAGCTCGAGAGGCTTTCCGCTCCAGGCTTCTACCGTCTCTTTCTGCCAGCGGACTTTCTCTTCACTAAAGTACGTGAGTGTATTGTCGCGGTCAAAAAAGATCGCCTTGTATTTCATCCTTCTCCCCCCGATTTTTGCTTTTGCTACCTTCGCCTCGACTGCTTCCCGCTGCGCCTCGTAAGCCGGATACCCTTTAAGTTCTGCTTGTAGTTAAAGAGATACCGGATGATCAGAAGGCCCTGCGCCGGCAACCCGAGGAAAAACACATACCACGGGTTGGACTCGATCAGATGAAGATAGATGCACGTTGTGAACGACCAGACAAAGATCGTGGAATAAATAAACAAAAGAAGATTCGCGCGCTCCTTGCGGTTGTAGATCCACAACACAAGCATACAACACGGCACGGCCCACACAAACAGCTGCCAGATGGTGGTCTGCCGCGAGATTTTTAAGTACACAAACAAGGCCGTGAGGATGAACCAGATTTCACAGCACAAAAAGATCTGCGAGAGAATCTTCCGGCTGATCTCATGACCGCTTCCCTCGTCCGCCTCCTCCGAACGCGCTTCCGTGATCTGCGAGACCGGCACTCCGAACACCTCGCTGAGCGCATAGATCGTCTCAAGGTCCGGAACGACCTCGCCCGCCTCCCAGCGCGAGATGGCTTTGTCGGAATAATTGATTCGTCTGGCCAGTTCGGCCTGCGTAAAATTGTTTTCTTTTCGAAGCCTCAGCAAATTCTGCGAGACGATAGCTTTAACATTTTCCATACTGCCATCATAGCAGTCTTCCCCTTGTAAATCAAGCCTTTTCACACAAATTCCCGCTGTGGTGGAGTCCTCTCTCGCTACAGTTCGGAAGCGTTTTTACACGCGAGAGCGCGCGAACCAACATTATCTTTACTTAAATAGCAGTTTACAGGACAATGTACCTGATGATTTTTAAAGGGGGTCAACGCCATGAACAAACCGATTCCGATTTTCTTTGCCTGCAACGACCGCTACGTTCCATATCTGGACGTGGCGATCATCTCACTGATCGCACACGCGTCTCCGGAGAACGAGTATCGCATCACCGTTTTAAAGACCGATATCTCCGAGCAGAACCAGGCGATCATCAAAAAGCATGCGACGAAAAATGTGTCCATAGAATTTTACGATGTTCAGGAAATGCTGAAGCCTGTGAAGCGCAAGCTTCCCGAGATGTTCTACTTCAGCCTCGCCGCGTATTACCGGCTCTTCATCGAGACAGCGTTTCCGCAGTACGACAAAGCCATCTATCTCGACTGCGACGTGATTCTTCTTAACGACATCGCAAAGCTGTACGAGACGGATGTCAACGGTTATCTGGTCGGCGCTGTGTACGAGCAGAACACGGATCGCAGTCCGGAGTTCACGAACTACGTGGAGGAGATCATCGGAATCCCGTACTACACGTACTTTAACTCCGGTGTGATGGTCATGAACCTTGCGGAATTCCGCAAGCAGAAAGTGCAGGAGCAGTTCCTTCACATGCTGACCGAATACCACTTTGACAGCCTGGCTCCCGATCAGGAATACCTCAACGTGATCTGCCACGGCAAAGTCAAGTATCTTCCGACCGGCTGGAACAAGCACAGCTTCCCCGAACCGCCGCAGGGCGAGCTCAATCTGTGCCACTACGCTCTGTCCAGCAAGCCCTGGCATTATGCGGACACCATCAACGGCGAGTACTTCTGGGAGTACGCCAAGCACAGCGAGTTCTACTCTTCTTTGGTAGATTCGCTCAACAGCTACTCCGACCTCGACCGTCAGCGCGACCGCGAGTCCTTTATGGAGTTGCTGGGCGCGATTGAGGGCATCAAGAGAAGCGACCGGACGTTCCGGAAGCTTTGGTTTAAGCGGGAGGTGTGCCATGGCTAGAGAAGACAGACTCCGGGTACTGGAGCGGATTAAAGAGTACGAGGCGCAGGGACGCTTCAACGACGACGTCGAGGAGGACGATCCCGCAATTCCGATCAAACCCGGTGAGGTGGACTATACGATCCGCAAGCTTTCGAGCAAGGCCAAGACGAAGGTTGCGAATTTCTTGGGAAAAGCATTTTTCGAGAATATGATCCGAAAGCGCAAGCTGATCATCAAAGAGGTGACCGGCTTGGAAAATGCTACCGCCGTCAAAGGCGGCGCGATCGTCACGAGCAACCATTTTCACTTAAGCGACAACTACGCCGTGTACCGCACGATTAAGCCCGCGCTTAAGAAACGGCACTACCTCTACAAGGTGATCAAGGAGAGCAATTACACCAATTTTAAAGGCCCTGTGCGTATTATGATGCGGCATGCCAACACCCTTCCCCTGAGTTCAAACCACGCGACGATGCGCGAGTTTTTCACAGGGATGAAGGTGTTGCTCGACCGCGGCGAAAAAATTCTGATCTACCCCGAGCAGGCAATGTGGTTTAACTATAAAAAGCCCCGGCCGCTCAAGTCCGGAGCTTTCAAGTTTGCCGCCAAATTCGGCGTTCCCGTGATTCCTGTCTTCATCTGCATGAAGGATTCCGACGTGATGGACGATGACGGATTCCCGGTTCAGGAACTCTACATCCACTATCTTCCGGCAATCTACCCGGACAGCGCTCTTTCCGTGAACGAGAATGCGCAGCGGATGATGGATCAAAACTACAAAATGTGGGTGGACGTCTACGAGACGTTCTATCAGGAAAAACTTGAGCGATGACTTTGCGTCATCGCTCTTTTTTAATGTGTTCTCTTTGTGCGGTCCACCTCGTACGCAAAATACTCGCGGTCGAACTCATACCCAAGCTTCTCCGCCAGATGCACGGAATTCATGTTGTGCGCATCCCAGCTCGGGTACAGCCCTTCCTCGAGACAGCGCAGGATCAATGCCGAGCAGACAACCAGGGCGAGATGTTTTCTTCTCTCCGACTTCGTCGTAGATACTTCAATTTCGATTCCTTCCCGATACCGCGAGTACGAGGACGCTCCGGACACGATCTCACCGTCCTTGAGGATAACAATTCCTCTTCCGTCCCGTAAAAAATGCTCTTTATCCTCGAACGAGGACACATAATCCGCCGTCTCCGGATTACTGAGGCAACGGTCATACAGATCCCCGTCAATCGCCTTCAGTTCATATCCTTCCGGCAGAAGCCGAAGGTTCTCGCGCAGTTTCACAGTGTCAAAGTGCGTATCCTTCCGGATTGCGTACCGGGTCACGCGATTCGAATCGGGATAGACCTCTTCGATCAGCTTCGCCCACCGCTCATCCTGCGGCACCATGATCACAAAGCCCTCGGGCTTGCCTGCGACCAGTTCCCTGTCGGGTTCCCCTCCATAAAAGCCGAAGCATCCGACCAGCGCAAACGCCGCTTTGGGGTCCTCCTGATCAGTCACATAGATTTTTCCCATCACCTGCTGAAGGCAGGACGTGATCAGCGTCTCGTTCCATCCTTCAAACAGTCTCCCCGCCTTCCGCGGATCACGGAGTATCGTTATCATTTTTATTCTCCCTCGCAGCTCGTTTTCTGCGTCTCTGCTCACGGTTGTTCCTCTCGGATTCAAAGATCTCAACCGCCGCATCGGTCAGCTCATCGGGCCACACCTTTCCGCTTTTCACAACCCCCGCCCACGGGCACAGTTTCTCATAATCGTCATCGAAAACGATCGTATACGGCGGCCCGCACCGGTCATCGACCGACATGTACAAATGCCTTCCGTCATACATAATATCCGACGCATCCCGCTCCGTCATGGACTCCTCGAGCCGGTCAAACATCTCTTTCGTAAGCTCAAACAGATGATATGATTGAATGCCGCCGTACTCCCCGTAATACCGTCCGTTTTCCTCATCAAAGCAGGCCTTCCAGCCCGAACCTTTCTTGAACACTACGCATTTTCCTCTTTTCTCTGTTTCCGAAGAATGATTTTCTCTCCCCGGATTTCGTTCCCCATGCGATCACCCCTTTTCTTGAATGATCCGGATATCAATATTATTAGTCCTTCACATATTCAGGTATTCTTCCGCTTCCGTCAGTTCTCGCCTTGATTCTTCATACTGCAGGCTTTGCATCGCTTCATTGTAGTCCATAAGCACGATCTCCGAGACTTCTGATTCCTGAGCCTTGACTTCCTGATCACGGTATTCCGCCAAAAAATATACATTCGTCTTCTTGTCATTCGGACGGCCTTCTCTTGCCAGGAAATGCTCGTCCATCGTTCTAAAACCATCAAGAACAGTAACATCCAATCCGGTTTCTTCTTTCACTTCCCTGAGAGCCGTTTCGGTTTCTGTTTCTCCCGGCTCCATATGTCCTTTTGGAAATCCGCAGAATTCCTTATAAATTCCCGTCCCCCGGATTAACACATATTTCCTGACACCCTTTTCATATGTATATACGATCGCACCGCATGATTTTTCATCAGCCATAACTTTATTAATACTCCATAACATCTTTTTTTCTTAAGAACTACTGCATAATTGAACAACAGTCTCCACGTGCGGCGTCTGCGGGAACATATCGACCGGCTGAACGCTGACTACGCGATAGCCGGCATCCTGGATTGCGACCAGATCGTTCGCAAGCGACGTCGGCTTGCAGGAAATGTACACCATGTTGTCCACGCCGTACGCGAGAATCTTGGACAACGCCTTCGGGTTGACGCCCTCGCGAGGCGGGTCAAGGACGATAAAGTCCGGGCGCTCCGCGACTTCATCGAGTTTCTTCAACACGTCGCCCGCGATAAACTCACAATTCGACAGCCCGTTCAGTTCCGCGTTGGCGCGTGCGGCAACGACCGCCTCCTCGACGATCTCGATGCCGACGACCTTGCGTGCCACCGGTGCCAGAAGCTGGCCGATAGTGCCGGTGCCGCTGTAGAGGTCGAAGATGACGCCCCCGGACTCTCCCGTTACCTCCAGCACTCGGTCGCGGACCGCGCTGTACAACACCTCGGCCCCCTCCGAGTTCGTCTGGAAGAAGGAAAATGCACTGATTTTAAACCGAAGCCCGAGCAGCTCCTCCGCGATGCAGTCCGCTCCGTACAAAATGCTCGTCCCCTCGTTGACAATCGTGTCGGCCGCCGCATCGTTGACCGTGTGAAGCACGCCCTTGAGCGTCCCCGCAAACGGCAGCGTGGCAAGCTTTGCTGCCCAGTCGCCCCAGTCAAATTCCTGCGCGGTCGTGGTCACGATGTCGACCAGAATCTCACCGGAGATCTTCGCCTTGCGGACCAGCAGGTGGCGAAGATAGCCCTCGCGGCGCATCTTATGGTAAAACGAAAGCCCGGCCTCCGTCACATAGCGAAGCGTCTCGCGGACGATCATGCGAACGTCCTCGTCGATCAGGCAGCAGCACTCCGCGCTCACGAGGTCGTACATGCTTCCCTTCTTGTGCTGACCAAGCGTCAGCGGGCCGTCACGGTACTCATCGCCGAAGGTGAATTCCATCTTGTTCCGGTATTCGTACGACGAAGGGCTGCCGGCAATCGGGAGCCAGCGGCATTTTTCGTTTCGAATGACCGGCGCGAGGAGTTTGCGGATGTGCGACTCCTTCAGCGCAAGCTGCTCTTCGTACGGAAGGCTCTGCAGCGTGCAGCTTCCGCAGATTTCGAACTGCGGGCACTTCGGCGCTGCGGTCTCCAGCGGTGAAGGTGTCACAACGCGCATAAGAATCCCCTCGGCCTTCTCCTGCGACGAGCGCTTGATCCGCGCCTCGACCTCCTGTCCCGGAAGTACTCCCTTGATCTTGATGCGGCGATCGTCTGCGACGATGCTTCCGTGGTTGGGGAACGTCGTCTCGCCGACAACTCCCGTCACGATATCTCCCCGTTTCATTCGCGGTCTCTCCTATCTTCGGTTTCCGCAAGAGTTTTGCGAGAAACCTCTTTACTTTAGCTCTGTAAAGTGTTAATATGCTAATGTCAGCAGTTGTACTGACGCCTATGTACGTCCCGTTCGGGCGTGTATATATGGAGGTATTGATATGGGCAAGGATATTCACACCCCCGCCGTCAACCGGCTTTTCGAAGCAATCCTCACGCTTCAGAACATTGAGGAGTGCTATCAGTTTTTCGAAGATGTCTGCACCATCCAGGAGCTCGTCGCCATCTCTCAGCGCTTCGAGGTTGCCTGCATGCTCACGCAGAAGAAGACATATCTCGACATCGCGGAGAAAACGGGCGCTTCCACGGCGACCATCAGCCGCGTGAATCGCTCTCTGACCTACGGCAACGACGGCTATGCGCTTGTCTTAAAGCGCCTGGCGAAACTTGCGGAGAGTTCCGCAGCGGGCGCCGCTTCCGATAAGGAATAACAAACATCTGTGACAGAGAAAGGGACATCGGCTCGGATGTCCCTTTTTTGTATCCGTAACATTATTTGTCTTCCGCTTCCGGCTGCGCTTTCTTCTTTTTGGACTTCGGAGTTTTCTCCTTTTCCTTGTCCTTCTCTTTCTTCTCCGACTCCTTCTCCTTCGTTCCGGACTTGCGCTCTTCCTGCGCGGGAACTAAAAGCTCGTCGATGATCTTCTCGATCATCGCCTTCTTCAAGTAGACATCGAACGAAAGCATTGCGATGAAGCTGAAGATACTTAAGTACTCTTTCTCCTCTTTCCCCTTCACCTCGTCGAAGACACCGCGGGAGATCAGGAACTTGTTCATGACGTCCTTGCCGAGTTCCGCTGCCGCGCGCTCCTCCGTCTCAACGATCCGGGAGTAGATATCCTCGAGCGAGATCTCCGGATTGCCGCCGTAGAACATCGCCTGCATCGGCTCGACGATGCGCTTCACGTCGCTGATGCTTAGGAAGTTCTTCAGGTAGTAAATGAAGACCAGCAGGTACATGTGCTCCTTGCTGTACTTCTTCTTATCGGGGTTCGGCAAAAGCTTATTCTTCGTGTAGTTGTTGATCATCGTCTTGGTCAACAGCTTGTCGTCCTCGAACCGCTTCGTCGTCTCCAGATGCTCATCCATGAAGGTGGTCACCTGATCCATATACAGATCGATATTCGGAATGTCATGAGGGCGAATGTAGTCCGGATTCTGAACACTGTCCAAAAGCTCTCTGAGATACTTTCTCCATTCCCTTTCCATGGATGCCTCTTTCCGCACGCGTCCGTGCTTGAAACTGTAATGAATATTATACGCCGTATACATCGTAATGGCAAGCAAAAACTCATTTTCCGACGTCCTTTTTCTTCATAAATCCGTTGTCATCCCCCAGGCGGTATGGTATACTTTTTAGCGTATCGGCAGCGGAAAATGCCGGTCTTTTGAAAGCAGGTTTTTATGAGCATCGGGAACAACTTAAACGAGATACAGGAGATTGCCGTTTCGCACGGCACAGGTCCTCTTTTGATTCTTGCGGGCGCAGGCTCGGGCAAGACGCGCGTCATCACACACCGCATCGCCCACCTGATCCGCGACTGCGGCGTGAGCCCCTACCGGATTCTCGCCATCACCTTCACCAACAAGGCTGCGAAGGAGATGCAGGAGCGCGTGGCGGGCCTTCTTGACGTGACCCAGGGTGACGTCTGGATCAGCACGTTTCACAGCGCCTGTGTGCGCATTTTGCGCCGTTTCTGCACCTCCATCGGCTACGCCCAGAACTTCGTCATCTACGACACGGACGACCAGAAACGCGCGATGCGCGACGTCTTAAAGCGCCTCAATATCGACACGAAGAAGCTTCCGCCCAAGACGGTGCTCTCGGTCATCTCCTCCGCGAAAAATGAGCTCGTCGGCCCCGACTCCTTCCGCGATGTCTACGGCCGCAGCGCCGACGCCGACGTGGCGCGCGCCTACGAGGCGTACCAGGAGGACCTGCGTAAGAACAATGCATTTGACTTCGACGATCTGTTGATGAAGACCGTCGAGCTTTTGGAGACGGACCATGACGCTCTTTCGTACTATCAGGACCGCTTCGAATACATCCTCGTCGACGAGTACCAGGACACCAACACGGCGCAGTTCCGCCTGATCCAGCTGCTCGCGACACACATCAACGACGCGGGCGAACCGGAGCACAACCTCTGCGTCGTCGGCGATGACGACCAGTCGATCTACCGCTTCCGCGGCGCCAACATCCGCAACATTCTCGACTTTGAGAAGAGTTACCCGGACGCCAAGGTCATCCGCCTGGAGCAGAACTACCGCTCCACGACCCGCATCCTCGACTGCGCGAACGCGGTCATCTCGCATAACCGCGGCCGCAAGGTCAAGAAGCTCTGGTCGGAAAATGAACCCGGCGAGCTGATCCGCGTCACCGAGTACCCCACGGAGCTCGATGAGGCGAAGGCTGTCGTCAAGGAGATTGCGGGCGCTGTCCGCGAAGGTTCGAGCACCTACCGCGACCACGCCATCCTCTACCGCACAAACGCACAGTCGCGCGCCTTCGAGGAGCAGCTGGTAATCCGCGGAATTCCCTACAAGCTTGTCGGCGGCACCAACTTCTACGAGCGCATGGAAGTCCGTGACATCCTCGCCTACCTGCGCACTGTCGACAGCGGCGACGCCATGTCGGTCAAGCGCATCATCAATGTGCCCCGCCGCGGCATCGGCGACACCACGATTGACAAGGTCGATGAGTACGCCTACATCAAGGACATCTCATTTTTCGGCGCACTGCGCGCCGCGGACACGATTCCCGGGCTCTCCTCCCGCACTGCAGGTCTGATTGCCAAGTTCGTTGCACTCGTGGACGAGCTCCGCGCTCTTCTGAATGACCCGGACTACCGCCTCACCAGACTGGTGGACGACATCCTCGAGGTGACCGGCTACGAGAACGACCTCAAGGAGCAGGACCCCGAGTCCTTCGACGACCGCATGGAAAATGTGCGCGAGTTAAAGAGCAAGATCGCGCAGTACGTAAGCTCTGCCGAGACGCCCGACCTCTCCGGTTTCCTCGCCGAGGTTGCGCTCGTCGCGGACATCGACTCGGTCGATGAAAATGAAGATTATGTTGTCCTCATGACGCTTCACAGCGCCAAGGGACTGGAATTTGACCACGTCTACATCGGCGGCATGGAGGAAGGTCTCTTCCCGAGCCGCATGGCTCTGGACGCCGACGGGGAATCGCGCACGAACGAAAACCTCGAGGAGGAGCGTCGCCTGTGCTACGTGGGCATCACAAGAGCCCGCAAGACGTTGGCTCTCAGCTACGCCACGAAGCGTCTGGTGCGCGGTGAACTGCAGTTCAATCCTCCGTCCCGCTTCCTGGCTGAGCTTCCGCGCGAGCTGATCAAGAAGCGCACGGAGACCTTCTCCGACGACTCCGGCTGGGCCGGCCGCAACTCTATGCGCCGCGGCTCTCTGGACAGTTTCCGCTCCGGCGCGAAGTCCGGCTACGGCTCGGGCAGCTCCTACGGTTCGAAGTCGGGCTACGGTTCTAACTCTGACTATGGTTCCGGTTCCGGCTACGGCTCGGGAAGCTCCTACGGTTCGAAGTCCGGGAAGTCGTTCGGCGCAATGTCGGACATCCTCGGTTACATGTCGGACTCCGGCTACGGAACGCCCCGCAAGAGTACTTCGGGATCGCCCTCTTCCTCTGCCTCCACGCAGGGAACGGGCCGCTATGTAAGCCCGTACGGAACGTCACGCTCCAGCGGTGCGGGCAGCTCCGCGGGTGTATTCGGTTCCTCGGCAGGCTCCGCTGGAAAGGCCGCATCGAGCGGCGCGCCGGACTATAAGGTCGGCGACCGCGTGCGCCACGTCAAATTCGGCGTCGGCACGGTGACGGAGATCACGCCGGGGTCGACGGACTACCATGTGACGGTGAATTTTCCGGCGGGCGTGAAGCAGATGCTCGCGTCGTTTGCGAAGCTTGTGAAGGTCGATGAGTGACGGACCCGAAATTTTCACTTTTCAAAGGTCCTGTTTCATGGTATAATTGTAATGCCGCTGATAGACGGCGCACATTGTGATATATTCGGGAGGTAAGTACTATGGATTGTAATTGCAAAGAATGCAAGCGTTGCAGCGTCATCGGCGTTATCCTTGCCATCATCGGAATCATCGTTGTAATTGCCGGAATCGCATATGCGGTATATCGCTTCTGCACGCCGGAATACATGGAAGACTTTGACGATCTGGACCTGGATCCGGAAGAGGAAGCTCTCGATGAAGAGAAGGATGAGGAAGAGGATATCTTCGAGGAGAAGTAATCATTTTCCGACGATTGTTTTTGATACTAACGAATGAGCAACGTAAAGAGGACGCCCCGTGTGGAGCGTCCTCTTTTGTTATGTTCTGTTCTAAGGATTCATGTCCGTTGTCGTCTTAGTTTGCGTAGATGTCCTCTTCCTGTACCGGCTGAGGCTCATCCGGGTAATGGCCGAGCGTGATGTGAAGCTCGATCTCGTTGTACACTCCGTTTCGGGTTCTTCTTGCGACCGTCATCGTGATCTCCGTGCCGGCCTTTGTGTAGTTGAGGAACGAGCGGATGTCGTCCATCGAAGTGATGGTCTCCTTGTCGATCTTGATGATCACATCGCCGGAGAGCAGGCCTCCCTCGACTGCCGGCGAACCGGCTGCCAGTTCCTGGACGTACACGCCCTTCGGAAGTCCGAGCATCTGCGAGTAGCCGTCGGTGATATCGCGGGAACCGACGATTCCGAGATAACCCTTCTCCTCGTCCGGCAGAATCTCGCGGGAGCTCAGCTCCTCGATGATGTCGCGGACGTTGGTGATCGGGATGGCAAATCCCATGCCCTCAACCGAGTAGTCGGAGTATTTGGCGGAGTTGATCGCGATCACTTCGCCGTTCATGTTCAAAAGTGCGCCGCCGCTGTTTCCGGGGTTGATCGCCGCATCGGTCTGGATGAGGCAGAGCGTCTTGCCGTCGACGTTGACGTCGCGGTTTAGGGCACTCACATAGCCGACGGTCACGGACTGTCCGTAGCCGAGGGCGTTTCCGATGGCGATGGCAATCTCGCCGACCTTCACAGAGTCGGAGTCGCCGATGCGCGCCACGCGGATCTTCGATACCGTGCTCGCCGAAAGCTGCGAGAACGGAACCGCGACAACCGCCAGATCGGTGGACGATGCCGTGCCCTTGATCTTCGCGTCGGTCACCGTCTTATCGCAAAATTCAATGCTCAGCCGGGATGCTCCCGACACCACATGATAGTTGGTAACGATCAGAACTTCTTCCGCATTCTGCCCGATGATGATACCGGACCCGCTGCCCACAAGCTCCTCGGAGCTCACGTTCTTGCCGGACCAGATGTCGAAAGACGTCTCCGTCACGTAGTTGTTGATGGCAACTACCGCGGGCATCACACTGGCCGCAACCGAGGTGACATCCATGGCCGAAACCGGCGAGAGATTCAGTTTGCTCAAATCGTCGGTCTGGGCAAGGGAGAACGGCTGATCTCCCGGCTTGGTAGGCTCTTTTCTGGGCTCCGTCCGCTCGTCGGTCTCGCGCGTCTGCGCAAGCTTCTCGGGGAAGAAGAAATGTTCCAGCGTAAAATACGTCCCGCCGGCAACCGTTCCCACAAGCATTGCCAAAAATACCCAGCCGATCAATCTCGGAAGTATCGAGGGTTTCTTTGCCTTGCGTTCCTCGCGCTCACGCGCCATCAGATCCAGACGGCGGATGTACTCATCCTCGCTCGGATACTGCGGCTGATACTGCGGAGCAGCCACAGGTCGCTGCACAGGTGCTTGTTCTACAGGAGTAGTCTTGTAATAATTCGCACCATTCACAGATGCTCCCGCGTTCGGGAACACCGTTTCGGGCTGCGGTGTCTGCGGTCCTGCGACCGGCACCTGCGGCGAATACTTTGACGAATCGTTCTCGTCCATACAAACTACCTCGTGTTATTCTTCCTCTTTGCGGAGGGCACCACTTTCCCTCGATACCTCAAGCATAAAGGAAATGTTTGTACAAAGTGTGTAATGATATCAAGTTTTTCGTGAACAGCGAAGGTTTTTTCGCAAAAAAACCTCTTTGTCGTAAAATATTACGGACCCGCTCCGGTTTGTGATAAAGCCTTGCGGGTCCGTCTGCATTTTCCGTTTAATTGATGCTTACTTAAGTCCCTGCGATTCGGACAGTTTCTTGCCGTTTACTCCGAGCGGGATCGCGTGGTCGAGGCCGACGAAACGGCCGCCCTCCTGCCACAACACTTCCTTGACGAAGTTGTACTTCGTCTGGTCCCAGCTCGTGAAATCATCGAGCAAGAGTCCGCCCGTGTCGCCCGAGTTGGCGTTTAGGCACCAGAACGTGTGATTTAAGTGATACGTCTTGATCAGCTGGCGCATGTACGTCATCCACGTGATGTTCGGCTCTGTCATGAAGCCGCCCCACTCGCCGATCAGAAGCGGCGCGATGTTCTTCTCGTAGATGTAGAACCAGTTGTCGTGCCAGCAGTCCTTCATGAGGCTGTTGTAGTCGTAGGAGCCCTCAAACCACGGCTGCCTGTAAACCGTCGGGCCGTAGTCGTGCGGCGAATACACAAGCTTGTTCTGGTATTTGCCGAGGTTGACCGGATATTTCTCAACGCCGCGGAGGTTACCGCCCCACCAGTTGAAATCATAGTCCTTGTCGTTCGTCGAGTGGAAGTCCGAATTGGTCGCGAGGTCCTTGGGGAAGATCTCGGTTCCCTCCACCAAGATCAGCACGTTCGGGTTGACCGCGAGGATTCTTGCCGCCGCCTTCTCGGCAGCGTATTTCCAGTTGTTCTTGCTCGTCGAGTCGTTCCAGATGGCCGCGCCGTCCTTCTCGTACGGCTTGCCGTGAGGCTCGTTCTTGAGGTCGAATGCGATGATCGTGTCGTTGTCCTTGTAGCGCTTTGCCATCCACTCGAGCGCCTTAAGCCACTCCTCCTCGCTCACCTTCTGCGTGTACCACAGGTTCACGTTGTGGCCCGAGGCATCGGTCTCCGCGCTGTGGATGTCCGGCATTACCTTAAGGCCGTTGGCCTCCGCGAGAGCTAAGAAGTAATCGAAGATCTGCAGACTGTTCATCTGGTTGAGAACTTCGTTGTACGCGTGATTGTAGTTGGCCGTCGGATACTCTCCCGCCGCCCACTGGTTGATCAGCTGCGCCGAGATCGGCACGCGGATCAGGTTGAATCCGTGGTCCGCAATCGCCTTCACGGTCGGCTCCAGTTTGGAGTTCCACAGGCCGTCGAAGGTATTTGTTCCGGTGTTGTAGCCGAACCAGTTCACGCCCGTGAGCCAGACTTCCCTGCCGTCCTTGTCGAGGATGCGGCGGCCGTCCGTGTGGAGCCAGTCGTCTCCCTGCACCGATCCCTTCGGGCGCTTCAACAGCTCGTCGATCTTGACATCCTCCTTGCCGCCCTGACCGTTGCCGTTGCCGTTTCCATTCTGCTTGTTCTGGTCGACCACGCCTGCGCGCACCGTGCATACCGTACCGTTTAACACGGCCTTCGTGATCACGAGCTTCTCCTGCGTCGTTCCCAGATTGCAGCCGGTGACTACCGTCGCACCGATTGCGATATCGCCGTTATAATTTGCGTTTGTGATGGTGAGTGTCGTGCCCTTGACGACAAATGTGCCGTTCCAGCCGCTCGCCTTCGAAAGGCCCTCAATCGTAAGCTCAAGCTTCCAGCCGCCGCTGATCGCCGCCTTGCCGTTGTTGCGGATGCCGAACTCGATGTTGCGCATCGTCACGCCGCCGTCCGTCCACACATTTCCCGCGGAGTACTCGACCAGATAGCCGTCGATCTCCTCGGGCTTCGGCGTCGGCGTTGCCGTCACCGTAGGCGTGCCCTCGGGCGTCACGCTTGCCCCTGCCGTAGGCGTGGGCTGCGCAGGCGTCGGAGTCCCGTCTGCGGGCGTAGGCGCCGCGCTCGGGGTTGCTGCGGACGTTGGTGTGGCCGTCGCATCGACCGCGGTTGTCGGTTTCGCTTCCTCCGTCACCGTGACGCCGTTCTCTCCTCCCTTGCCGCTGTCCTTGTTCTTATTTTTCGCCTGGATCAAAGCAATCGCCAGCCCGATGATCGTAATGAGCATCAGCGCGATCGCCACGATCAGAATTCTGCTTTTCTTGTCCTGTTCCATAGTGTGCCTCCGGGGCTGCATTTTTCCACTGATCAGTATACCACAAAGCGCCCGCGGTTCATAGCCGCAGGCGCTTTTGTTTTCGTATAATTCTCTCTGACGAAATCGTCTCCTAGTAGTGGTAGTGCGTAACACCGTGCTCGAGCAGGTAATCAAAGATCTCCTGCGCCGACTTCGACGACTGGAGGTTGGTCACGCGGTACGGCGAATAGCGATCCTGATAGTACGCTCCGTTCCAGTGGCCTTCCATGTAATTCAGGTGAATGTGGTTTCCGGCCTGGGAGAGATAGTAGTAACGCATCTGTCCCGTGCAGGGATCCTTCACCTTGCCGATGTACAGACCGGAGTGATCGCCGCCGGCGTACGGATCGCGCAGCGTACAAACAATATCGCCGGGTCTTGCCTCATCCCACGAAATCTTCTTGCCCTTGTTCATCTGCGAAGCCGTCGTACGTCCGAGGTCAATTCCCAGAACTTCCTTGTACAGGATGTATACATATCCGCAGCAGTCCGTTCCTGCCCAGGACGCGCCGTGCGTGTACGGAAGATCCTTGTGCTCCACCGATACGGTGAAGAGCTTGAAGATCAGGTCCTCTGCGCCCGAAGGTGCCTTGTCGGAAAGGAACTGTGCACTGATGAATGCCATCGAATCACCGTAGTTGATCTGATACCACTTCATCTTGTCGTTGGTGACAACACCGGTAACGTGGAACTTCTTACCGGATTTCTCCTCCTTCGCGATGACGTTGCCGTCAACAAGCTCGGGAGCGGAACGGACATTGACATTGCCCGTCGTCAGATACATTTCCGCATCCATCGACTCGATCTGGTAGCCGGAAGGAGCCTTCGTAGGCGTAGGAGTCGGGATCGGAGTCGGATCCGTCGAACCCTCGCCGGAACCGTTATCGTCCTTCGGAGCCTCGGTAGGCGTTGCCGTAGGAACCGGAGTTGCGGTCGGATCGGCCTTAACCTTTAAGTACTGATCGCAAACATATGCTGTCTTGGTCGAGCCGTCCTTCTTGAACTCGATGCGATACCAGTTGTTGTCGGTGCACTGTCCGGTAACCTTCACAACGGTGCCAAGAGCAAGCGTTCCCAAAAGTTCGCCGTCCGTGCTCGGAAGCGAACGGACATTGACCGAATCGTTCGTGTTGTATACCACGTACTCTCCGCTCAGATCCTTGTAGGAGTACGAAGGAGTGGGCGTAGGCGTAGGCGTCGACGTAGGTGTCGGCGTAGCTGCCGGCTTGTCGGTCAGATAATCGTTGCATACATACGCCGTCACGGTACCGTTGTTGGTCTTGTACATGATGCGGTACCACTTCGTCTCACGGCACTGTCCGGTAACGTGAACGATCGTGTTCTCCTTGAGGGAACCGATGATCTCGCCGTCAAGACCCGGAAGCGAACGAACATTGACATTATGTGCATTGTATACACGGAGATCCGTGTTCAAATCCTTATACGTGTACGTGATCGGCGTAGGCGTCGGGGTAGCCGTAGGCTCCGGAGTTGCCGTAGGAGTCAGCGTCGCCGTAGGTTCGGGCGTCGCAGTAGGCTCGGGCTCTTCCGTAGGAGTCGGCGTTGCCGCAGGGTCATCGCCCTGAGCATTGGGATCTTCGCCGTTGCCTTCTACCGGATCGTCATTATCGATATTCGCGGTGTCATCCTCTTTGTTCTGTCCCGGAAGATTCTTCTTGCCGGTCACCGGCTTCTCCTCTTCCTTCTCAACCTTGACAAGTTCCTTCGCACCCTCGCTACCGGAGATCAGTCTCACACGAGGGATGATCATCTCCGTAAGCTCCGTAACGGAAGCCAGCGAATCCCTGTTCTGAAGTTTCGGCAAATCCTGCTTGCCGACAATCTTCTTAGCCGTCGCACCTGTGCCGGCGTCCTTCGTCAGGGTCGGCAGATTGGCCTTGCCGGATACAACCTCATCGCGGCTGATCGGAAGACGCACCATGGCGTTCTCCTGCTCGTCCGTGAGGCGGGCCGTTGCGATTGTCTCGGGAACCTTAACAATCGTCTCAACATTTGAGCTCGTCGCCGAATCCTTGATCTGCTCATCGGAAACGTTAACCGGTGTCGAACGGTCAATGATTTCCTCGGGCGCGGGCGCAGAAGCAACCACCGTATCATCGATGTCTGCCGAAACCGAATGCTGCAGTCGCGGAAGCATCGAGGCGGTGATCGCCAGCGTGAACGCCAAAAGGATTGACGTTGATCTGATTATAACCTTCGATAAATTCATTCTGTGTCCTCTGCGTGTCTTAGGGTTGTGCCAAAAAGGCACCCGAATTCTCCCCGATTATCATAGAGCCGAGCGCTCTTATTCACAAATTGTTACATGTCGAAACGTGCGAAAATGTTAAATGTTACATAATTGTTACACGACGCATCATACCATACCCTCACAAAAAAATCAACCCCAAAAGTGCTAAAACACGTAAAATACAAGGATTTTACACAGTTTTTCTCGTAAAATGCGTCATTTTTCAGTTGCGATTTTGACGCGAAATTGTTAAATTTGTTTTCTACTACTGTAGAATAAATATGTAACAATTTTGCCCGTGGTATAGCACCCACGGGCAACTGTACAAGATGTTGTGTTATTGCTCTTCGCACACCTGAAAGATGAAAAATTTCAGATAATACGACTCATCGGCCGCCCAGAGGATCGGATGATCGGGCGCCTGCGTGCGATATTCAACCTGGCGAAGTCTCCGATGCACGCTTCCGGCCGCCTGCGCGATTGTTTCCGAGAACAATTCGGGCGTCATAAAATGCGAGCACGAACAGGTTGCGAGGTATCCTCCGTCCTTCACAAGGCGAAGTCCGCGCATGTTGATCTCGCGGTAACCCTTGATCGCCTGCTTCGTCGCCGTGCGCGATTTCGTAAAAGCGGGCGGGTCCAAAATGACGACGTCGAACTTCCGCCCCTCGGCCTCGAGCTTCGGCAGCAGATCAAACACATCGGCCGCCGTAAAATGCACCCGCTCCGAGAGTCCGTTCAGGGCTGCATTTTTCTCCGCCTGCGCGACCGCAAGCTCCGACGCGTCGACGCCGAGCACCTCCGAAGCGCCGGCGATTCCCGCATTCAAAGCGAACGACCCCGTGTGCGTGAAGCAGTCGAGCACCGTCTTTCCCTTGCAAAGCTTCTGGATCGCAAGGCGGTTGTATTTCTGATCCAGGAAAAATCCTGTCTTCTGCCCGTTCTCGACATCCACCTCGTAGCGGACGCCGTTCTCGACGATCTCCACCTTCGTGTCAAACGGCTCGGATAAAAAGCCCTTCGTGCGCTCCATGCCCTCGAGCTCTCGAACCTTCGCGTCACTGCGCTCGTAGATTCCGCGGACGGTGATGCCGTCCGCGGCCATCGCCTCGCGAAGCGCCGAGAGAATGATGTCCTTGAAGCGGTCCATGCCGAGCGACAGGGACTGAATCACCAGTATGTCGGAGAATTTGTCGACCACGATGCCCGGAATCCAGTCTGCCTCGCCGAAGATGACGCGGCACGAGGACGTGTCCACGGTCGTCTTCCGGTATTCCCAGGCCGCACGCACACGCGCGCGCAGAAAATCCTCGTTCACCTCGGTCCCGGGGCGTCTCGCCAGCATTCTCACGCGGATCGTCGAATTCTGATTGTAGACACCGATACCCATCGGATAGCCGTCAAAATCCTTCACCGCGCAGAGTGCGCCGTTCTCACCGCCGCCGATGACCTGCGCGATCTCGTTGTCGTACACCCACAATCCGCCGGCCTTCAGGCTTCTGCCCTCGCCCTTCTTAAGCGTGACCGTGCGGGTTACCGCAAAGCGCTCCTCACTCATCGTCCGAATCCTCCGAAGCGCTCTTTGCGCCGGTTCCCTCCGAAAGGCTCTCCTCCTCGGTTCCCTCAAGCACCGCTTCCTCCTTCTTGCGGAAGACAAAAAGCTTGCTGAATACATAGTTTAAGATGATTACGAACACCGCCGTGATTGCCTTCGCCCAGAATCCCTCAAACGTGAACGTTCTGGAGGCAACCGCAACGGACAGCGACTGCTTGAGGCCGATTGCCATCAGAATGGACGGAAGCACATTTTCCACAACGCCGGTGGCAACGCGGGCGCTGAAGAACTTTCCCATCTCCGTAAAATACGCTTTAGCTCCCTCCGTGCGGCTCTCAAAGACGTATTTCTTGTTCGTGACGAACGCAAACAGCACCGCGATGAACCATGCGATAATGTTGGCGATCAGATACAGGACCTTATACTTGCTCGAGTCCTTGCCGAGCTCCTCCGCAATCTTGCTGAGCCCGAACAGACTCTGCAGTCCGAACGTCGCGATGAAGTTCACCAGCGTCGTCGCGACGCCGAAGATGAGGTACATGATGACCTCGTGATATTGTTTGTAAAGTTTTTTGAGCTTGTCCATGTTCCGTCGTTCCTTTTTACGTAAAAGATGTGCAAAACGGGCCGTTTCGCGCGGCCCGTTTTCCTTTCAGGAATACTTTCGATTGCCCCAAAGATTGTTCTTCTTGAGTTCCAGATACTCACTGTAGGCCTTCTCCAGAATCTGCTTCTCGTTCGAGAATTTCAACAGGTGATAAGCCTCATGATACTTGTAGAATCCGGAATCCGCAAAATACTCCTCGGTCTGTGGTTTGCTGTAATAGCTGTCCGCCATCATCAGGTACCAGTGTACTTCCTTCTGAACCGTGTTCTGCGACGTGTTGAAGGTGTACCGACTCTTGCCGACATACTTGACTATCCGGGCGTCGGAGCCGCTCTCCTCCTTCACTTCTCGAATGGCGGTCTGCGGAAACTCCTCGCCTTCCTCTACCGTTCCCTTGGGAAGCACCCATCCTTCGTACTTGCGCTTGTAATTCTTATACAGCAGCAGGATCTTCCCTCTGAATATCACAACACCACCACAGCTAGTTGCCTCAACCATTGTAAGGACCCCCTGTCTATTGGTGTTTGAAAGATTGATTCAAGTATACCCCTGTTGCGTCTGTTTTGCAAGTCTTTTGTCACCACAGGACGCCTCATCCTGCGAAAAATGCTCCCTATGCCTCCGCCTCGCGCGTCCCCTCGTCCATCTCGCGCAGATGCTCGGTCAGAAGCCGGAACGCCGGCAGGTAACACGTCTGCACCTTCTCGTTTCTCTTGCGGTAAAACTGCTCTCTCTCCTCGGGGTCAGCAATCGTGATGCCGCGGGAGACGTCCATATTGTGCCGAAGGTCCGCGATCTTCACGCGGATGGCCAGGCGGTTGTCGGAGCAGCGGATCTTATCGATGTATTCGGCATAGGAGTCGTCACGGTCATGCCGCAGCAGTAACAGAGCGTCCGTGACCGGATCGCCGAACCGCTCGCGAAATGCAGCGACCGACATGTAGTCCGGGTGGTCCTCCATCACGTCGTGGAGGTACGCAACGATCTTCTCCTGCTCGGTGTCGACGAAGGAAGCAACCGCCTCCGGGTGCAGAAAGTAAGGCCGGTTCGCCTTGTCCGTCTGCCCCGCGTGCGCTTCCCTTGCCATCGCAATCGCCTGTTCCAAAAGCTCGCTCATGTCCGCTCCTTTCCCACGCAGTTTACATCACTCCCCGCTTCCAGTGTCCCTTCGTGTACCGTCCCTCTGCCGACGGCTCCGCCACGGTCTCGCCCTGCATCGCCTGTGCTAGCGTACGCAGCACGCGGTCCGCCTCGCGGCGCGTCTCCGCGGAAAATGCAACCCTCACTCCGAGCGGTCTCTTCTCCGCCACCTCGTCGAAAACGGTCAAAAGCGACGTCACCGCCGCGTTGTAGATCAAGGAATGACAATACCGGCACACGCTCACCACCGGCATCTCGTTGCCCTCCATGTCCGTGAGGATTCCGCCCGGGTTGCTTCCCGGCGAATCGCACGAAAACACGGTGCGGTGCGGGCATTGTTCGGACACCATCACGACGGTCCGCTCGTACACCGGAATCCAGTTTCCGGCCGCCATCTCGTAGGAGACCTCGCTTCGCTTAAGCTCCGGTGATACGGTCATCGCGTCGGCCCCTGCCGCCGCAAACCACTCTTTGGCCGCGTCGTTCGCCAGATACAGCGTGCTGTCCGTGACGACTTGCAGGTCCTCGCGGATTATGCGCCATCCGGGCACCTCCGCCAGCTGATCGGGAGTGCGCACCAAAACCGCATCGATCGGCATTTCCCGAAGAAGTCTTCCGACTTCGCGCACAACCGTGTCATGTACCGCGCCCTTGCTCACCCGAGGCAGCGCGACACCGATCCGCACGTCGTTGACCGTGCCGTGCCCCCGCTCCGCGCGGATGATGGAGAGGCACGCATCGCAGGCGCCCTCCATATCGACGTAAAGATCCGTCACAACCGTGTGCCGCAGCGCCGCCATCGCCTGCTCCGCGGTCTGCACGATCACCATGCAGCCAAGGGGCTTCGCAGCATCCGTACTCGCGGCAGCACCGCCTGCACTCGCGGCAGCACCGGTTCCTCCCGCCGCGCTCTCCGCAGCAAATGCGAGTCTGCTCCGGTGGAACGTCCGGATCGCGGCCTGCTCATATGCTTCCAGCGCCTCGCGGCGCAACTCGTTTAATTTCGACACGGGCAGGAAAATCCCGTCCGCCACATCGACGGTCAGCTCCTCCCATGCATAGCCCGAACCGCCGGTCCGGCGCATCTTCGAGAGTATCTGCGCGGCGTCGGTCGGCAGCTGCTTCGCCGGCTCCGGCGCATCCCCCGTCACGGTGATGCAGGCCCGCTCCTTCGCGTCGGTCACCGTAAGGCGAAGCGGTTCTCCCGCTGCCGCGCGGAGCGTCCCGATCACGGGAAGGTCCTTCCGGTTTGCGATGAACTGCTCGCGGATCTCCGTGAGGAGGGTTTCATTTTTCGTCCGGAAGACGTAGACAAATTCCGGCACGCCGTCGTCGAACGCTTCCCGGCGCAGCGCTACCGGCTTCGCCGGGTCAAAGCGCGTCATGTCCTTCGGTGTCGTGATCTCGCCGCAGATAAAGCCGCCCGCCGTGCGAAGTTCGATCACTTCCTCGGGGCCGAGTTCCTCGCGAAGTTGCATCACGGCCGTCGGCTTCACGCCGTCCGTCACAACCGCACGCCCCAAAAGCACGCCCGTGTGGTTCGGGCGGTTCGTACACATCATCCCGCGGCCCTTCTCATCGAAGACGTAGCCCTCGCAAAAGCCGCCGCGGTTGTAAAGCTCCGCCAGCGCGGCCACGTCGTCCGCCATCTCCTTGGCGTGCGTGCGAAGGTATTCCTCGTACGCCTTGTGGCCCATCTCCTCGTAGCGGTCAAGCCACCGGCGGTAGATTGCCGTCACGCCTGCGGCGTACTCGGGCTTCTTCATGCGGCCCTCGATCTTCAGGGAATCGATGCCGGTCGCCAGAAGCTCGTGAAGGCGAGGCAGAAGGCACTGGTCCTTCGGGCTTAAGAGAAAACCGTAGGCACCGTTCTTGCCGTTTGATTTAGAATTTTCCGTGTAGTAGTAACGCTTGCGGCAGGGCTGCGCGCACCGGCCGCGGTTGCCGCTTCGCCCGCCCGCGAGGGAAGACAAAAGGCACTGGCCGGAGTAACAGTAGCACAGCGCGCCGTGCACAAAAATCTCGAGTTCCCGGTCCGTCCCCTTCGCCAGCTTCGCGATCTCCGAGAGCTTCAATTCTCTCGCCGGAACGATGCGCGTCACCTGCGGAGGCAACAGCAAAGCGGCGCTTTCCTGCGTGATCGTCATCTGCGTGCTCGCGTGGATTGGAAGGTCGGGAAACCATTCCGAAATCCGCTTCATCACGCCGAAATCCTGCACGATCACAGCATCCAGCCCCGCCTCATAGTACGGCAGCAGATACTCCCTGAGCTCTGCCATCTCATTGTTCTTCAAAACCGTGTTGACCGTGAGATACACCTTGACCCCGCGCAGATGAGCCTCGTCGATTCCGCGGATCAGCTGCTCCTCGGGCGGATTGTCGGCATAGGCGCGGGCGCCGAAACGCGCGCCGCCGATGTAGATTGCGTCACAGCCGGCCTCAATCACGGCGCAGAGCGCTTCGTAGGATCCTGCCGGTGCAAGCAATTCGATTTTCCCAGGGTGTCTCGTCATGTCTCTCAATTCCGGTTCTTGCGATAGTTGGACAGTTCGGTCTCCAGGCGGACGATCTTCTTCTGATCCTCCATCCGGGCTTCCTTCATCTGCTCAATCCGTTCCTCCAGCTCCTTGATCCGCGAACGATCCGCAAGCATGTCATGCTTCATGTTGAAGATGTCGGTCTCGCGCTGCTCGACCTCGGACTGCTTGTTCGCACAATCCTGGCGGCTCTTTAAGTAGTCGTCCGCGACATTGATCAACACGAGCGCCTGCTTCATATCGAGGTCCATGGTCTTGTAGCCCTTGACCTCCTTCATGGAAGCGTATTTGCTGTTTAGATACGTCGCAATCTTCTGGAGATATTCCTCCTCCTCGATTCCGGCGATGCAATACCGCTTGCCGTTGATGATAACTTCCGCCTCCGTCCGCTTCTGCATGGTACTGTCCTCTCTTTCTCCTCTGTTTCTATCGTGTCACAGGCCTTCCTTCGGAAAATGCAGCCTGCTTTTTTCTCTTTCTCTACTTGCCCTCCGGCATCGGAATGCCGAGGTGTTCGTACGCCTCCGCGGTCACCATACGTCCGCGCGGCGTCCGCACGATCAAACCGGTCTGCACCAGGTACGGCTCGTAGACCTCCTCGACCGTCTCCTGCTCCTCGCCGATGGTCGTCGCCACCGCTGCCGTGCCCACCGGGCCGCCGCGGAATTTCGTGATCATCGTCGTAAGAATCGCGCGGTCGATTGGATCAAGACCGAGCCGGTCAACCTCCAGCGTATCGAGCGCCTTCTTCGCGATGTCCGCGCGGATGACGCCGTCGCCGAGCACCTGCGCGTAGTCACGAACGCGCTTTAAGAGCCGGTTCGCGAGTCGCGGCGTCCCTCTCGCTCTTCTTGCGATCTCGGTCGCGCCCTCTTCGTCAATCTCCACCTTCAAAACTCTCGCCGAGTGCCGCACGATGAGCGCCAAATCCTCGACCGAGTAAAATTCCAAACGGTCCACAACGCCGAAACGGTCGCGGAGCGGTGCCGTCAACATGCCCGCGCGTGTCGTCGCACCGACCAGCGTAAACTTCGGCAGTTTCAGCCGAACCGGCTTGGCCGCAGGGCCGGAGCCGATGATGATATCGACGCCGAAGTCCTCCATCGCCGAGTACAACAGCTCCTCCACCTGACGGTTCAACCGGTGGATCTCATCGATGAAGAGGATGTCGTTGGGCTGGAGTTTACTAAGAATCGCCGCCATGTCGCCCGGCTTATCGATGGCCGGTCCCGATGTCTGACGCACATTGACGCCCATCTCGTTGGCGATGATGTTGGCAAGTGTCGTCTTGCCGAGTCCGGGCGGTCCGAACAAAAGAACATGGTCGAGTGCCTCCCCGCGCGCCTTCGCCGCGTCGATGTACACCTTCATCGTGTTCTTCACCTTCGACTGCCCGATGTATTCGGACAGATACTGCGGCCGCAGCGAGCCCTCAAGCCGCACGTCCTCCGCAGTCTCTTCGGTTGTCGTGATTCGTTTTGCCATGCAAATCTATCCTCGCAAAATGTTACAAATACCGCAAAGCGCGCGACAATATGTCGTCCGCGTCCAGGTCTTTTGCATTCTCCACCTTGGAGACGGCCTTCGAAGCCTCCGTGCGCGAGTACCCGAGCGCCATCAACGCCTCGGTTGCCTCCGCCGCCGCGGTCCCGCCTCCTGCCGGAGCGGAAACGGTTCCGCTCACTGCGGCCGCTGCCTCCGATCCCGCAAGGGACTGCCAGTCCATCTTGTCCTTAAGATCAAGCACGATCTTCGCCGCCGTCTTCTTGCCGATGCCGGGCGCCTTCGCGATCGTCGCCTCGTCGCCGCTCATGATCGCCACCGACAGATCCGACGGATCCATCGTCGAGAGAATCCCGAGAGCCGCCTTCGGGCCGACACCGCTCACGGTGATCAGCAGGCGGAACATCTGCAGCTCGTCCCTCGTCATAAAGCCCATCAGATTGACGCCCGTGTTCTCGTTGACCGAGAGATGCGTATACACGCGAACCGCCGTACCGACCGGCGGCATCGTCGCCAGTTCCGACGCCGGCATCTGCACCTCAAAGCCGATGCCTCCCGCCAGAATCACAGCCACGGACGCGTCCTTATATTCCAACGTACCGTCCAACATTCCAATCATTTTGCGTCACCTCGTCCGCAATAGTATTACCCAGTAAAAAGTATACCATAAACTGCCCCGAAAAGCACCTGTATTTTCCCGAAAATATTTGAATTTCGGCAAATTCTCTGCTACTATTACAGGTGATGAGGAGGCCAACATGCGATACACCGAATTACCGCTTGCCGAACTGCTTCCCGAGTCGACTCTCGCGAGCCTTTCGGCCTTTTTGAAAGACCCCGGATACTGTCCCGACGACGGGGCCGAACCGTGCTTTTTCGACATCGAAACCTGCGGGCTGAGTGCGCGTTCCGCGCCCGTCTACATGATTGGTGCCGTTGCGCCCGACGCGCTCGGACGCTTCGTCTTCCGGCAGTGGTTTGCCGAGACTCCCTCGGAGGAGTCCGCCCTTCTCAGAGCATTTTTCGACTCTCTGCCGACGCGCGTGCGCCTGCTGCACTATAACGGAACGACGTTCGACATTCCGTTTCTTCGCGACCGAAGCCGCATTCTCGGACTTCCGCCGTTTTTAGGCTCCCTCTCCCTCGATCTCTACACACCGCTCCGGCGCTTAAAAACGCTCGCCGGTCTTCCGTCCTGCCGCCAGCGCGACTTAGAGCCGCTCGCCGGCTACGACCGCGAGGACCCCTACGACGGAGGCACCCTGATCCGCTTTTACTCCGAGTTCGTCGGTCTTTCGAAGTTCAACAAGGAGGCCGCCGAGGCCCGCTACCGCGATCTTGCGCGCCACAACCGCGAGGACCTTCTGGGGCTCGTCACCCTGTGCCGCCTTCTTCCGTGCGTGGACATCGCCTCTTCCACAGTGGAAAATGCAGAGCTCGCCCGCTTCGATTCCGACTCCGTGACGCTCCGCCTTCGGATGTCCGCCGACTGGCCCGCAGGACTTACGCTCGGCAAGCCCCTCGACAAGCTTCTCTCGACGAAAAATGCTCCCGCAGTTTCCTCGCTGACTCTCTCGGGTGAGGACGACGGAAGCCTTCTTCTGACGATCCCGATTCTGACCGAACCGGCGAAACATTACTACGCAAACTACAAGGATTACTACTATCTCCCGCTCGAAAACCGCGTGATCCACAAGAGCATCGCCTCCCACATGGACAAAGCGTACCGCCGGGCGGCCAAGCGCGACGAGGCGTTCGAGTGGTCCCGCGGGACACTCCTCCCGCAGGTCGGTGATCTCTTCTCGCCTGGCTTCGTCTACAAGAGCAAGGATCTGTGCCGCCTCTTCCCCGTGCGGGAGCTGGAAAAGCACCCCGAGCTGCTCATCGATTACGCGACCGGGCTTCTGCAGCTCTTCGGGAAGAGAAACTGAAAATCATACATCGACAAAAATGCCGGAGACAGTAACCCGTCTCCGGCATTATCATTTACTCTTCCTCCAAAGACCAGAGCAAAACGTTAAGTTCTTCCTCTCTGGCATTTACCTCCGCTTCTGTCCCGTAAAGGTCCAGAAGCCAGCAGCTTCCTGTTTTGTCTGAAGTGAGGCAGAGAATCTCTTTCATCTTCCGATCACCCTCCGCATAGGTCATGGTAACCTTCTGATATTCCACTCTGCCCTGTACCGTCACAACTTCGCCGAACGCGGTGTCGGGATCCTTCAGGGAATCCATCAGATTGTTTAACAAATCCAGCGCCGTCCGATTCGTGCTGTTCTGACTGTGGCGGATCAATATTCCGGTGCTCGCATCCTTGTTGAAGGGCAACAGCAGATCATCTCCGTCCGTCCGAACCTCCAAAACGCCGCCGTTTTTATAGGCGAACCGGACTTCCGTCTCGTCCGGCATGGCATTTTCCCATACGACATACGCAGGCGCCGCCTCTTTCGGAATCAGACCGAGGGCGGTATTGATCGCCGCTTTGCCGCTCTCGGACTCCAGTGATCCGTTGCCTCCGTCAGCCTTAAGAATTCCAAGCACAACGTATACTCCAACATCATTCGGTTTACCGTAGATCATGACAAATCCGGCGCCTTCCGTCTTGCTGCCTGCCGCATCCTCGTACGTCATCTGCGACATCGGAACAAGGTATCCGCTCATTCCGTTGATGTTGTCGTAAGCCTTCACACTGATGTCGGTTGCTACGGAAAAATCCTTCAGCCGGAGAAGTTCTTTTGCCAGCGAAGCATTTTCCTTCGAGTTGATCAGCGCCATCACATCGTTCTCATCGAAGACCGCACCGTTTTGAAACGTATCCTCATCAAAAACACACAGAAAATAATCCGCTGTATCCGCGAAGAGGGCTTCTTTCTCCTCCCGCACGGTTGCACCTTCCGGCAGATCGATCTCAACAGGAAGAGAGAATGCTCCCTTCTCATCGGTCACCCCGGGACTTACGCTCAGCCCGGGAGTGACGGAAATCTCCGTCGAATCGGAGTCATTCTCCTTCTTCTTTCCACATGCGGGAAGTGCGAAAAGCATGGTGCTTACTATCATGAAAAGCAAAAGCTTTTTGACTGTCCGTCTCACGTCCTCTCTCCTTCCGAATTCGTCCCCGGATTATTTAGAACCCGGATATATTGCTGAAGACATACTCGTAGATCTTTTGAATCGGTTGATAGGTATGGTCCACAATCGTCCGATCGAACCCTTGACCTGCCACACGTTCCTTAAAAATACCGAACGCATAGTCGAAGCTGCCGTAAGGATCGAGTTCCTCTGTTTCCTTTCCGATCTGTTCGTCTGTCTCGCGGAGCAGAGCCAACGTCAACTCCTTATACTGTCCCAGTTTTTCTGCCGACAGTTTCTCCGATCCCAGAAGCTCCTCCAGTGCGGGGAAGAGCACTTCCGACTCCGCCTTGCCTTTCATGTATCCGGTGGCAATATTCCACGTTTCTTCCATTACGGCATCAAACAATTCTTTATATTCGTTTTTGCGGATCAGGACCCACGCAGTATTCGCATAGTGCAATCCTGCGACAAATCTACCGCCGGCCGGACAATAGAAGGAAATACCGAGCTCTACTGCCGTGTTGACAACATCAAACGTGATATCCAAAGCTCTGGCGGAAGTGTTGGGCAGAGACGTCAGAATGTCAAACCGGATGGCTGACCAAATGCCTTCAATTGCGCCGTAAGCATCCAGATTCCACGTTCCGTTCCGATACTGAATCACCATGATTGTGCTTTCGTAATTCTTCACCTTACTCTTCCGATCGGTGCGAATGACATAGTATGTAGTATCGTTAAGCTTCTCCCAATCACTTGAAGTATAGGTTTTGAGCAGCTTGTCGTCTCCGAACGCTCCGACCCCGTACACGCCTTCCAGTGCCTCTTTAAGATCGTTGACACTGATTTCGTCAATCCGTTCCCAGACCGCGTATAACACAATGCGTTGCCCGGATTTGCCCTCAATCTTATGGTCCCCGTCGACCGGATAGTCCGGGTACAGGGGATCCAGTTTCAAGCCGATATCCTGGATATTGTGTCTGGACCAGCCACGGAAATAATAACCTTCGCGGGTTGGCACCTTCGAGGAAATGTAACACTCGCCGGGATCCATTGTTTCCGGCGCCGGAACATCTTTTCCACCATTGGCAAGATAGTGGATCACCACTTTTCCGGGCACTCCCGGCACCAGCTCATAATCGGCGTAAAAAGTCAGATTTTTAGTTACCTTAATCTTCTCATTGATGTCATAATACTTCGAGGTGTCTCCGGCTTCTTTGGTCCAACCGGCGAAGCGATAGCCGGACAGTTCCGTCTGAACAATCGGAAGATCGAGTTCGGACAGAGTCACCGTTGTATCATATTTCAGAGTTCTTCTTGCAATCTCGCGACCGAAGCCATCGTAGAATGTAAAATCATACTCTTTGGAACTCCAGATTGCGTAAAGAGTCACCTCTCGTTCCGGGACGGTAAACTCTCCGTCCACACCGATGGTCACAGTATCCGGGGTAGTTCCCCAACCGAGAAGAGTGTATCCATCAGGCTCTCCGAAAGATTTTTTATATTTCTTCATCTGGATAACCTGTCCCGGCACAACATCCTCAAGTTCAATGGAATCAACCTTGGCATCCGGGCAACCATTTTTGTCAAGAGACAGTTTGTACTTGGATTGCCAGCATGCATAGAAAGTGTATTCGGTAGGCGGTGCCACTCTTCCGCTGGGATCTCCATGAATTACATAGGTTTCTCCGGCTGTCGTATACTTTCTTCCGTTTATGGAAGTCGTCCATCCGAGGAATACCCGGTGAGGATCCGTCGGCTTCTCGGCGCTGGTTACAATCGAAATATCGCCGACCTTACTTTCTGCAGTCGTCGGGCCTTTCGGTCCACCGGTAGCAGTCGATGAATTCAGATGATAATACACCATGACTTTTCCGGCCTCTTGCTCGCCCTTGTAATGGCTATACAGTCTGTACACCTTTTCATCCTGCTTCAGGATGGTCTCGGCAAGCACATGAGACTTCATATCAACAAAATCCGACACAGACGCATTTTTCGTATAGACCCTTGAGCCGTAAACCCATCCATCAAAGGTCTTTCCCTTGAGAGGAATCTCCTCCGGTTCAAAAGCAAGGCTTTCGGTGGACAGATACCGTCCGGACTTCAACACTTTATTGGAATAACTGTCAATAAACTCAATTTGATAGGTGCGCTGATCCCACAAAGCAGTCAGTACCAAATCCTTCGGAAGATCTGAAATCTCCTCTTCGGCCTGATAGATCTCGCCGTCATAATCGCTCTGCCAGCCAAGGAAAATGTAATCATCTCTCTTGGCATTCGGAAGCATAAATGTTCCTGTTCCGAGAGGATTCAGGCTTTCCCGGCGCTTATCGCCATAGCCGTAATCGAGCGTGACTTTCGCACCGTTCGGGCTCCAGATTGCGAACAAATGCACCACAGTCGTTCCCCGCGCAATCGGCACAGAGGAAACAGCTTCCGAACGTTCCGCATCCGAAGTAAGGCCCCATCCCTGGAAGACGTAGCCCTTCTTATGCGGGCGCTCCGCTTCATGCTCCTCCGAGTCATAATAGTAAACCGACGGCACCTGATAAGTACTGGTATTCCAATGAATATACTCTACCCTCGACGGGATATCTCCACCGTTATCGTGATAGATTACCGGAATATAATCCTTCTGCGTCACTTCGTAAACACAGAAGAGCTGAATATTGGAACTTTCCAAAATGCTGGGATCATCAAAAACGACAGCCTCTCCGGGATGATAGAGTTTGGAGCGATCTGCTCCCTCCGGCATCAGTCCCTTGAGCTTATAGTCGGTCGTGTAGCCTAAGAAGCGAAGCCCCTCAATTTTCGGTGCACAAGCCTCGACATAGTAAATATGCTTATTATTCCACTTTTCATCCTTATGGATAGTCTTTCCATGGAACGGGTCAATGTATTCCACGGAGTAGTGATGTTCTTTCCATATCGCATACAAGGTAATGCTTTCAACGGAAGTATCCTGGATCAGCGGATACTCCGTATAGATGTCTTCCTTGAAATTCATAGCATAAAGTCCGGTTCCGGTACGTGTTGTACTCCAGACGTCGAATCCATCTCCGTCGTCAAATGCACATTTCGGAAGATGAACTCCTTCGCCGTACGTACAGGTCATTTCTTTCATGACACCGAAAAGACTTCCGTTACCATCGAAAATGATCTTGTAGGTGTTATCTCTCCAAACGGCATACAGGACATGATCCGCGGCATCTTCCACATCCGATTGCGCGGTCACGCGGACATGGTCTTTCGTCTCCCAACCGGCAAAAACCTTTCCCTCAGGAGCTGTTACACCGCTCGGAAGCTCCGGCAGATCACCGTAGGGCTCTTTGTATACTACGGTTCTTGTTTCTTTTGCAAGTCTGTTGCTCGGATCGGATCCGCCGTTTACGTTGAAGCTCACCGTAACCTTTGCTATCTCCACCCAATGAGCGTACAGAGTTATCACAGTACCGTTTTCGGCATCGGCAGGGACCAGATTTCTGACGGTCGCCCCTTCGGAATACTCCACTCCCTTTCCGTCTCGTCTGGTGTTCCAGCCCGCAAGCACATAACCGGTTTTGACGAATTTATTCTTCGCCAGAGTGACATCCTGATTGCAGAATGCAGGGGTCTTGTCCATCTCGCCCGTTTCGTAATTGTTGCCGTCATAGGCGATGAAGTACTTGGTATCAGTCCAGTGTGCGTACAGAGTTACTCCCTGAGTGCTGGGAACAGGAGTAAACTCCGTCCATTTTGCTCCGCCGACCTTCTGGGAATACCAGCCGTCAAACGTCTTGTAACCGGGAGCACGCGGAGGTTCCGGATATGTTCCGCCCATGACGTCTCCCAAGACCGCTGTACGGATGACCGGCTCACTCCACCCGATTCCTCCGTTCGGATCAAACAAAATCTTGCATCCGCCGCGGCTGCTCTGCGATACTTCTACGGAAACAGACCGGTTATACTCGGGATCTTTGAACGTGATCACGCCCTTGCGGTCACTTCCTTCGGTGTTCTTGGGAACCTCAACCTTATAGGTAGTTGCTCCCGTTCTCGTCACCCTTACCCAACCGACTGCGTTCGGATCTACGGACACAACAACGGAGCCCGCATTGGAAATGTTCAGCAGGCTTATATCACGACTGTCAGCATTTTCCGAAAAGCTGAGGCGCGAAGAATTGACCTTCAGTTCACCGACCTTCGGCAAAACGGTCTTCTGCGTCAGTCCGCAGACGGGGCAATACTGCAAAATATAGCCGTCCGACTCCTTTGTCTCCTTAACCGTCTCCTTGACTTCCCACGAATGCTTCTGGTTCGGCGCCGTATTCTCGCCGCGTGTCTCCGAGCATCTGCTGCACTTGTATTCCTTGACGCCGGCTTCACCGCAAGTGGGCGCAACATCCCGAAGCAACACCGAGAAATCATGCCCCTTGGCCTTTTCTCCGGTAGTGCCGCAGTTTATGCACTTCTGCGCTTCGGTACAGGTTGCCTCTGCCTTATCCCACTTATGATCCAACTTCTTTTCAAGGACGATCCCGCAGGTTGTGCAGATGTTATCCTCTCTACAGGAAGCGGAAGGATTTTTCGCATGGTGACCCAAAGCCTTCTGGCCGATTGTCCCGCAGTTTATACACTTTTGATCTTCCGTGCAGGAAAATGAACTCCAGACATGGCCTATTGCTTTCTCGGTTTTGCCGCATCTGCTGCACATTCTGTCTTCGGTACAGCCCGGCGTAGAGCGATTCCAGTTATGACCTGTTGCCTTCTCCAGGATAAGGCCGCAGGTTGAGCAGACTTTATCCTCCGTACAAGTAGCGGTAGGCATATCGGAATGGTGACCGAAGGCCTTCTGATCGACCGTTCCGCAGTTTACACACTTCCGGTCTTCCGTGCAGGAAGCCGTCACACGATCCCAGGTATGGCCGGTCGCCTTCTCGACTTTACCGCATCTGCTGCACTTCTTATCTTCGGTACAGGTAGCGGCCGATATATTCCATTTATGGCCCGTTGCCTTCTCTAAGACGATGCCGCAGGTTGAGCAGACTTTATCCTCCGTACAAGTGGCGGTAGGCATATCGGAATGGTGCCCGAAAGCCTTCTGATCAACCGTTCCGCAAACCGTACATTTCTTATCTTCTGTGCAGGTAGCCGTCGTTCGATTCCAGGTATGACCGGTCGCCTTCTCGACTTTGCCGCATTTGCTGCACTTCTTATCTTCGGTACAGGTAGCGGCCGATATATTCCATTTATGGCCCGTTGCCTTCTCTAAAACGATGCC
>JAFZWG010000040.1 GCA_017617395.1 Lachnospiraceae bacterium
ATGTTCACGTTCGGTGACCAGAAGGTCAGACCCTTGTAGATATCTCTGTCACCGTATTCCTGCTGCATGTTGAATTTGGCGCGGGCCTCCGTCGAAATCACGTCGGCGATCTCGCCCATCATCTTCTCGTCAAATGCAGCAGCAAGCCCGATGGCCTGCGGAAACACCGTTGCCACACCGGCACGCGCGACGCCGTGCAACGCTTCGTTCCAATAATTATACGCAGGTACCCCGAGCCGTTCAATCGCCGGAGCGTTGAACAACGTCTGAAACACCTTCTCCTCCAGAGTCATCTCACCCACAAGTGCCGCGGCCCGCTCCTCAAAGGATTTGCTCTCGTCGAGCCACGGGGCCTTCGTATCGTCCGTCTTCTTCATAACAAATCTCCGAATTACGCGTATTTTCTGCCGACTCTTTTTTGAAAAAGAAAGGCTGCCCGAAGGCAGCCTTTCAGGGTAATCTCAGTTGAAATTACTTTGCTCTACGAGTGTTGAACTCATCGATGTAGTTCTGAATCTCGGAGTTCAGGGACTCAAGAAGCTGGCCAGGAGTCTGGTCAGGGCTATCTACATTGTAGTAGAACTTGGTCTGGATAACACCATTGTTGTTGTCCCAGAGGCCAGGGATAATGTAGCTAGGATTCTGAACCGGAGCGATCTTGTTGATCATGATGTCAAGAGTCTCGTTAACGGATCTGGAATCACGGAACAGAGCCTCATATCCACCCTTCCAAGCATTCGGGTCGTCCTTAATCTCAGGAGACTGATCGGTGAAGTTGTTGTAAGCAAATGCGATGTCAGCAAGCTTAGCCTTCGTGGTCTCGCAGTTCGGGATAACCATGATGTTCTCACGGGATACCGGGATGTAGTTGGAAGCCTTAGGTCCCTTAGGGAAGCATACAAAGCCGTAGTCGAAATCGTACGCGCGAACGCCCGTATCGTTTCCGTCAGCGTCCTTCTCGTTAGCGGAGAAGTCGGATGCCTTGTACTCATCGTAAGGAATCATAACAGCCTTCTGCTCTTTGAATACGGACTCAAAGAAATTCCACTGCTCACCCTCAACTGCACGACGGGTAAGACCTTCAGTATAGAAAGCATATGCCCAGTCGCAGTCCTCGATGATCTCACTGTTGGTAGCATTGTTTACATACTTGCCGTTAGCATCCTTCGTGATGATTGCATGACCATTGGAGAGCATCGTCATCTCGAAGAATACAGACTGCTGCGTGATGAGGCCGTAGATATCGGTAACACCATCGTTATCGGTATCAACAGTACACTTCTTAGCGAATTCCTTGAACTTGTCCCAAGTCCACTCGCCGGAAGCCTGCCAATCGTAAGGCTTGTCAACCTCGCCCTCACCGAGAAGCTTCTTAACAAGATCCTTGTTGTAGAAGATACCGGTTCTAGGCTCGATACCGGTTGCGAAACCATAGATAGCGTCGCCAACCGTCATACTCTCGACAACGGCCTTGTTCCACTTCTTATCAGAGAAGTTGAACTCGGAAAGCTTAGAAACGTCGCTGAAGAGCGGGTCTTCCTGATCCATGAACGCACCGATGAATCTGTAGTCAAACGTCATAACGTCAGCCAAAGGCTCATTGGAGGTAATGGAAAGAAGGCAGGTCTCAGCCTGGTCGCCCCAACCGCAGATCGACTTACGAGTAATCGTGTAGTTGTGCTTAGCCATCAATTCTCTCTGGTACTCGGAATTCAACTCCTCAGCGCTCGTCGAAGACGGAAGCTGCCAGTTGTCACCGGACCACCAGTCACCAACTACTACCGCGAGACCGTTCAGGCTACGAGCCGGAACCTCGGTAGGAGTAGGAGTGGTCTCACCGCTCGTAGGTGCCACGGTAGGCGTGGTAGTCGTGTTGTTCTTGTCATCCTTGCAAGCTACAAGTGCAAGTGCGAACACACATACCATAGCTACGAGCAAAAGCTTCTTGATTGTGCTCATTATAAGCTCCTCCTTAGGAAAAATAAAAGTATCTTAAAATGCTTTCAGACAGTCCGAAAACATCTTAATTTGGATTATATCACAGTCTTTTCATAATTTCCACTCTTTTTTTAACAGTTTTTACCAAAAAAGACCTGTGAATAGCATCAACCTTTGATACCACTTTGAGAAATACTCTCGACGAAACTCTTCTGCGCCACCACGTAGATTACCAGCAACGGAATCAGAGCAACCAGGGAACCGGTCGCCTGAATCTGGTTGGCGTACGCGGTCTGTGTTACGTAGCCCATACCGAAGCGGGCCTTGTTCTCACCATCGAAGAGGTTGACGATATTGAACAACTTTGTGGAAACCAGATCCCAGGTGTTCGTCGGGAAGAAGATACGCGAGTAAATCTGGTCGGTCCACTGCCATACAAATGCGAACAGGAAGCAGGATACCATCATCGGGCGTGCGCCGGGAAGCAGAATCTGGAAGAACGTGCGGAGTCTGCCGCAGCCGTCCACGTATGCCGCCTCCTCGAGCTCCTTCGGCTCGTTGCGGAAGTGCTGACGCATCATGTAGATGTAAAGACCTGCCTTGTAACCTGCACAGGTAGCGCACATCATAAGGTACGGAAGCGCCTTGCCCTGAAGGTTCAGTCCCTTGCCGGAACCCGTGATCTTGCCGATGATGCCGAAGATATCGAAATCACCGAAGTACAGGAACAAAGGAGTGATGATCGTAGTCGGAGGAACGATCAGCGTCAGAATCACGCAACCGAACAAGAGCTTCTTGAGCGGGAACTTGTATCTGGCGAAACCGTAACCAACCAACGTACAGGACAACATCTGAAGCAAAGCAACACCCGCCGACAGGCAGAGCGATCTGACGAATGTCGGAATGCCCTTATACAAACGCCATGTGATCGTATACGCCTGCGTCGAAAAATGTCTCGGAACACTGACGATCGTCGTATCGTACAGGTCCATCTCCGTCATGAAGCTGACACACAGCTTCTGAATCAACGGCTGTATAATAAGGAAGCACAGACCGAAGAGCAGAATCGCACGTCCGATGCGGAACAGGACGCTCTTCGTTCTCTTTCGTAACAGGTAACCGCCGGACTTCCGGTTGCGGTCCCAGAATGCTTTTCTTCTTTCGGCTCTAGTCATTGTAGTATACCCCCCTCGAGAAGATTAGCGCGGAAACGCCGAGTACTGCTGCGATTACGATGAAATAGGACCACGACATCGCGGCAACCTTACCATACTCGAAACGGATCAACAGCGTATCGCTGATCAACGTCATCAGCGCACTGTCGGTTCTTGTAAAGAAGTCAATCAAGGTATAAACAATGTTTACAAGCACCATTGCTTTAATCAAAGGCCAGGTAATCTTCCAGAAACTCTCCCAACCCGTGCAGCCCTCCATCTTTGCCGCCTCGTACATGCTAGGCGGGATGGTCTGCAGACCGGACAGGAACACGATGATCTGGATACCTGAAGCCATCGCTATATCGTACACCTGACCTACGATATCGATGACGTATTGGAAGAATTTGTTTCCGGTTTCACCGGTCAGCAATATCTTCTCCAATGTGTTTGTTATGTTCGAGAAGCTGTTATCCGCTCTCATCGCTTCCTTGACGTTCGAGATCAAGGGGTTGTTCGCATCGATACCGAGGAACACACCGGACGCAAGAATAACAGGAAGGAAGTAGATGGCACGAACTGCCGCACGTCCCTTGAACTCCTGATTCAAAAGCGTCGCCATGAAGAAACTGAACACCAGAATACCCGGAACGAACAGGAGCATTCTCTTCAACTCGTTGACAAACGCCTCGATGAAGTCTTTCTCATCGCGGAAAATCTTGTAAAAGTTCGAACCCGGTTTCCAGAAACCGACGGACGAGAACGTGAGTCCGTTGCTGGTCGCGGAAACTTTGCTTACGGACATCCGCAACGACATACCGAGCGGATATACCAGGAACAACAGGAAACCGATGATGAACGGAAGGACGAACAAAAATCCTGCAATCGCATTGCCGCGAGCGAGGTTTTTGCTCTTCTTTCTCGGAGCGGACGGATACTGCTTGCGGTTGATTGCAACGGCTGCCGCCGCTGCTGCCTCCGCTTCCGCGTCTGCTTCCTCGGCAATCTCCTCGACTACCTCATCCGCTGCCACTTCCGCTGCTTCTTCCGTTGTCTCCGAAAGAACATCCATCACTTCTTCCTTCACTTCTTCCGCCTCCGCTGCTGCAGCGGCGGTCATCGTTTCTGCTGCTTCACCGACATTGTCAAGAACGGTTTTCTCCGATTCCATGATCATTGACCTCCTTTCTCGACTTTAAAATCTTGTGCGGGGATTACCACGCCGTCAGCGTTGTATTCCGCTGTGCGGTAGTTTACATAAACCTTGGTACCGTCTTCGAACTGCGTCATACGAACACCGTCCGCAAGAATCTTGTGATCGACGATCTCCTGGTTGTAAGTACCGGCAAATTCTGTCTTAAATCTGTTGTACAACGCGAGGGCATCTGCCTTCCAGCTGTCGTAGTTCGCACCGTAGAGGTACGTATACTCGGTCTCGGCAAGATCCATACCGGAGTTGTGCATAAACGTGAAGTACAGACCGGATCCGGCCTCCGCGCAGGTGAGAATACTGTTTCTCAGATCGCCTGCGAGGTTGAGGGAATCACCGGTGTATTCCACCAGACCGTGAAGCACGATCGGGAAGAACGGAATCGCCTCGTCGGTAAGGCTGTAGTGCGAGCTGTCGACATCCATGTTGAGGAGCAGATCCGCCTGCGGAATCGCATACGAGAACGGATCGTACATAACCATCTTATCATCCTTGGAACGAAGCTCTTCGAGCAGGCTCACCACGCGATTCTTCGCGTTCTCTCTCGTCACCTTTTCCTTGCGGTTGTAGTCCGCCGACAGGCGGCTTCCGACATCGGCAAATGCAATGTTCTTAACACCGAGATCCGAGATCTCATCGGCAAATCCGCGAACCGTATCTTCGATGTACTTCGGATCCGCAAGGTAGTAGTAATCGCTGTCCTCAATGATGCCGTACCAGACATCACTGATCTTCTGCTTCTTTACGAAGTCACGGGAAATGTATTTTGCGGCATCCGCGCGATACTGGAAGCTGTCAAACCAACCGTCTTCGTAGATGAAGCTGAACTGTGCCTTCAGATACAGGTTGTTCGACTCCTGAATCGACTTGACTGCCTTCTTAAAATCGCTCTTTCCGCCGAGCTTGCCGATCAGACTTACATCGTCCGCAGGCTCATGCTGAATACCGCCGTTGAACCAGCCCTCCATGATGACGTTGATGCCCGTCATGCCGGACTTGTTCAGATCGTTGATGATCTCGACCATCTGCTTGTAGGTCGTCATCGCGAACGGACGCTCCGTAGGAACGCCGAGCACATGCTGAATCTTCTCGACCGCACCGACCAGCTCAACCGCAACCGGAACATCGGCGGAAACCGTCTTCCGGAGGCTCGGATTCTTGGCCAGGTAATACTCGCGGTAAGCCTTTGCCATGTCGACATAACTCGAGGTGGCGATCGGCTTGAAGCGGATTGCGATCTTCTCATCGGTATTTAACGACTGCTCGTAAACGTGCAGCGTCTGTGCGGAACGCTCACCGACGTTAACCTTTTCGCTGTGCAGAATGGTGAACATCGCGTTCACGTAGTTTACGTTGGCACCTGCGCCGCCCGGCACACCGGCCTTGATGTTGCCGTAGCTCTCGCCGGACTCGATGATTGCCAGAAGACCCTGATCCGTCTGAACCAGTGCACCGCCCTCGGTACGACCGGTAACGCCGATACCGTAGATGGGATAGTTAACCAGCGGGTCGGAAACCTTCATATCCTGGATCATCGCATAGTCATGGCCGTAGATCTTCGCGCTGTATGCCTGAAATCCCTTGCCGTTGTTGAAGTTGATGATCGCACCCGAACCGTCCGGGATGAACAGATATCCTTCCGAATTCTTCGGCTCGGAAAGCATGTACGGAAGTACGTAGATCTCCGTCAAAGGATAGTTCGAACGGAACTGAAGCTTCTCGTAGGGAACCTCCACCAGAAGGTCATCACCGTCGAGCGTAAGCTCAAGCGTGACATTGACCGACGGCGGCTGTACTACCGACGACTCGCCGGCGTACTTTTCCTGATCCTCAACCCATGCATCGTGATTGTACTCAATCTCGTCGACCAGAATCTGTGCCAGATGAGCCTTCTTCCAGTCCTGCATGTTCGCACGAATGAAGTACAGCGTCTCGCCGTTGTCGAGCGCCTCCATGGCGTCGGGATACAGCGTCTTGTACGTCTCATTCTCGGGCTTCTCGATCTTTTCCTTCGTCATCTTGATGTAACCGCTTCGCATATCACTCTTGTTGGATGCGGCATTTTCCGTATGGAACGCTTCGAGAATCTGGTTGTAGCGCTCCTCCGAGATGGCGGTAGGAACCTCGTAGATCTTGTTGATCTTACCGATGGAGTAGTTGATAATAATCTTGTTGTTTGCCGTGTCGGCGACGACGTTGTAGTTTCCTCTCTCCACGGAGTCCGTGAACGAGTTCAGCTCGTAGCGGTTACCTGCGGAGTTCTGGAAGGTGATCATCACCAGTGCGGCCACTTCGGAATGAGTCGGGTCTGTCGCAAGAGACTGCGAATTCCAGATGTGTCCGAACTTATCCTTCAGCGTAAAATGCGTTGTTACCGGATCGAGCTCCAACGTCAGCGAGCCGTTCGTCAGTTTGATTGGCTCCTTAGCTTTCGGGTCCTCCGAGTCGAAGGTATACACCGGAATCTCTTCCGTCGTAGTGGAACTCTGCCCGCCGAAATGAATGGCGAGGAAGATCAGGCCCGCGATGATTGCAATCGTGATCGCATATCCGATCATTTTTGCTCTGTTTCGTTTAAAAAATTCTTTGACAATGGTGCCAAAAGATTTTCTTTTCATCAGTTCCCTCCTTTCCCCTCACTTATAGTCGGAAGACAATTTCTTTATAAATCGATACAACATACATGACAGCGTCACTGATCAAGCTGAAGAACAGCAGGACGATAAACATGATGACAGCCATTCCCACGATGGAGAAGATGACAGCCAGAATACCGCCGAGCAGCGAGTAGTCATGGATCATCAGGACGGCACACAGAATCAGGAAGCCGGCCCAGATCAAGGCAAATACATTGAAGTAGGTGTAGAACACACCCTCTTCCTTCGTTACCATGTTACTGATGACGATCATCGGCAGACCGATCAGCGGATAGGGCGTCAATGCGTACGCGGTACCCATGTAGATCTCGCGCATGCGGCCCTTGCCGTCGAACAATGTCGTGACACACCAGTTCGCAACTACCCAGATTACAAGGGGAACCAGAATTCCCAGGGTATTCATTACGATACTGAACTTGCTCCACTGCGTGTTGTTCAGCATGAAGCTCGTGAACCGTCTGTCCCACAGGTGCGTCAGCACCGTGAGGATGACGATCGTGTGTGCCGCTGCCATGGAACCGCGCTTTTCATGCGTCAGGTCCCAGAAACCATCAAACGGATGAAGAATTACATACAGCGCATACCGCAGAGTCTTGCGGTAGTTGCTCCAACCATCACCCTTAAAGAATTGTGCGATACCGGAGAGTATTTTTCTCATGCTTCTCTGATCTCCTTTCGCAACTTTCTAATCTTACGGACAATCTTAGGAATGATAATCAAAATTGCCAGACCGACGATGAAGTAAACGATGTACTTCTCGACGACTTGCTCACGGTAGTGGCGGAACGCCTTGGAGTAGTTCTCCGAATCGTGAGCATTCTCGAAATACTTCATTGCTTCCTTGTACTCGCCCTTGCGGAGAAGCGCACGACCGATACCGACATAGGCAAGCTCGAAGTTTCCGTTGTACTGAAGAATTCTCTTCCATACTTCCGCGGACTGATCGTAGTAGCCCTGCTTGTAGAGGAGCAACGCTTCGTTGATCATCTTGCCGTATTCCGTCATGGTGAACTCGGTGATACTTCCGCGCTGTCCGTCGAGAACCAGAATGGTCTCCTCATCGAGGTTGTCCATCGCGGTCACTCGGTTGAAGCGGCCCTTGGAGTAACCGATGCTACCGAATGCGTAGAGCATGTTGCCCTGGAAATCATATGCGAAGATCTTGCCTCTCGTCTTGTCAAGACAGCAGTAGGTGTCGTTGTCGAAGGCAATGACATCGATGAACTTCGATGCACCCGACGCGGTCGACTGGATGTTGCCCCAGCTGATATCGCCCATCGGGAAATGGCTGCCGTTTCGTATCAGGATGTCGGAGCCCATGGAATTGAGCTTACGGATCGGGGTTGCCGTTCCTGCGTAGATATCCTGATCATCCAGCGCGCTGATCGTCGCGTAGATAAATCCTCTCGAGTCAAGACTCAGGTTGTTGTACTCGGTCGGTACGTACTGCTCGCCGCGCTTTCTCTGCGCTCTGGTCTGCAGCTTGCGCCACAGCTTCTGGAAGAAGCCGACAACGACCTTTGCAGCGCCGACGTACGCGGTGAACGTACCGTCCTTGCTGAACTCCATCAGACCGTTGACAACGCCCTGTGCCTGTACGTAGGTACGATGCGCATTGTCGTTTACAATCTTGATCGGAATGAAAATGTACTTGTCTGTCAGGGTCTCATCCTTGGGATCCTTGATTACGCTGACAACGTTGAAATCGTAGTCGCAGTGAACAACACGGTTGTGCTGGCTGTCCGCCACGAAAATCTCGTAATCGCAATCCATATCGATGCGGATGATGTTGTCCTTGCGCTCCGTCGGAGCTACAGGCGCCGCCTGCTGCTCGCCGGTCTCACCGGTCTCACCGGTTTCACCGGTCTCGCCGGTCTCGCCGGTCTCGCCGGTTTCGCCCGTCTCACCGTCTTCGCCGTCCGCATCCGAGGTTGTCGTCGCGCCTTCGTCGGAACCGCCCTCGGCGTCCTCCTTCGGCTCTTCGGTATTGTCCACCGGAGCTTCCGTCGGCTGCGGAAGCGGTTCGCTTCCGAAATCATACGGTTCTCCGAGGTATTTGTCGCCGTACAGCTTCAGGCGCTCCTCCTTGGTCATCTTCTTGACGAAGATATCGGTCGGGGAGAACATGGTGTTGTCGACAACGCCGTTAAACTTCATATCCTCGGCAATCGCCTTGGAAACATTGAAGGTGTAGATCGCGCGAACTACTTTGTATTTGCCGTCCTCACGAATGTACTCGATGATACGGTTGTTGTTCGTATCGCAGACAAATGTATGATTGTCGATACAGAACATACCGGATGCGTTCGAGAGCGAGCCGAGCTCGGGGTCGATATCCTGAAGATAAATGTCGTTGGTCACCGCGTAGGCATTCGGAGATGCCATCTCTTCACCCCAGTAACTGTAGGTGTAGGTGTACCAGTCATCATCGTCCGCCAGAGCCGTCGACAGGGAGGAAAGAAGAAGGCTTACAAGCATGAACAGCACGAGCAGACGTTTGTGTGTCGTTTTCATCATTTTCCTCCTTTACTCTTTAATACCGGAACTTGCCATCGTCTCGACGATGTTACTCTGTGCGAGGATGAAGCAAACCAGCGGAATAATCATCATGAACAGGGTTGCCGCGGAACCCGCACCGGTACGTGCGACACCGCCGGCTGCAACGGTCTGCAATGCGAAAGGCAGCATCTTCAACTCGTCGCGGTAGAGGAACGTCGTTCCCGCATTGTTCCACAATGCCTGAATCGAGAAGATCATCAGGGTCAGGATTGCGGGCTTAACAAGCGGCATTACGATGGTCCAGAAGATTCGGGACTCCTTCGCACCGTCGATCTTCGCCGCCTCGATCAATACATCCGGGATACTCGACTCCATGAACTGCTTCATAAGGAAGAGACCCATCGGAGAAGCGAACGCGGGAATGATCAATGCAAGGTAGGTATCCGTCCAGCCGAGCTTCGCCATGATCAAATAGTTCGGAATCGAGAGTACGTAACCCGTGAACATGAGGGCTACGGTAACTGCCGAGAAGAACAATCTGCTTCCGGGGAAGCGGTACTTGGAAAGCACATATGCCGCCATGGAGGCGATCAGGATGTGACCTGCCGTACCGACTGCGGTTACAAAGATCGAGTTGAACATGTAGCGGGTGAAGGTCACCACGCCGGTCTTGTTCAAAAGAAGGAACAAGTCGCTGAAGTTGTCCGTCGTAGGGTTGCGAACGAACAGTTTCGGCGGGTAGATGAACAACTCATCCAAAGGTTTAAATGCGGCGTTGATTGCATATACCAGCGGGAATGCAAAGAAACAACCGAAGATAATCAATACGATAGCGACACCGACGTCACCCGCGCGGGATCGGTTCGGCTGTCTGCCTGCTTTAATCTTTTTCATGGCTCGTCCCTCCTATCAGGTTCCCAACCGGCTCAATGCCTTCTGGATGAACTTGTTGCACAAGTACATCGCTAAGAAGAGCACTGTCGCGATAGCGGAAGCATAACCCATTTCAAATCGGTACGAACCGTAGTCGATCAGGTGAGTAACGATCGTACGCGCTGCGTAGTCGGTACTCGGGAAACCGCAGAGGTTCATGGTAACGTCGGCGGTGTTGAAGGACTGCGTGATGGCCATGACGGCACCGAACATCAACATGGACTTCATGTTCGGCAGCGTGATGTACCAGAGTTCCTGCCAGCGGTTGCGGATACCGTCCACATAACCGGCCTCGTACTGGTCGGCGGGAATGGTATTCAGACCGGCGATGAAGGAAAGGAAGCCGGCACCCAGCGACAACCACAGCTGAACGACGATAACGATTCCCATCATGTACTGCGGGTTCGTCAGCCACAGTACGGGGTTGTCCATAATTCCCCACTCTACCAGGTATGCATTTGCATAACCGTAGGCGTCACCGGAGAAAATGAAGCTCCAGATCAGGTAAACCTGACCGGAAATGGTCGGTGCGTAGAACACCAGCACGGCGATGGCGCGGATTCCGCGGGGAAGCTCGTGGATCAGCCATGCGAAGATAAATGCCATAATGTATCCTACCGGACCGGTGATGGCCGCGATGAGGAAGGTGTTCTTTACAGCGGTAAGGAAGATGTCATCTGCCAGAATCAGGTTGATGTAGTTCTGGAAGAGGATGAATCTCGGCGGCTGCAGCACGTTGAAGTACGTGAAACTGTAGTAGATGGAAACGATGACCGGCGCGATGTAGAACAAGGTGAAAATGATCGCGTACGGTGCCAAGAAAGCATAGCAGGTTCTGTGGTCCTTGATATCCTTCCAAAGGAAGTGAGCCTGACGCTTTTTACCGGCTTTCCAGTTTGCATAACTCATGGTTTAGGCTCTCCTTTCTTTATTCCTCTGTCGGAAGACCGAACTCTTTACGTTTCTTGGTCAACTCGTCGTTAATATCTCTTGTGTAGTCAAGAACAGTCTCACGAGGATCCATGTTCATGTTCATAACTTTACGGATGGCGTTGATGATGTGACGTCCGGTGTAGTAACCGCCGGGAACCTCGGGAGTTCCGACAACCCACTTCCACTGCTCTTCCAGCAATGCTCTCTGGCTTGCGCTCCAGGAGAGCTGCTCGAACGCCTTGACGTTCGCCGTCGCGTATCTTGCGGACTCACCCATGATCGCCTCGAGCATCTTGCCGTAGCGAGCCTGGATGTCCGCGCTGCCCCACCACTGAAGGAAGGTCCATGCCTGCTCCTGTTTCTCAGAAGTACCGAGGATCATCGAGCAGGTTCCCCAGCAACCGCAGGAGCGGTTGATGATCGGGTCGCCGTTCTCATCGAGCTTCGGATTGCCGTCCGCATCCTTCTCGATGGTGCCGGGAAGCAGTGCCATCTCCCAGAGACCGCGAATCTCGGGAGCGGATACAACCAGCGTGTTGTACGTGTTGTAATCGACAAATCCGATCGGCATCTCGCCGGTACGGAAACGGTCTACGAAGTTGTAGTCCGTCGGTGTCTTGTAGTGCGTGAAGAACATCGTGTAATACTCGAATGCGTCAATGGAAATATCCTCATCGAGAAGCACGCGTCCGCCGCCGTCGCTGTAAAGCTTTCCGCCGCGCTGATACAGCTGTGCGAAGAAGCCGTTCATATCCGGGTTGGAAACGTTGTTGATCTTACGCTCTGTCGAAGGAATACCGACGTTCATGTTTGCCTTCTGAATCGCAGGCAGAAGTGCGATCAGGTCATCCCACGTCTGCGGGATCTCCAACTCGAGTTCTTCCAGAATATCGGTACGGTAGAACATCAGGTTGTAGTACTGCGTCTCGGGCATACCAAAGACACCCACATGGTCGATATTATTTTCATCTTTATATGTATAGGTATAAGGAACATAGGAGGAAGGCATGAATTCGGCAAATGTCTCTTCAAAACCTCGTACCTTATTGCCGTCGCCCTTGAACTGCGTCAGGTCGACGGAGGCGCCTCGCAGCGCGTAGTTGACCGGCTCACCGGAAGCGGCGTTCAGCGCGACATCCGGGCCCGTCTTGGCAACGGTTGCCGGCAGAAGCACGGCGGCCGTCATCAGGTTTACGTTGACACCGATGCCGTATTCCGTAACGAAGGAATCATCGATCATCTCCTTCAATACGGTACACTGGTCACGACCTGCGAAGATCCAGACGGTGATCGTCTCCATCTTGTCGCTGTCCTCGTAAACGTTACCGATTGCGTTGTAATCCACAACGAAGGAAGCGAGGAAGGAACGAACCTCATGTGCGGCCTTGTCGAACCAGCTTACGTTGTCCTTCGGAAGCTCGTAGCCCTTGCCGGAAACGATGAGATAGTCGATATCGAGGTTCGACTCTCTCATGTTGAGGATGGACGTACCGAGGGAGCTGACGTTCATCTTAAAGGTAGCTAGACCTGCGGGAATCTTGTTAGGATCCTCTGCAAAACGCTCCAGCTGGGAAGCAAGAGTAAGCAGCGAGGATACCTGAGTTCCGCTCTCACCGGTGTACTCAACGAGCTCATCGATGATGTGGTAGAGCACCTTGTACTCGGTCTCCATACCTGCGATAACTTCGGGATACTTGACATCGAGATTGTAGTCGCGGTCAACATCCGGCTCGGTACCGGTGTAAACCATGATGCGACGATACATCTGGTTCATGCGATATACGGAGTCGGTCATCTCGGTAAGGATATTACCGATTTGGCCGAGCGTAACCTGAAGACGAATGGTGTTCTCGCCCTTCTTCAGATGGAAGAGGTACGGATTGCCGTCCTCATCGCTGAGCTTGGCGAGCTGCCAGTCGTTGTCGAAATCGAATTTGATGGTGGATACTTCCTGGAACGGAATCTCACCGTTGATGTAGAGGGAGCGGCAGGACACGAAACCACGGGTGTAGTTCTGGCGTGTCTTCAGCGAGATCTCGTAGAGACCTTCGCTCTCGGTCGTAACCGTGTACTCAATCCACTGACCGGCTACCTTCCAGTTGTTGCCGCCGCCCATGTTGATGACCTGCTTCTTGACATCGTAAGGCTGCGTTCCTGCGGAACTGCGGTCATAGGTCGAGCCGAGCGCCTGGGAGGATCTTCTCGTGTTCGTATCCTCGCCCTGGATCTTGCGCTCCCACGAGCTGTCTGCAGCGGGAGCCGTCTGCGAAGCAAGATACTCCGCATACGTAGGCGGCGTCGTCACGGCACTCAAAGTGAGGGAGCCGAGGATCAGCGTTTCCTGCGTCGAGGAAAAACGAACGATCTGCTCTCCCTTATCGAAATAGAAGCAATACGGGGTGGTGATGTAACCGAGCTCGTCGCAGATGAAAGCCTCCTCCCAACGAGGATCCTCAACCTGCTGCGGGCGAATCTGGTTGCCCTGATTGTCCACGCGAGGCGGATTGGCATCCTTCCAGACGCGCGGAAGGGAAATCGCATCCGCACCGCTGAACGGAACCTTCATCTTGCCGTCCGTCTTATCCTTAATCTCAAACGAGAACTCGATCTCCGAACCGCGCGAACGCTCCGGATCCTGATCGGGATAGTATCTGAGCTTAACGTAATAAAAGCCGGCTTCCTTCACGTCGATCTTAAGATCCGTAAAGCCGTCCTCAAGGTTGACGAGAACATTCTCGCCGTCGATTGTGTCAAAGAAGCTCTTGTCACCATCCTTGGCAACTACCGAGCTCGCATCCAGAGGCACAACGATATCCTCTGTCGGGAATCCCGCACCGGCATCTTTGTGATGCTTGTAGTACGCGTTGTAAGTATCGGACCGGCTCTCTTCGACGAGCTTGTCGAAGTCAAGATCCTTGTACTTATCCGCATAGTTCTTTGATCCGCTGATCTTTCCGTAAACCACGATGGCCGCGATAGCGACGATGATCACCAACAGCGTCCAAAAGGTTTTGCTCTTAAAAAACCTGCGCATTGCTTCCTCCATTCCTGCCATACTGAGCATTAGCCCTCGCTTTTCGTTCAAAAATGGACAAAAAGGGGGCTAATTCGGGAATTATTTATGCTAATTGTACTAAAAACCTCTTGCATTTTCATGTCAATTTTTGCTATATTTAAGTCAAATATTGCGAAATCTTGCGATTCTTGCTATTTACCTTTTTGTCAATTTTGTTTACATTTTCGGAAAATCCAACCAAATCCGCACGTCAGTTTTGGTATTTTTCACTAAAAACCGACCTTTCGGAGGCGATCGGAAACTTGTGCGCAGACCGTTTTTGTATACTTTTACAAGCCAAAAAAGCAATTTTTGCATAGTTTTCGACAAGAGTCGAACCCTTATTTATCATAGGAGAAACAAATGGAACGAAAACTTCGCGGCACCTTTGAAACCGTGCCGTTCCGCGAGAACGAATCGCTCTTGATGTACCTGAACAGCGAATACGAGGATTATGACACGCACTGGCACACGGCGGCCGAAGTCATCATGCCGATGGAAAATGACTACAGCGTCGTCATCGGCCGGCAGGTGTACGATCTTTCCGTACACGACATCCTGTTCATCCCGCCGGGAGTGCTGCACTCGCTGCGCGCGCCCGCAAAGGGAAAGCGCATGATCTTTCTGTTCAACTTCTCTCCCATCAGCTCGCTGCAGGATTTTTCGTCGCTGCTGCCGATTCTGAGCCAGCCGATCCTGATCGCGTCCGACGACGAGATGCATGATGAGGCCGTACGGCTGATGCAGCAGATGATCGACATCTACCCCGACCGAACGGAACCGCTGCGCGTCGCGATGATCTACTCCTACCTGATCCAGTTCTTCGTGCTGGTCGGCCGGCGCCACATCCGCCGCGACCTCACGGCGCAGGATCCGAAGTCGCGCCGCCAGACCGACATTTACGATCGTCTGAACGCGGCGATGAACTACATCAACACGAACTACATGAACGATATCACCGTCGAGGACGCAGCGCGCATCGCCGGCTTCAGCAAGTTTCATTTTTCGAGACTGTTCAAGCAGTTCACGGAGCAGACGTTCTGCGGCTACTTAAACCAGCGGCGCATCAACGCGGCCGAGACGCTTCTTCTGAACCCGCGCCTGTCCATCACCGACGTGGCGCTGCAGAGCGGCTTCTCGTCGCTCTCGACCTTCAACCGAGCGTTCCGCACGATGAAGGCCTGCACGCCGTCCGAGTTCAAGGCGTTCCACCAGCGCCGCGGCATGCGTCTGCGCAAGCGGAATGTCGATGATTCTACTGCAGTAGAATCATCAGCTGAAGCACCTTCCGGAAAATGATCCGACAATCCGACAGAACATGACAAGAGGCAGACCGCTTTTGGTCTGCCTCTTAAGTTTCGGAGCGAGTTCATCGCCCGTGTTCACTTTTTTGTGCGCTTCCGCGCGGTCAGCACAATCACTCGTTCGTGATGTCCTGTGCTGCTTCCGCAACCGTGTTCGCCGCATCCGCAACGGTCTCCGTCGCTGCGCCGTACTGCGCCTCGTACTTACGGATCAGATCGGCCATCGCTGCCGCATCCGCTTCCGCCGCTGCCGCCGCCTCGGACACTACCGCATTGGCCGGCTCGGCTACCGCCTCCGCGGTATTCTCAACCGCATCGGTCACAGCCGCCGTCGTATCACCGATCGTCTCATTCACTGCCGCCGTCGTATCCGCGAACGTCTCCGCTGCCGTATCGGCAAAGCTTTCGGTTGCATTTTCCGCAGTGTCCGCGATCGCCTCAACTGCCTCGGCCGCTCTCTCCGGAACCGCCTCTACGGCTTCCGCTGCCGGTGCCGCGTACGCAGGTGCCTCATAAGTCGGTGCCTCGTAGGTCGGTGCCTCGTAGGTCGGTGCTTCGTAAGACGGAACCTCAGGTGCTGCAGGTGCCTGATATGCAGGGGTCTCCGGTGCCTGGTATACCGGCGCTTCCGGTGCTACGGGTGCCTGGTATGCAGGAGTCTCGGGAGCCTGGTATGCCGGAGTCTCCGGCGCTGCCGGTGCCTGATATACCGGAGTCTCCGGTACTGCGGGTGCAGCCATCGGAGCTGCCATGGGAGCCTGCGGTGCCGCATAGAGACTTGCTGCAGGATTTGCGAAGCCTGCCTGTGCGCCGTAAGGATTCACGGGCGCTGCCGGAACCTGCTCGGGAACCTTCTTCACTACGCCGAGTTCCTCAAGTCTTCCGCTGATCCAGCGGGCGGTCAGGAGCACCACCACGTACATGATGAAGAAGCTGCCGGTAAAGAAGTTGACAAATTCCATCGTCTTAAGAACCGGCCACATGACATCCTTGCTTGCCGGCGCATACATCCACACGGCGTCAACGCCGGAGCAGAATTTGATAAAGGCGGAGTACTTAACCTTCGTTGCAAGTTCAAAATATGCGGCGATGAACAGGCTGATTGCCGCCGTAACGCTCATGACGACTACAGCGAGAACAGCGAACACCTTCGCGTCAGCCGATCTGGCGGCGAAAAGAATTGCCGCAAGCGTAAGGAACAACAATGTCAATCCCATCAGCGAAAGGCCGGTGATCAAACCTGCCTTGCCGGCTCCTGTGAATTCCTTGAAGAACTTGGTTGCAATCAACGCGTACACGGTAGCGCCGAATGCAAGCATCTCAAGGATCATCGCCGTCAAAAACAGGCCGCGATTATTGACCGCAAGGGAAATGAACAGAATGAACAGGCCAACCGCGGCAACAAGGCCCGCGATGCCCCAGATCATGTTCGCCAACTCCCCGTCCAGCTGATAACTGGTCTTGAATGCTTCCCATACGGAAACCGAGTCGTCCTTGAGAATACCCCTGTATTTGACGACTTCAACCGCGAGCATATTCAGTCCCAAAAGGAACATCAGCAATGCTGCCGTATAGGAATACCGTCTGCTTTTCTCTGCCATAGATCTTCCTCCTTTTCATTTTCCGGGCGATTCGCCCGGGTGGTCCGGGTCAGGATTTGAAGAAAATGAAATCATCCGTTCCGGATTTTCCGATTCCTTCCTCCGCTTCCTTCATCCGCGCGATGTAGTCCTCCGTTCTCACATAGTGGATCAACGCGATGCACATCACGACAACCGTGATTGTATTGACGATCGCGTAGGCCGTCTGAACTCCCGTCACTCCGTAAAATGCTGCGAAGTTCTTAAGGATCCCCGAGAATACCGTCAGAATCAGGAACAGGTAGATAAACTGCGTTTCCTTATGGTTCTGGAAACGATCGCACTCGCGCAGAAAGCACAGGGTGCAGAACAATAGTGCCGCCGCTTCCGTGATGATCAGCCCGAAGTTGATCACATACTCCGTGCTGTACAGCAGAAGGCTGTTGAAGACAAACGGCAGCAGCCGTGCCGCCAGGTACGTCACCAGACCGTACGCCGGCAGCGTAATGAACTTAAGCTTTGCACGCGGCATCAGCCAGCCGAATTTTGTCGCGAGCTTTCTCATTTCCTTCTTCATCGAAAGCTCCGGCTTCGCATACGTGCGAACAATGATAATGGATATCAAAAGAAACAGGTAACCGAGCAATTCCGAACCGAAATCGATCGTCAGGCGCGTGCCGACCACATCCTCGATGATCATGCGCTGCGTCACCGGTCCGTAGTTCTCAACGAACTCGTAGTCCGGATACGCAACGTTCGTGCGGTACCGCACGTCGATGCACAGCAAAAGCGCACCGAGAACCAGTAGGATCAGCGCCGCGCGTCTGCGCCCCATCATTTGTTCCGAAGTCAAATTCATCTTTCTCCCTCTTTTCCGTCCGTCAGGTTTCCGTCCGCTGTCCGCGGATCGGACCGTCCGCAAACCGGATTACTCCTCGTCCACCATCTTCACGGCGTCGTCGAAGAGCTTCTCGACTTCCGTACCCGGCTTCGAGGTAAGGCACGTCACAACGATTGCAACGATCAGGCTCACGATAAATCCGGGGATAATCTCATAGAGACCGGAGATCGTTCCCGTAAGGATTGCATTTTCCTTGTCAATGATCATCGTGCCTGCGGCAACCGCCCAGCCGATGTCGGTCACGAAACCGGCTACGATACCGGCGATGGCACCGGCGTAGTTAAAGCGCTTCCAGTACAGAGCCAGAAGGATTGCGGGACCGAAGGCCGCGCCGAATGCACCCCATGCATTTCCCACGAGATCCATGATGCTCTTGTTTCCCTTCCATGCGATCAGGAATGCCACGACACAAATCACGGCAACCACGAAACGGCCCGCCCACATGATCTCCTTGTCGGATGCGTTTCTGCGCAGAGGCTTGTAAACATCGCTGGAAAATGCAGACGAGGAAGCCAGCAGCTGCGAGTCCGCCGTACTCATGGACGCCGCCAGGATTGCCGAGAGCAGGATACCCGCCAAAAGTGCCGGGAACACTCCGCGAACCATCAGCATGAACGCCATCGAGTCCTTCTCGATGCCTGCGCCGAGGTAATGTCTCGCAACAACACCGACAACCGTCGCGAACGCGAGGATCAGGAACGTCCAGAGGATACCGATCTTCTGGGAGCGCTTCATCTCCTTGCGGGACTTGACGGACATGTAACGAACCAGAATGTGCGGCATACCGAAGTAGCCGAGGCCCCAGCCGAGACCGCTCAGGATCGTCACGATGGACACCATGTCAAGCTTGCCGCTCTCCAAGAGGCTGTAGTAGTGCTCGCCGAGGTTCATCTCCGGCTGAACGAAGCCCGCACCGTTGATGACGAACATCGCGATGATCGGAGCTACCATGAGTGCCGCCAGCATCAGAAGACCCTGGAAGAAGTCGGTCCAGCACACCGCGTTGAAGCCGCCGAGGAACGTGTATGCAACGATGATGATCGCCGCCGCCAGCATTGCCGTCGTGCGACCGTCGTCGCTTAAGTTAAACACCGTCTGGAACAAGTCACCGCACGCCGAGATGCTCGATGCGGAGTAGATGCAGTAAACTACGATAAATACAAACGCACAGATGAACTGCAGCGCGTGATCCTTGCGCAGGAATCGATTCTTCAAAAACTGCGGGATCGTGATGGAGTCATCCGCCTTGATGGAAAATGTGCGAAGTCTCGGCGCGACCAAAATCCACGCGAGAACCGTTCCCACAAGCAGACCGATACTGATCCACACCTGGTTGATTCCGGCTGCGTAAATCGCGCCCGGCAGACCCAAGAGCACCCACGCGCTCATGTCCGATGCGCCGGCAGAAAGTGCCGCGACCGCGCCGCTCATGTTGCGTCCGCCGAGGAAGTAGTCCTTCTCGCCGCCGTTTCTCGACTTGATGAAGAAATACACGCCGATGCCGATCACCAGAACAAAGTAGACGACAAATGCAATGACTTCCCAGTTCATAAGTTTTATCCTCTTTCACCTTTGATTTACGGAGTTGCCGCAACGCTTAAAACCGTTTGTTTCGGGGTGGTTCCGAGGCTTTGCGCTCTTTACTGCTTTACCGCAGGAAAGCACTCTCCGTATTATAATAACTTTACTTTAATTCTGCATAAAAAGCAAGCAAAAGCGGCAATTTCTTCGCAAAAACAGGGCATTTTTCGACTGTTCTTGCTTGGTTTGCCGCTTCATGTTTAATCATTCGGTTGTTTTTGTGACGGGCGTTTGCTTTTTTCGGGGTCAGGCCTCGTCAAGCCACGCCTTCGCCTGCTTCGCAAGCGTCTCCGCATTGTTCGCCGCCGGATCGTCCAGAACGATCTGCAGCAGCTTCTCGAGCGCCTCCCCGAGCGCCGGTCCCGGCTTGTAGCCGAGCTCGATCAGGTCGCGCCCCGTGACCGCCAGATCCCGCACCGCCACGCAGTGTCCCTCGCGCAAAATGACCTCGTACTCCTCCTGCATCCTCGCCACCCTCGCGAGCCCGTGCTCGCGGTAGGCCGGGTGCTGCCCCTCGATATCTGCGCGCATGATCGGGAAGAGGTATCTCATGTTGTCCCGCCCGACACGGCTCACAATCCGCCGCATCGAGTTGTCAAAGCTTATGTCCTTTTTGATGTCAAACCGGCAGTCGTGCCAGCGCACTAACAGTGTCACCAGAGCGATGGTCTCGTTGTCGAACTTAAGTCTTCGGAGCACCTTCTTCGCAATCTCTGCGGAGTGGATCGCGTGTCCGCGGTAATGCGCAAAGCCGTCCGCCTCGATCGTCCGGCACAGCGGCTTGCCCGAATCGTGCAAAAGCATCGTCATATCATAAATCGCCCTCTCGTGCGCGTCCGCGGCCAGATATTCCGGCTCATTATGGAGCGCCCGGAGCGTTTTTACCGTGTGTCTGCCGACGTCGTACAGGTGATGTGGATTATCCTGAACCTCAGTAATCATCGCATTCCACTCCTGTAGAATGACATCCGTGACGCCGATTTCGTACGCCGTGATCATCATCTCGGGGCATTTGCCGCCGAGGAGCTTCACAAGCTCCACCCGGACGCGCTCCGCGCTGACCGCCTCAAGCCTCGGCGCCAGCTCTTTCATCGCACAAAGCGTCTCCTCCTCGATGGAAAATCCAAGCTGCGACGCAAACCGAAGCGCCCGCAGGATGCGCAGCGCATCCTCGGAGAATCTCTCCTTCGGAACGCCCACGCACCGGATGCAACCCCTCGCAAGGTCTCCCATTCCGTCGTACAGATCCACGAGCCCGCTCTTCGGGTTATACGCCATCGCATTGATCGTAAAATCCCGCCGAAGCAGATCTTCCTTCAAACTCCTCGTGAAAGTCACGCTGCTCGGATGTCTTCCGTCTCTGTACTCACCGTCCACGCGGTACGTCGTAACCTCGTAGCCGACATGGTGGTCCATCACCGTCACCGTGCCGTGCTCGATGCCGGTGTCGATGGTTCGCGGAAAGATAGCCTTCACCTGCTCCGGCGACGCCGAGGTCGTGATATCCCAGTCCTCCGGCTCGCGTCCGAGCACAGAATCGCGCACGCAGCCGCCGACGACGTACGCCTCGTACCCCGCCTGTTCCAGTCTGTCGATGATCCGTGCCGCATCCGCGGGCACATGAATGATCGGTTCCATGCGCGTTCCTCCTTTCCACGCTCCTATTATAACCGCCCGCCCGAGTCCTTGCAAGGGCGAGATGACAAAGGAGGCAAGTGACAGTTGGGGACGGTTCTCAGTTGTCACCTGTCACACCAACAAAAAAGGTGACAATTGAGAACCGTCCCCAATTGTCACCTTGCTGTTTTTTACAATTCAACGTTTACTTTCTTGAGGTGCCAGATGTCGCGGACGTACTCCTCGATCGTGCGGTCGGAAGTGAATTTGCCGGACTTGGCAACGTTGAGGATGGCCATCTTCGCCCAGCGGTCTTCGTCGCGGTATGCCTCCTCGACGCGCTTCTGCGCCGCCTCGTAAGAGCGGAAGTCCTTGAGGATGAAGTACTGGTCTGCGCGCTCGCCGCCGTTGCGGTCAAGAAGCGAGTTGTACAGTTCGCGGAACTGCTCCGGATCCTCGGGCGAGTAGAAGCCGTTCACGAGCTGCGTGAGCACCAGACGAATGTCCTGGTCGGTGTTGTAGATCTCGCGCGGATCGTAGCCGCCGTTGTTCTCGTAGTTGATGACCTCGTCGGAGCTCAGACCGAAGATGAAGGCGTTGTCCTCGCCGACCTCCTCGACGATCTCGACGTTCGCACCGTCCATCGTGCCGAGGGTCACCGCACCGTTGAGCATGAACTTCATGTTGCCGGTACCCGAAGCCTCCTTGCTGGCGGTCGAGATCTGCTCGGAAACATCCGCAGCAGCGAAGATCCACTCCGCATTGGAAACGCGGTAGTTCTCGATGAAGACAACCTTGAGCTTGCCCTTGATCGACTTGTCGTTGTTGACGACGTCGGCCACGCTGTTGATCAGCTTGATGATGGCCTTCGCGCGGCGGTAGCCGGCGCTTGCCTTCGCACCAAAGATGAACGTTCTCGGATAGAAGTCCATATCGGGGTTCATGCGCAGCTGGTTGTACAGGTGCATCACGTGCAGAATGTTCAGAAGCTGACGCTTGTACTCATGCAGTCTCTTGACCTGCACGTCGAAGATCGAGCGGGGATCCACATCGATTCCGTTGTGCTCCTTGATGTACTCGACCAGACGAAGCTTGTTCTTGTACTTGATGTTCATAAACTCGCGGCGGCAGCGCTCATCGTCTGCGTAAACCGCAAGCTTCTCGATGTGCGGCAGGTTGGTGATCCACTCGTCGCCGATCTTACCGGACACCCACGAAGCGAGCAGCGGGTTGCCGTGCAGCAGGAAACGGCGCTGCGTGATACCGTTCGTTTTGTTGTTGAATTTCTCGGGCCAGAACTCGTAGAAGTCGCGGAGCTGCTCCTTCTTGAGGATCTCGGTGTGCAGTCTCGCAACACCGTTGACGGAAAATCCGGCCACAATCGCGAGATTCGCCATGCGGACCTGTCCGTCCATAACGATCGCCATCTTGCGGATCTTCTCGTAGTCGTTCGGATAGCGCTCGGATACCTGCGCAACGAAACGGCGGTTGATCTCCTCAACGATCTGGTATACACGGGGCAGCAGGCGCGAGAACAGCTCGATCGGCCATTTTTCGAGGGCCTCTGCCATGATGGTGTGATTCGTGTACGCGCAGCAACGGTTCGTGATGTCCCACGCCTCGTCCCAGGAGAGATAGTACTCATCCATGAGGATTCGCATCAGCTCAGGCACCGTAACGGTCGGGTGCGTGTCGTTGAGCTGGAAGACAACCTTCTCCGGCAGACCGTGAATGTCGTCGTGGCGGGACATGTACTTCTTCACCGCACGCTGAACGCTCGCCGAAACGAAGAAGTACTGCTGCTTCAGGCGAAGCTCCTTACCAGCGTAATGGTTGTCGTTCGGATACAAAACCTCGCAGATCAGACGAGCAAGGTTCTGCTGCTCCACCGCCTTGTGGTAGTCACCG
>JAFZWG010000041.1 GCA_017617395.1 Lachnospiraceae bacterium
AGAAGGGATTCGAACCCCCGACACACGGCTTAGAAGGCCGTTGCTCTATCCAGCTGAGCTACTGGCACATGTCGATATCCGACAAAAACATACGAGCAGTGATTGCACCGCTCGCACGAAGCGGGTGATGGGAATCGAACCCACGTGTCTAGCTTGGAAGGCTAGTGTTCTACCATTGAACTACACCCGCACAGTGAATCGAGGCTACTTTTGGATCGGGGTGACAGGATTTGAACCTGCGACCTCCTGATCCCAAATCAGGTGCTCTAGCCAAACTGAGCCACACCCCGAATCAGAAGCAAGTCAAACAATAACATAAACCACCGACAATGTCAACTAAAAAAATCAAAAAACTGCGGTAAAAGGGCATTTTTCGCAAAGGTTTCAAAGAGCCGCGCGGATTCGTTCTACGGCAGCGATTTGAGCGTCGCCGTCACGTCCTTCCCGCACACATCCAAAACGACGTACGTCCGCCTGCGGTCGGCCTGACGCGGCAGTTCGAGGCTGCCCGGATTGATGTACCAAATGCCGTCGTCCTCCTCGATGAGCGGCTTGTGCGTGTGCCCGAACAAAACGATATCACAGTTATTCTCAAGCGCCGTGTAGCGGAACAACACAAGCCCGCCGTGCACCTGCCGCTGCCCGTGCAGGATCAGAAAGCGGTGCCCCTCCCGCTCGACGACAAGCTGCCGGGGAAGGTCCGTGAAGAAATCATTGTTGCCTTCGACGATCGTGACCGCGCCGGAAAATGCTCTCCGAAGCCACTCCTCGTCCGACCGTCCGATGTCGCCGCAGTGCACGATCCAGTTGGCCGTCCGGGCATCCTCGGTGGTCAGAAGCTCCTCCATCCCGTCGCGCCGCCCGTGCGTATCGCTGAGTACCAAAATCCGCATGACACTCTCCCGTTCGTTACCGAGCCCTCAGGCGTCGGCGTGGTTGCTTAAAAGGCGGTCGCGCATCAGACGAAGCGCAACGCCGCGGTGACTGATTGTATTTTTCTGCTCGGGCGACATTTCCGCGCTGGTCATGCCGTACTCCGGCACGAAGAAGATCGGGTCGTACCCAAAGCCGTTCGCACCGGCCGGCTCATACGCGATCTGTCCCTCGAACGTGCCGCGCACGACGTCTTCTCTGCCGTCCGGCCACGCGCATGCGATCGCGCACACGAACCGTGCCGTCCGCTCCGCGGGAGCCGCGTTCCGAAGCGCATTGATGATCGCGCGGTTCTTGATCTCGTAGCTGGTGTCCTCACCTAAAAAGCGCGCGGAGAAAATTCCCGGAAGGCCGCCGAAGTAGTCGACCTCGATTCCCGAATCGTCCGCCATCGCCATGCAGCCCGCGAGCTTTGCCACGGCGCGCGCCTTGATGAGCGCGTTCGCCTCGAACGAGTCTCCGTCCTCGACGATGTCCGCGGAAATCCCCGCCTCGCGCATGGAAACCACATCGTAGCAGTCCCCTAAGATTGCGCGGATCTCCTGCATCTTATGCTCGTTGCCGGTCGCAAAGATCAGTTTCTTGCGCTCTGCCATGTCACACCTCCGAATTGCCGGGTCCGCCCGCCTTCGGCGGCTTCGGGCCCAGGAACTGATAAAAATACGTCTTGATCATACCGTTGTAAATCTTGCGGTTCCGGTCGGCCTTGCGCCCTAAATACCGCTCCGCATCGTCGTAGGACGTGATCAGGTACATCGACCATGAATCCAGCCCGCGGTACGCCTCGCCGATCTGCCGGTAGAGCTCGGGAAGGTCCTTTCGATCCTCCAGACGCTCGCCGTACGGCGGGTTCGTCACGATGAAACCGTATTTCTTGGGGTGGTGCAATTCCTTCACCGCCCGCACCTGCATGTGAATATCCGACAAAACGCCGGCCGCCTCCGCATTCGCACGCGCGATGGAGATTGCGTCGCGGTCGATGTCATAGCCCTGAATCGAGAGCGTTCCGTCCCTGCGAACGCCGTCCTCCGCCTCCGTGAAGGCGTCCTTCCACAGCTTCTCCGGAATCCGCTCGCGGTACGACTGCGCGCGGAACGTACGCTTCGCACCGGGCGCCATGTTTCTCGCGATCATCGCCGCCTCGATCGGAATCGTGCCGCTTCCGCAGAACGGATCGACCAGAATGCGCCCCGCATTCCACGGCGTGAGCGAAAGCAAAGCCGCCGCCAGCGTCTCGCTGATGGGCGCCTTGCCGACCAGCTTGCGGTAGCCGCGCTTGTGAAGCGACTCGCCCGACGTGTCGATGCCCACTAAGAACGTGTCCTTGATGACCGAAACCCGGATGGGATACTCGTTGCCCGTCTCCGGGAACCACGAGATGTGATACTTGCTCTTGAGGCGCTCAACGATCGCCTTCTTCATGATCGACTGGATGTCCGACGTGCTGAAGAGCTTGCTCTTGACGGACGTCGCCTTGGTGACCCAGAATTTGCCGTCCGCGGGGATGATGTCCTCCCACGGAAGCGCCGCGGTCTTCGTGAACAGTTCCTCGAACGACTCGGCCGTGAACTCGCCGACCTTCCACAGAATGCGCTCCGCCGTGCGAAGGAAAATGTTGGCGCGGCAAAAAGCGCTCTCGTCTCCGGCGAACGTCACACGTCCGTCCTCCACGCGAACGATCTCAAGCCCGAGCTTTGCGATCTCCTGCTTCAACACCGCCTCCAGTCCGAAGTGGCACGGTGCGACAAATTCATACTTTCCCATACTTCACCTTTTCCATCAATGCAACAAAGGGGACCGCTGTTTGCGATCCCCTGTATCCGTGCGTGAGAAGATTCGAACTCCCGACACCTTGGTCCGTAGCCAAGTGCTCTATCCAGCTGAGCTACACGCACACGTCTTGACGACAAGGGCTATTTTACATTCCCACTGTCGGAATGTCAAGCACAATTTTGTGAAAAACATGCGAAAAATGAGCAATTTTTCGCCCGCCGTTTCCCCGCCGCTCACCGCAGGCGGAAAGCGCTACTCCTCGGCCGCGATCCGGCCCGCATCGCGCAGCAGAACGTACAGCTTCTGCTCGTAGGCAAATGTCTTCATCAGCTCCCTCGCCTCCGCAAGTGCACGCTCGCGCACGCTCTTCGGCTGCAGGCACGCCGTCGCGCGGATCAGCAGATTCTTCGGCGTGTGGCTTAGGTCGACGAACTCGAGAACCTGCGTCTTGTAGCCGCAGACCGTGAGAAGATTCGCGCGGATCGCATCCGTCATCAAAGCCGCCATGCGCTCCTTGATGATACCGTAGCGACCGATGATGGGCATCTCCTCCGCGGACATCGCTTTGTTCATCTCGTGCTGGCAGCACGGAACCGAGAGAATGAGCTTCGCGCGGTTCGTCACCGCGTGGAACAGCGCATAATCCGTCGCCGTGTCGCACGCGTGCAGTGTCACCACCATGTCGATTGGCTCCTCGGAGACGTAGCCGCCGATGTCGCCGACCGCGAAGGTCAGATTGCGGTAGCCGTACCGCTCTGCGGCCGCGTTGCAGTTGCGGATGACATCCGCCTTGAGATCCAGCCCGACGATGCGTACATCTGACTTGCGGATCTCCGTAAAATAATAATACAGAATGAACGTGAGGTAGGATTTGCCGCAGCCGAAATCCAGAATGCGGATCGGGCGGTCCTTCGGAAGGCAGTCCGCCGCGTCCGAGACAATCTCGACGAAGCGGTTGATCTGGCGGAACTTATCGTGCATCGAGGCGACGACGCGCCCCTCCTTTGTGAAGATTCCCATGTCCACCAGCGGCGGAACGACCGTCCCCTCCGGGATGACGTAGTTCTTCACGCGGTTGTGCGACTCCGAGACCGTCTTCGTCGGAGCCTGCATCTTGCTCTCCGAGAAGAGGCATTTTCCGCCCTTCGAGCGCTTGATTTCTGCCGTTCTATCGCTGTAGAACAAATTGCACTGGCGGTACGTGGCAAACTCCGTTTCCAGCTCGCCCGAAAGCTCCTCCGCCGTTATGTTTTTATGGAACACCTGCGTCGCCGTGTAGGCCTCCCGCTGGAAGCCATCCTTCTTGCGCACGTAGACAAGCCGCTTAAACTCGGCCTTCGCGCCGCCGTTGCTCATCACAACCTTCGCGGGGAGCTCCGGCCGGCCCGCCAGGTATTCGCCCAAAGAACCGATTTCCATGTCTTACCTCGTCAGATTACAATGCCCCTCGTGTGGTCGTACTCGTGCTGGATGATCTGCGCCACATGGTCCGTGAACGTGTCGCGGCGCGGCTTAAAATCCGCGTCGAGATACTCCACGACAATCTTTTTGTACCGCTTGACGGACCGCACGCCCGAGAGGGACAGACACCCCTCCTCCGTCTCGTACGGATCCTCGCGCGACACGATGATCGGGTTGATCATCGGCACGTTGAAAAATCCCATCGTCACTGCAATGATCGTCTTCCGTACGCCGATCATGTTGGCCGCCATGCCGACACACGTGCCCCCGTGGGCCTTCAGCGTGTCGCACAGGTCCTTCACCACCTTGCGGTCCTCCGGACAATCCTTCGCCGGCTCGGACTTCATCGCTAAAAACATCGCATCCTTTACGATATTGCAAACCATCTCACACCCCCGTGTGTAACAAAACCCCGACTAACCGCGCGTTGCGAGCGCGATCAACAGCTTCACGATACTCTCCATCGACTCGACGCAGGCATACTCGAAGCGCGAGTGGAAATTGCCTCCGCCGGTGCACAGGTTCGGACACGGCACGCCCATGAACGACAGTCTCGCGCCGTCCGTGCCGCCGCGGATCGGCTGAACGAGCGGCACAATGCCGAGCTCCTCCATCGCCGCCTTCGCGTCCTCAACCAAAAACAGGTTGCCCTGCTCAATTACTTCTTTCATGTTATAATAAGAATCCTTCATCGTCAAGAGCGCAGTTCCCTCGCCGTAGCGCTCGTTGAGTTTCGCCGTCATCGCCTCCATACGGCTCTTCTTCTCGAGGAATCTCGCCTTGTCATGATCGCGGATGATGTACGAAATCGACGCCTTCTCGGTCTCGCCCTCCATGTGCGTGAGGTGGAAGAATCCTTCGTACCCTTCGGTCGTCTCCGGCCGCTCCGATGCGGGAATCATCGCGTCAAGCTCGAGAGCAACCCGCGCCGCGTTGATCATCTTGTCCTTCGCAGAGCCGGGATGCACGCTTCTACCGGTGATCGTCACCGTTGCCGCAGCCGCATTGAAGCACTCGTATTCGAGCTCACCGAGCTTGCCGCCGTCCACAGTGTACGCAACGTCCGCACCGAGCTTCTCAAGATCGATGTAGTCGACTCCCGCGCCGACCTCCTCGTCGGGCGTGAAGCAGATGCTCACCTCGCCGTGCAGAATCTCCGGATGCGCTAAAAGGTACGCCGCCATCGTCATGATCTCCGCAACGCCGGCCTTGTCGTCTGCACCCAGAAGCGTCGTTCCGTCCGTGACGACCAGAGACTTGCCCGCAAGCTCACGAAGCTCCGGAAAATCCTCCGTCTTCATAACAATCGGTCCCTCCTCGTTCAGGACGATATCACCGCCGTCATAGTCGCGGACAACACGTGCTTTCACATTCGTGTCGGTCACCTCCGGCGACGTGTCCATGTGCGCCAAAAAGCCCTTTACCTTCGTCTGCTTTCCGCCGTCCGTCGAGGGAATCTTTGCATACACGTAGCAGTGCACGTCATCATAGAAAACGTCGGAGGCTCCCATTTGCCGAAGCTCCTCCGTCAAAACCTTCGCAAGATCATGCTGTTTTGCTGTCGTCGGCGATGCGGTCGACTCCTCCGAGGACTGCGTGTCCACTGCGACATACCGAAGAAAACGATTCAATAACTGATCCATGGTTTCCACTCCTTTGAATGCATTTTTCGCAAAATCACAAGAAAACAAAAAGCAGCGAATCGGATGTCAATTCGCTGCCTGAGATTGCCGGCGACGGGGGTCGAACCCGTACGGGAGATTAAGCCCGCAGGATTTTAAGTCCTGTGTGTCTGCCAGTTCCACCACGCCGACAAAATGGAAATCTCCCGTACCATAGGCACGGGAGATTGTTGTGGGGCCTATAGGGCTCGAACCTATGACCCTCTGCTTGTAAGGCAGATGCTCTCCCAGCTGAGCTAAGACCCCGATATGCAATTGACACCAAACCGGATTCCCAAGGAATCCAACGACCCGAATGGGGCTCGAACCCATGACCTCCGCCGTGACAGGGCGGCGCTCTAACCAACTGAGCCACCGGGCCGGACTAACATTATGCAGATAATTGCGCCTGAGGCGGTCCCTCAGGGTATGGACCATCGGGGACTCGAACCCAGGACCGACCGGTTATGAGCCGGCTGCTCTAACCAACTGAGCTAATGGTCCGCATACTAGCGGTGTTATCCGCCGAAGCCGATGATCGGACTCGAACCGATAACCTGCTGATTACAAGTCAGCTGCTCTGCCAATTGAGCCACATCGGCATGTCGCATATCTGCGATGACTCCAAGGGGATTCGGACCCCTGTTACCGCCGTGAAAGGGCGGTGTCTTAACCGCTTGACCATGGAGCCGCAATGCTTAATGAGTATACCATACAACCCGCAAAAACGTCAACAACATTTTCAAAAAAACATTACATCTTCGGGCAATTTAGAGGATCACGCGCGTGACAAATATCTCGATACCGATGCCGATGAGAATTACCCCTCCGACAATCTCCGCCTTACCGCCGATCCGGTTGCCGATCGTCTTACCCAAAGCCACGCCGACGATGCAGATCACAAACGTCAAAGCCGCTATGATCAACGCACAAACACATGCCTGCAGTGCCCCGTACTCGTCGATCGTGAAGCCGACCGAAAGCGCATCCAGCGACGTCGCAACACCCTGAACCAACAGGCCCTTAATGCCGGTGCTGACCTTGCTGTCGTCCTCGCTGCCTCGGATTCCGTCAAAGATCATCTTTCCTCCGATGAATACCAGCAACGCGAGCGCGATCCACGGAACCAGCCTCTCGAACGCGCGAAACTTCTCCGCAACCGTCCGTACGCAAATCCACCCGATCAGCGGCATCAATGCCTGGAAAAATGCAAACACTCCGGCAATCAGGCACATTTTCGGACGCTTCATCGTCCGCTCGTGCAGCCCGTTGGCCACCGACACGGAAAATGCATCCATCGCAAGCCCGATTCCCAGCAAAATGCTGCTCACAAAGAAAGTGATGCTCCAGGTCATACCTGCCTCCAACCATAGTGAAAGGGTAAAAACAAGGACTATGCAGATTAGCTGCATAGTCCAGACTCCCCGAGTAGGACTCGAACCTACGACACTCCGGTTAACAGCCGGATGCTCTACCGACTGAGCTATCGAGGATCATATATGCGAAAAAGAGACTCTACCGTCTCTTTCCTCGCCTGAAAGGCTGCCCTTTCACAAATTCATACCGTTCTCGTAACAATTAAGGTCAAGCCCTCGATCGATTAGTATCGGTCCGCTCCACACGTTTCCGTGCTTCCACTCCCGACCTATCTACCTGATCGTCTCTCAGGGATCTTACTAGCTTATGCTATGGGATATCTTTTCTTGAGGGGGGCTTCACGCTTAGATGCCTTCAGCGTTTATC
>JAFZWG010000042.1 GCA_017617395.1 Lachnospiraceae bacterium
CAAGAGTTTCATCTCCTATATCAACCGCGACGCGACACCGCTCCATCCCGAGCCGGTGTACATCAGCGGTGAGAAGGGCGACATCGAGGTGGAAGTCGCCTTCCAGTACATCAACGATTACACCGAGCAGATCAACGCGTACTGCAACCGCATCAACGTGGTGGACGGCGGAACGCTTGTGACCGGTTTTAAGACCGCCTTAACCCGCGTTCTCAACTCCTACGCGAGAGAGCTCGGTTTCCTCAAGGATAAGGACGACAATTACGACGGCAAGGACGTGCGAAACGGCCTCGTCGCCATCGTCTCCATCAAGCACCCCGACCCGCAGTTCGAGGGCCAGACAAAGACGAAGCTCGGCAACACCGACGCGAAAGTCGCCGTCGATGAAGTCTTCGCCGCGGAAGTCACGCGGTGGTTTGACAAAAACGTTGAGGTGCTTCGCACCATTTTGGAAAATACATCCCGCTCCGCAAAAGCCCGTCAGGCCAGCGACAAGGCCCGCACCGCGGTCTTAAAACAGCTGAGCGACGTAGACACCAAGAGCAAGCTGGCGGCCTGCTCCTCCAAGAAGCCTTCCGAGTGCGAGGTTTACATCGTCGAGGGTGATTCCGCAGGCGGCACCGTAAAGACCGCGCGTAACCGGAAGACCCAGGCGGTGCTCCCGCTCCGCGGTAAGATTATCAACGTGGAGAAAGCGACCCTCGAGAAGATTTTGCAAAACAACGAGATTAAATCCATGATAGCAGCGTTTGGCTGCGGCATCGGCGACGAATTCGATATCACCAAACTCCGCTACGACAAGATCATCATCTTAACCGATGCCGATGTCGACGGCGGACATATCAGCACGCTCCTTCTGACCTTCTTCTACCGCTTCATGCCGGAGCTGATTATGGAGGGCAAGGTGTACCGCGGACTTCCGCCGTTGTACAAGGTGGAGTACGAGACGACCGGCAAGAAGAAGGCGCGCCACAGCGCGTACCTCATGAACGACTTCGAGCTCGAGAAGCTTCGCAAGGAGCTCGAGCACGGCGGCAAGATCATCAACGTGCAGCGCTACAAGGGTCTCGGCGAGATGGATGCCAACCAGCTCTGGGAAACCACCCTGGATCCCGAGCACCGCGTGCTCGCCCAGATTTCCATCGGCGACTCGGTGGAAGCCGACGAGACGACACAGCTTCTCATGGGAAGCGCCGTTCCGCCGCGCCGCGAGTTCATCATGAAGGAAGCCCGCTACGCGACCCTCGATCTGCAGGCTTAATCGCGCCGGAAAAGAACGCAAAATACCACGGAAAATGGTTGCATTTTCCGCTGAATACGGAGAGACTCCATGGACAACGAACGAAACGACACCATACAGATTGATTTCGCCGAGGAGATGCGAACGTCCTTCCGCGACTACGCGGTGAGCGTCATCATCGCGCGTGCCCTTCCGGACGTGCGCGACGGCCTAAAGCCCGTACAGCGCCGCATCCTCTACGCGATGAACGAGCTCGGTCTTGACCCGAAGAAACCGCACCGCAAGAGCGCGCGTATCGTCGGCGACACCATGGGTAAATATCACCCCCACGGTGACTCGTCCATCTACGACGCCCTCGTGCACATGACGGAGGACTACTCTCTCGCCATCCCGCTCGTGGACGGTCACGGCAACTTCGGCTCCATCGACGGCGACGGTGCCGCTGCCATGCGATACACCGAGGCGCGCCTCTCCGAGGGTGCCATGACGATGCTCGAGCATCTCGACAAGGGTCTCGTCGAATTCATCCCGAACTTCGACGAGAGCGAGAAGGAGCCGACGGTTCTTCCGGCCATGCTCCCGAACCTTTTGATCAACGGTACGACCGGTATCGCCGTCGGTATGGCGACCAACATTCCGCCTCACAACCCCGTCGAGGTCATCGACGCGGCCATCGCGGTCATGCATGACCCCATGGTCAGCACGGAGGAATTGATGCAGCTGTTGCCCGGGCCGGATTTTCCGACGGGCGGCACGATCATCAACGGCGACGAGCTGCTCTCCCTCTACGAGACCGGTGAGGGCAAGATCCGCATCCGCGCGAAGGCACAGGTTGAGGGCGGCGACAACGGAAAGCGCAACATCGTCATCACCGAGATTCCCTACACCGTCGCGGGCACAAAGCAAAAGCTCATGGAAGCGCTCTCCGACGCCCTGCGCAACAAGACCTTCGACGAGATTGCCGATGTGCGAGACGAATCCTCGAAGGAAGGCATCCGCATCGTCATCGAGGTCAAGAAGGACCGCGATGTGGAGAACCTGTTGAACGGTCTGTATAAGAAGACTCCTCTGGAGGATACATTTTCCGCATACTTCCTGGCGGTCAAGGACAACCAGCCGCGGCAGTTCGGTCTGCGCGCGATGCTGCAGGAGTTCGTCGACTTCCAGGAGGAGCTCTACACGAAGGAGTACCGCTATCTCCTCGACAAGGCGGAGCGACGCCTGGAGATTGTCTCCGGTCTCATGCGCGCCGTCGACGTCATCGACGCCATCATCGAAGTCATCCGCGGCTCGTCCACGGTTCGCCAGGTCAAGGACTGCCTGACCACCGGCAACCTCACGGACATCCGCTTCAAGACCGAGGAGGCAAAAAAACTCGCCGCATCCTTTGATTTCACGGACGCGCAGGCGGACGCCATCCTCGCGATGCAGATGCAGAAGCTGGTCGGTCTCGAGATCCTCAAGCTCTCCGAGGAGCAGGACGACCTCACCAAGAAGATCAAGCTCTACAACAAGATTCTCGGCAAGCGCTCCGAGCTTTACAAAGTCATCGAGCAGCAGCTTCTCGAATTCCGCATGCGGTTCGCCCGCGAGCGCCGCACGGTGATCACCAACGCCGCAACGAAAGAGTACGTGGTTGAGGAGAAGATCGAGGACCTGATGATCCTCATGGACCGCTTCGGCTACACCAAGGCCGTCGACGTCACCGCCTACCAGAAGGCGGGTGAGGAAGCCCTCAAGGAATTCACGCAGACCGTGCGCATCACCTCGAACGACCGCCTGTGCATCTTCACGGCGGAAGGCAACATGTACCAGCTCAAGGTTTCCGCGATTCCGCGCTGCCGCATCAAAGAAAAAGGCACCCTTTTACAGGTGCTCACAAAGATCGATCAGGAGACGCCGCTTCTTTTAGTGCCGGCTGAGGAGCTCGACAACTCGATGCTTCTCTTCCTCACAAAGCACGGCTGGATCAAATGCGTCTCCGGCTCGGAGTTCTTCACAAACCGCGCCGTCATCGCCTCCACGAAGCTCGAGGACGGTGACGCTTTGGTCGGTCTCGTCGCTCTCTCGAGCGCGGAGTTCGGCTCCGGCAAACAGAAGGTGATCATCCTCACCGAGCGCAAGCTCTCCTTAGGGTTCCCTCTTGAACAGGTCAACGTGCTCGGCAAGACCGCCAAGGGCGTTCGCGCCATCTCCCTCGACAAGAAGGACGCTGTCATCTACGGCACCTCCCTCGATGTCAACACGGAGGAATTTGTCTTCGACGGCAAGACCTTCAACGCCAAGCGGATTCGCAACCGCGCCCGCGGCGCCAAGGGGCAGAACGCAACAATTTAACAAGGCACGGCAATAAGGCTGACGAGCAAGCGCAACTGCTGCCCGTCAGCCTTTTTATTTTCCCTGTTTTCGGAAAATGAAAAAAGGGCCGCACCGGCAGCCCTTTGTCATTCACAGTATTATACGTCGTACCCCTTCAACAACTTCGCTCTGCTCGGATGACGGAGCTTGCGAAGCGCCTTCGCCTCAATCTGGCGAATACGCTCACGCGTGACGTTAAATTCCTTGCCGACTTCCTCCAGCGTTCGCTGGCGTCCGTCAATCAGGCCGAAGCGGAGCTTCAAGACTCTGCGCTCGCGCTCGGTCAGCGTGTTGAGGAGCTTCTCAATCTGCTCCTGAAGCATCATGTAGGACGTTGCCTCCTCCGGGCCGGGCGTCTGCTCATCCTTGATGAAGTCGCCCAGATGGCTGTCGTCCTCCTCTCCGATCGGCGTATCCATAGAGATCGGATCCGCGCTGATCTTGAGAACCTCGCGCACCTTCTCAACCGGCATGTTCATCGCCTCGGCGAGCTCGGTCTCCGTAGGTTCGCGGCCGAGTTCCTGAAGCAGGTTGCGGCTCACGCGGTACGTCTTGTTGATGACCTCGGACATATGTACGGGGATACGGATCGTGCGGGACTGATCCGCGATGGAACGCGTGATCGCCTGGCGGATCCACCACGTTGCGTACGTGGAGAACTTGTATCCCTTCGTGTAGTCGAATTTGTCAACGGCCTTGATCAGACCGAGATTGCCTTCCTGAATGAGGTCGAGGAACGAAAGTCCGCGGCCGACATAGCGCTTCGCGATGCTGACTACGAGTCGGAGGTTCGCCTCCGTAAGTCTGCGCTTTGCCTCTCTGTCGCCGTCGAGAATCTTCGTCGCCAGCTCGATCTCCTCGTCCACCGTGAGCAGTCCGAAATTGCCGATCTCGCGGAGGTACTGCTTCACCGGGTCGTCCGACATCGCGTTTGCAATGCTGTTGAGCTCGTCGTTGTCGGCGGGAAGGACATCCTCGTCCGCATCCAACAGCGCGTCGTCGTCAAATGCACCGAGATCGTCCAGCGATCCCAGATCCGCCTCGAGCTTGCGAAGCGCCTGCTCGTTCGGATCGTCCGGCTCAAGGTCCGACTCCTCCTGCTTATTCAAGATGACAAATCCGCGTCCCTCCAGATAGTCATACACCTGCTCAATCTGGTCGACCGTCTTGCAGTACTCACCCATCAGCTCGCTGATGTACGACGACTCGATGCTTCCGCCGTGGTCGTTTCCGTACTGCACCAAATCCTCCAGACGGTTCTCAAACGTAGCCGTCTGATCGTTCATGGCATTTTCTGCCGTATCCATTCTATCCATTCGATTGCCTGCCTGTTTTGTTATTTCGTTGTTTCGGTCTTCTGAATCTTCCGGAAGCAATACTCCATGATATCGCTTCGCTTGACGATTCCGATGAAGATGTCGTTGTCGTCCGTCACCGGCACAAAATTCTGCGTCATGGCCACCTTGATCAGGCTCTCCACTTCCGCATTCACGTTGACCGCCGTAAAATGCAGCCTCCGGGGAATTCTCGTGATCGGAATGCGCTCCGCGTCATGCATGTTCATGTCCGCCGCATTCTTGATTCCCCACAGGAGGTCACCCTCGGTGATGGTTCCCACATACCGACCGTTCCGGTCGAGCATCGGGATCGCCTGGTACCTGTGAAACTCCATCTTCTCCAAGACCTGCCGTAAGCTGTACTCATTCGTGACATAAGCTACTTCGCTTTTCGGCGTGAGAAAAAACAAGATGTTCAAATCCTCAACCACCTTTCTTCTTGCCGCCTCCGAAACACCCGTTCCGAAAGCTGTTTCCGGCGCTTTTCCGGCTCCCCCATAAGCCGCGCCGTTTTCACGCGCACACTATGAGCAAGTATAGCATTTTTCTCTTGTGTATGTCAACTGTTTTTCTCGCGCGGACACATGTGTTTTTTATGCCTGATTTTGAGCGGAAAATGGTCCATTTTCCGACGCGCGGGCGACCCTTCTCCCTTGACAAAACGCGGCCGGGAGTTTAATATGGGTTTCACAATTATCTGATCAGGGAGGTCCGCTTATGAAGATTCGAACACGTTTCGCCCCGAGTCCTACCGGACGCATGCATGTCGGCAATCTCCGTACCGCGCTGTACGAGTTTCTGACCGCGAAGCATGAGGGCGGTGATTTTATATTGCGTATTGAGGACACGGACCAGGAACGCTACGTCGAGGGCGCCGTTGACATCATTTACCGCACGATGGAGAAAGCCGGTCTGACGCACGACGAAGGTCCGGACAAGGATAAGGGCTTCGGCCCCTACGTACAGAGCGAGCGCACGAAGTCCGGTCTGTACATGAAGTATGCCAGGGAGCTCGTAGAGAAGGGCGAGGCGTACTACTGCTTCTGCACCAAGGAGCGTCTCGATTCCCTCAAGGGTGTCGTGGACAGCGAGGGCAAGGAGATCACCAAATACGACAAGCACTGCCTCTCCCTTTCAAAGGAGGAGATTGAGGCCAACCTCGCGGCCGGCATGCCGTTCGTCATCCGCCAGAACATTCCGACCGAGGGAACGACCACATTTACCGACGCCAACTACGGCGCCATCACCGTTGACAACGATGAGCTCGATGACATGATCCTCATCAAGAGCGACGGCTATCCGACGTATAATTTTGCGAACGTCGTCGATGACCATCTGATGGGCATCACGCACGTCGTCCGCGGCAACGAGTACCTTTCCTCGACGCCGAAGTACACGCGCCTCTACAACGCGTTCGGCTGGCAGGAGCCGGTGTACATCCACTGCCCGCTCATCACCAACGAGGAGCACCAGAAGCTCTCCAAGAGAAGCGGCCATTCCTCGTTCGAGGATCTTCTCGAGCAGGGCTTTGTTCCGGAGGCGATCATCAACTTCGTTGCGCTTCTCGGCTGGAGCCCGGAGGACAACACCGAGATCATGTCGCTTCAGGAGCTCATCGAGCGGTTCGATTACCACCACATCAGCAAATCCCCCGCCGTGTTCGACATGACGAAGCTTCGCTGGATGAACGGTGAGTACATCAAGAACATGGACAATGAGCGCTACTACGAGTACGCGCTTCCCTACATCCGCGAGGTTGTCAAGCGAGACTGCGATCTCCGCAAGATTGCCGACCTCGTCAAGACCCGCATCGAGACGTTTTTGGACATCGCCGAGAAGATCGACTTCTTCGAGGAGCTTCCGGACTACGACATCGAGATGTACACGCACAAGAAGATGAAGACGAACGCTGAGATCGCTCTCGGCGTCCTCAACGATCTTCTTCCCCGCCTCGAGGCGCTTGACGACTACTCCTATGCTTCCCTGGAGAAGCTCTGCATGGACTACGTCGCCGAGAAGGAGATCAAGAACGGTGTCTGCCTCTGGCCTCTGCGCACCGCCGTCTCCGGCAAGCAGATGACGCCCGGCGGCGCCTACGAGATCATGGAGATCCTCGGCAAGGACGAGAGCCTTCGCCGCATCCGCATCGGTATCGAAAAGCTTTCATGAGATGACAGGGGGACAGTCCCCAATTGTCATCAACCCCTGAGATGACAACTGGGGACTGTCCCTTTGTCATCAAAACAGTTCATTTCAGGTGACACGGGATCTGTCCCCGTGTCACCTTCTTCTCAAATTCTTAATCTTCGATTCTCTTTTCTCTTTCTTCAATTCGGAGGTATGAATCATGAACACAATTGCAAATTGCGCCCAGCAGGAGGCCATCCGACACAAGGACGGGCCTATGCTTGTGATTGCCGGACCGGGCTCGGGCAAGACGTTCGTCATCACGAACCGCGTGCGGTATCTGATCGAGGAGCATGCGGTCGCGCCGGAATCGATCCTGGTCATCACCTTCTCGCGCGCAGCGGCGCGGGAAATGCAGGAGCGCTTCGACCGTCTGACCGGCCGCTCCTACCCGGGCGTCACGTTCGGCACATTTCACGCGTGCTTCTTCCACATGCTGCAGGCAGCGCGCGGCTACAACGCGGATTCGATTCTCCGCGAGGGCGAGGCCGTGGACCTGATGGGCAACATCTTAAGCACCATCCGCCCGGAGTACGCCGAGGACCGCTCGCTCGTTCGGGACGTCTATGAAGAGTTTTTGAAGGTCAAGTGCCGCGCTGTAGATTCTACAGAAGTAGAACGCGGAAAATACAGCCCTTCCTCATGCGACGCCGCAACCTTTCGGACCGCGTTTACGCGCTACCGCGAGGAGCTTCGCAACCTGCGAAAGCTGGATTTTGAGGATATGCTTTTGCTCACCAACCGCCTGCTCACCGAGGATTCCGCGGCGCTTTCCTTCTGGCGCTCCCGCTACCGCTATCTGCTGATCGACGAGTTTCAGGACGTCAACCGGCTGCAGTACGACATCGTGCGGCTGCTCGCCGGCGCGGACGGCAACCTCTTCGCGGTCGGCGACGACGACCAGTCCATCTACGGCTTTCGCGGGTCCGAGCCGCAGATCATGCTGCAGATGCCGAAGGATTTTCCGGTGTGCCGCATCGTCACTCTCTCGGCCAACTACCGGAGCACCCCCGAGATCGTGGCGTCGGCCGATGCACTGATCTCGCACAACACGGTCCGCTACGACAAGGAGCACGAGACCGTCAGCCCGTCCGGCGAAGCGCTGCGCATCGTCTGCCGCGACACGGTCGCGTCGGAAAATGAACTCCTCCTCGCCGAGATCTCCTCTCTCATCGCGCAGGGTGTTCCCGCAGCGGAGATCGCCGTGTTGTTCCGGACGAACCTGCAGATGCGAAGCCTGTGCGACGCGCTCGGACACGCGGGCATTCCTTACGACGTGCGGGGCTTCCTGCCCTGCCTCTACGACAACCCGCAGGTCCGCGTCGTCCTCTCCTACCTGCGCGCCGCGCACGGCGACACCTCGCGCGCAACGATGCTTGCGATTGCGAACCAGCCGAAGCGCTACCTGGAGAGGCGCTACCTTGCTAGCGAGCAGATCGACCTTGCGGCCATCCGCGCACAGGCGGCGAAGGACGGCAAGCAGTACCTCGTTCGAAACATCGACAAGCTCCTCTATGACCTCGCCATGCTCTCGCGGATGAACCCCTACGCCGCGGTCAACTATGTCCGCAGGGTGGTAGGCTACGATGCGCATGTAACGGGCGGAAGCCTGCACGGTGAGGACGCGCTGGAGGCGCTTGATGAATTTGCCGAGGCCGCGCGCGGGTTTGAGACCGTGCCGCAGCTTCTCACGGGCGTCGAGGAAGCGCTTCGCAAGGCCGAGGAACGACGCCGCCTCGAGCAGAACAAAAAGGGCAACGGCGTCGCTGTGATGACTTTTCACGCTTCGAAGGGACTCGAGTTCGACCGGGTGTACATCTGCGACTGCAACGAGACCATCATCCCGCACAAAAAAGCGCTCCTGCCCGAGACCATCGAGGAGGAACGCAGACTTCTCTATGTCGCCATGACCCGAGCACGCCGGTCACTGACTCTTTTATATGTGCAAAAGCGCTTCGGCAAGGAGCTTCCGCCCTCCGGATTCCTTGGGGAGATCCTTCTGCCGGCTTCGGCGCTTGCGCCCGGAACGCGCGTGTCGCACCGCCAGTTCGGCGAGGGCACCGTCCTCTCGCTCGAGGAGGACCGTCTGAAGATCCGCTTCGACCGCTTCCTGCTTCCGAAGACCGTCTCCTACAGCCTGTGCGCAAGGTCCATGCTGCTGCACACGATCTTCCCCGAACAGTGACACAAAAAACGGAACAAACAAAAAGGTGCGACGGGACATGCCGCCGCACCGATTCATTTCCGTAACAAAACAACCCGGAGATTACTCCTCCTCGTCGTCCTCGTCCAGAAGGTACTCGTCTGCAAGGAAGTCGTCGTACGCCTTCGAAACCGCCTCAAACTCCTCGTCGGTCTCGATGTCGTCGAGGCGAATGTCCTCCTCGTCGTCCGGGTTCTCCCAGAAACGATAGATGTACACCTCGGGGTCGCCCTCGCCTTCCCACTCCTGCGGCGTCACCGCGATGTACTCGCGATCCCCCGGGCCGGGGAAAATGCCGATCACGTCACAGCGAAGCTCGGTGTCATCGTCGAGATACAGCGTCACTTCGTCCTTGTCATAAATATCATCAAATTCACTCATGGTATGTCCTCCGTTTCTTCGGCGCTTTTGCGCCGTCCCGGCAGCCGTCCGACCGCCGTTCGATTCATTATAGCAAAAGTTGCGCCGCTTGTCTACAAATCCTTCCTCCCGCAACTGACAAACTCCCGCAAATGTGGTATACTTTTTCCATAGCGCACCGCTTCTTCGGCCAACCGTCACCGCAGATCGTGCGCAAAATGCAAAAGGAGTCCCGGCATCGTCATGAACACCGCAACACCCACAACCGAACCGATTCGCGTGCGCGTTTCCGTGCGTGATTTTGTGGAGTTCGTGACCCGCAGCGGCGACATCGACAACCGCTCCACCGGCCGCGACGCCGAGGCCATGGCCGAGGGTGCAAGAATGCACCGCAAGATTCAGAAGAGCCAGTCCGCTGGCTACCGCGCCGAAGTCTCGCTCCAGCACGAGGAAGTTCTGGAGTACGACGGCCGCACGTTCGCGCTCACGATCGAGGGGCGCGCCGACGGCATCTTCGACGACCCCGAGCTCGGCCACACCATCGACGAGATCAAATGCATGCTCCGCGACGTGGAGACGCTCTCCGCGCCGGTCACGGCGCATCTTGCGCAGGCGCGCTGCTACGCCTACATCGAGGCACTCCAGCACGACCTTCCGACCATCTCCATCCGCATGACCTACGTGCATCTTGACACCGAACACATCCGGTATTTTCATGAGACCTTCGCGCGCGAGGAGCTCGCCGAATGGTTTCTCTCGCTCTGCCGCGAATACTGCCGCTACGCAAAATGGGAGCAGGACCACAAGGAGGCCCGCAACGCCTCCGTGCAGACGCTGCCGTTCCCGTTTGACTACCGCCCGGGCCAGAAGGAACTGGTGACAGGCGTCTACAAAACGATCCAGCAAAGCCGCAAGCTCTTCATCGAGGCGCCGACCGGCGTCGGCAAGACCGTCTCCGCCCTCTACCCCGCCGTCCTCTCAATGGGGCGCGGCCTGACGGAGAAGATCTTCTACCTGACCGCCAAGACGATTGCCAGAACCGTCGCAGAGGAGTGCTGCGACACACTCTGCGGGCACGGCGCAACTCTTTTTTCCATCACTCTGACCGCCAAGGAGAAGCTGTGTGTCCTCGACACGCCGGAGTGCAACCCGGTCTCCTGCCCGCGCGCTAACGGGCATTTTGACCGCGTGGGCGACGCCATCTTAGAGCTTCTCGGGCAGGCGGACGCCGGCGTTTCGATCCGGCGCGAGACGATCCTTGCTTGCGCCGAGAAGTATCAGGTCTGCCCGTACGAGCTGAGTCTCGACATCGCATTGTTCGCCGACATCGTCATCTGCGACTACAACTATGTCTTCGACCCGACCGCCTATCTGCGGCGGTTCTTCTCCGAGGGCATCAAGCGCGACTACGTCTTCCTCATCGACGAGGCGCACAACCTCGTGGAGCGCTCGCGGGAAATGTATTCCGCGGAGATTGAGAAGGAGGACCTGCTCGCGTGCAAGCGCACTTTAGAGGAGCATTTTAAGCCCGCATCGAGGCAGTGCGAGGCGCTCAACAAAGTCATGCTCGCCTTCCGCCGCGAATGCGACGGCTTCACCGTCCTCGGGAGCGGCACCGCTGCCGTGACGGCTCTGTCCGAGTTTTCAATGAAGGCGGAACGGCTCTGCTCCGCGCTCGCCGACGTGCTCGCGGACCGCAAATTCCCCGTACCCGAGGAAGCCGTTGAACTGTACCTGAACCTGCGGCATTTTCTGGAGATGTACGAGCGGGCCGAGGATCGCTACACGGCGTACGCCGACTACCGCGACAACAACCATTTCTTCATTCGCCTGCAGTGCATGGACGCGTCCGCGTTTCTCGCGGAATGCATCGACCGCGGCCGATGCGCAATCTACTACTCCGCGACGCTTCTGCCGATTGCCTACTACAAGGAGCAGCTCGGCGGAGTGCCCGAGGACTACGCCGTCTACACGCCGAGCCCGTTCGACCCCGGTCGTCGCCTCGTGATGGTCGCGCGGGATGTCGACACCAGATATAAAAACCGCACGAATTCGGAGTTTGCGAAGATCGCCTCCTACATCCGTGCGATGGTTTCCGCCCGCAAGGGCAACTATATTGCGTTCTTTCCGTCCTACCGCTTCGTCACCGAGGTGGCAGAGCATTTTTCGGACTGGGACGGCGAGGTTTTGGTGCAAACCGCCGGCATGACCGAGACCGAACGGGAAGCGTACCTCTCCGCCTTCGAGACGGAGCACGAGGGTTCCCTGCTCGGCTTGTTCGTCATGGGCGGAATCTTCAGCGAGGGCATCGACCTTCGCAACGACTCGCTGATCGGCGCCGCCGTCGTCGGCCCCGGCCTTCCGATGGTGTGCAACGAGCGAGAGCTGTTCCGCGAGTATTACGAACAAAAATCGGGGCAGGGATTTGCCTACGCATATCTCTACCCCGGTATGAACAAAGTGTTACAGGCCGCCGGCCGTGTCATCCGCACCACCGACGATGCCGGCTGCATTCTTCTTTTGGACGACCGCTTCGGCACGTCCTCGTACCGCGCCCTCTTCCCGCGCGAGTGGACGCCCATCCACACGGTTACGCGCGAGTCGCTGCCCGACCGCCTTCGCGAATTCTGGGAGCAGTTCACCTAACGGGCGCTTCTATTTCGCCGACCGCGACGCATACGCCGTTCCGCACGCCGGCATCATCATCTGCTCCGGCACGCACGTCACGCGCACGTGGCGCGTCTGGCACCGGACATCGCCGTCCGTGTGCAGGTACTGCCGCTGGTCGGTGATCACCTCGATCTCACGGCACGAGATCACATCCACCTTCTTATGCTTCACATGCGTTCCGGTCATCAGCTTCGGCAGCATCGTCAGCACCCGAAGCGGACGGATTCCGTGCGCCATCACGACCGTCAGCTTGCCGTCGCAGGGATTGGCTCCCGGCGCCATCTTCAGGCCGCCGCCCTCGTAGCGGTTGTTCATAAAGCAGAGGAAAATGACATCATTGTACGACCGCGACACCCCGTCCACAACGACCGTCGCGGCAAATCTCGGATTCGCGAACACCTGGCGAAGCGCCACCAGAAAATACGCCAGCTTCCCCAGATGAAGCTTGTTCAAAATCTTCTTGATCGACGAGTTGTCCACCTCGTGGCAGACCTTCGCGTCGTAGCCGATTCCGCAGCTTCCGGCAAATCTTACCGTCCCGCTGATCTCGTACGTCGCAATCTCGCCGAGGTCGTATCCGCGGCAATCCTTGGCCGCCAGCAATGTCTCGGCGCATTTTTCGATGTCCGACGGAAGTCCCAGGCCCTTCACGTAGTCGTTGCCCGATCCTCCCGGCAGCACCGCAAGCGTCACCTGCGACGGAAGCACGAGGCCGTTGACCGCCTCGTTGATCGTGCCGTCACCGCCGACAACCCAGACGTCCGCCTTCTCTCCGCTCTCGCAGATCTCCCGAACGATGTCGGTCGCATCTCCGGGCCCCGCGGTCTTGTGCACCGTGTACGGGACTGAACGCTTCTCGAGCACGCCGGTCAGCTTCGCAAGAGGACTCTTTCTTCCCTTCTTCGCCTGCTCATTGATCACAATGTGAATCATGCTTCTTTACCTTCTTCTCACGCGCGATGTAAATCGGCCGATGCTTTCCCTCCATGTAACTGCGCGCGACGTACTGGCCGAGTACGCCGAACATCATCAACTGCAAACCGCTCATAAACAAGATCAACGTGACGATCGTGGGATAACCGCTGACGCTGTTTCCGAACACCAGCGTCTTGATAATCAGCCAGATCATCATGAAAAATGCTACAAAACAGAACAACACGCCCAGAAACGAGGACACCGCCAACGGCACCGTGGAGAAGGAAACAATTCCGTTGATGGAGTATTTTACGAGGCTTCCGAACGACCACTTGGTCTCTCCGGCTACTCGCTCCACGTTGTGATAGCCGATCCACTTCGTGCGGAATCCGACCCACGCGAAGATGCCCTTCGTAAAACGGTTGTACTCCGGCATGTCCAAAACGGCATTGACCATCTGCCGCGTCATCATGCGAAAATCGGTCGCGCCCTCCACAATCTCGACGCCGGAAATCTTCTTGTTAAGCTTGTAAAACATCCGCGAAAACCACGAGCGGATCTTCCCCTCGCCCTCGCGGTCCACGCGACGCATCGCGACACTGTCGTACTCGCCGCTCTGAAGCGCCTCGAGCATCTCCGGAATATAGCACGGCGGATGCTGCAGATCCGCGTCCATCAAAACAACATAATCGCCGACAGCGTTGGACAATCCCGCGTAAATGCCCGACTCCTTGCCGAAGTTGCGCGAGAACGAGATGTACGACACTCTCTCGTCCTTCTCCGCCAGCTCCTTCAAAATCGCAAGCGTCCCGTCCGCGGAACCGTCGTCCACAAACAAAAACTCGCACTCCGCCTTCTCGCGGATGCTCTCCGCCGTCTTCGTAATCTCCTCGTAAAATGCCCCCAGCACGGACTCCTCATTATAGCAGGGCACAACAATTGACAAACAAGGCTTTTCCATCGTAATATCCTTTCCCTCGCAGCCGAACTTCATTTCCCCCTCGGCACACATACATCTGTATTCTATCATACCTCCGCGCATGTGACAAGGGGACAGTTCTTTTGTCACCTAAACGGCCAGCATCAATCCGAGAAGTGCGGCCAGGATTGCAGGGACGGCGATGCGCACGCCGTAAGATACGAATTTGCCGAAGGAGAAGTCGACTCCGACGGTCTTAAGAAGTGACATCCACATGATGCCGGCAAGGGCTCCGACCGGCGTGAGGTACGCACCGAGGTTGGAGCCGATGATCGTCGCATAGACCGCATGAAGCGGCGCGTTGCCGCACGACAGAAGCGATGTGAACAACACGCTCATGGGGATGTTATTGATGATGTTGGCCGAGAGTGAGGACGAGATGCCGTACACCCAGATCGGGTCGCCGTGCGAGAGCACGTCGGCGATGCGCCCGGACAGGCCGCTGCCGTTCATCGCCAGAACAAGGCCGAACATCGAGATGACGAACGGGATCAGGAGCCACGGCAGACGGTGAATGCTTCGGAACAAAAGACGCGGACCGCGGTGCGTGACCGCGTTCATCACGCAGGTGCACACGATCAGGCTGCCCGCCGCGCACACGGCGATGATCCACATCGGAAGGTTGATGTACGAACCGACCGCCAGCAAAACCGTGCAGACGCCGAGATGAAGCATTCCGAGAACAACGGTCGGCTTGTGCCGGATCTTCCCCTCCGTCGCCTCCCCGTGCATCGGAACCTTCAACGCCTTGCGGAACAAAAGCCGGATCGCGACATACACGGCAATGCCCGCGAAGAGCGTCGGCAGGAACATCACCTTCACGTAGGCAAGAAAGTCAATCCCCGCCCCGCTCGCGAGATAAATGTTGGTCGGATTGCCGATGATGAACATCATGCTGAAGGTATTGGCCGCAATGAACTCCGTCACCAGGTACGGCACCGGATTGATCTTCGCCGCCTTCGTAAAATACCCGATGAACGGCGTGAAGGTCAGCACGACGATGTCGTTGGAGGTAAATACCGTGAGAACCGAGACAGTCACGAACAACGACGCGAGAAGCTTCCGCTGGTCGCTTCCGGCACGCGCGAGCGTCCTGCCCGCAAGATAGTGAAAGAAGCCTGCCTCATCGAGGTAGACCGAGAGAAATGTCATTGAGAAAAAGAGCGCAAGTATTTTGAGCGGATTGACCGCCGTGTCGGCCGTGAGGCCGGCCCCGAACTGCCGGAATGTAAGCCCGCCGCTAAGAAGAAGCGCAATTACACCGGCCGCCGCGACCAAAGGATAGGTATCAAAGAAGACCCCGCGAATCGTAATCCGCGGTTTCCAGACAATCGCTGCCATCATCACAAGACATGTGAGCAGGCACAACACTCCGACTTTGACCATACACTTTGCCTCCTTGCGCACCATACGGATTATAACATTCTGTCGGCAAAATGCAAGCAAAACTCGCGGCCCCGCAGCATTTGCCGACGAAGTATTTGCACCGTTCGTAAAATTATGGTACTATGTGCGTGAAAACCGACAGCGCAAAATGATTCTGTCGTGAAAGGAGCCCATGCTCATGAAATTCAATGCAGCAAAGATGAAAGACCAGTGTGTCGCGTGGATCCGCGACTTCTTCGAAAAGAACGGCCCGGGATGCAACGCGGTCGTCGGAATCAGCGGCGGCAAGGACAGCTCGATCGTCGCGGCGATGTGTGTCGAGGCGCTCGGCAAGGACCGCGTCATCGGCGTGCTGATGCCCAACGACGTTCAGCCCGATATCGAGTATGCGTACATGCTCGTAAAGCACCTGGGAATCCGCTACTATGTTGTGAATATCAAGGATGCCTTCGACGGCCTTGTGAACGCTCTCCCGAAGGACCTTCCTCTCAGCAATCAGGCGCGCGTAAATCTTCCGCCCCGCCTCCGCATGTCGACGCTGTACTGCGTCTCGCAGTGCTGCAACGGCCGCGTCGCCAACACCTGTAACCTCTCCGAGGACTGGGTCGGCTACTCGACACGCTACGGTGATTCGGTCGGCGATTTCAGCCCGCTCAGCCATTTTACGGTACAGGAGGTCAAGGAGCTTGCCCGCCTGATCGGCGTGCCGGAAGCGCTGATCGAGAAGAAGCCTTCCGACGGCCTGTGCGGCAAGACCGACGAGGACAACCTGGGCTTTACGTATGCGACGCTTGACCGCTACATCCGCACCGGCGAGATCGACAGCGCCGAGGACAAGGCGCGGATCGACAGCCTGCACCGCAAGAACCTCTTCAAGCTCTCGGTGATGCCCTCCTTCGACCCGGGCATCGAGACCAAAGCCGACGAGTAAGTCGACGAGCTAAATCGAAAACAAACAAAAACGCGGGACTGCTCCCAATCGGGCAGCCCCGCATTTTCATACATAATCCAAAGTCATTTCAAAACAGCATTCGGAAAATGAACCCCGATTACTCGGTCTTATCCTCAGCCGCAACTTCCTCAACCGCTGCAACTTCTTCCACGGTCTCCGTGTTCTTCGCTCCCTTGAGCAGAAGGTTCGTGAGGATACCGAGGATCAGAGCGCAGGCAACTTCGGTGATCGTAACCTTGCCGAAGGAAACGGAAAGGCCGCCGACACCTGCGATCAGGATTACGGAAACAACGAAGAGGTTCTTGTTCTCGTTCAGGTCAACCTTCTGAATCATCTTCAGACCGGAAACCGCGATGAAGCCGTAGAGTGCCATGCAGACACCGCCCATGACGCAGCTCGGGATCGAGTTAACGAAAGCGATGAACGGAGAAACGAACGAGATCACGATCGCACCGATGGCAGCCGCAAAGATGGAGACAACGGATGCATTTTTCGTAATGGCTACGCAGCCGATGGACTCACCGTACGTGGTGTTCGGGCAGCCGCCGAAGAATGCGCCGGCCATGGAACCGACACCGTCGCCGAGGAGGGTTCTGTGAAGACCCGGCTCCTCAAGCAGGTTGCGCTCGATAATCGAGGAGATATTCATGTGGTCCGCGATGTGCTCTGCGAATACTACGAAAGCAACCGGCGCGTAAGCCACGAAAATCGTCAGGAGGTACGAATACTCAAATGCATCAAAGGCACCCTTCGCGGAAAGGAAGGTGAAATCCGGAACCGAGAAGAAGGTCTTGAACGCTACCTTGTCGTCAACAAGGAGAGCCTTGAAGGAATCGGTCGAGAGAAGCTTCATCTCCTCGGTATCGGAGATGTTGCCGCAGATCGTGAGGATCAAAGCGAACGCATAGCCCGCGAGAATACCGTAGATGAACGGGATGAGCTTGCCGCTCTTCTTGCCGTATACGGAAGCGATCATCGTCACGGCGAGCGTTACAAGGCCGCACAGAAGCGCAAGCTTCGGCTCGGAACCGTTCGTGAGGTCGCCGACAGCGTTGCCTGCGAGGGAAAGTCCGATGATGGCAACGGTAGGTCCGATAACCACAGCGGGCATCAGTCTCTCAATCCAGGACGTGCCGCAGCTCTTCACAATGATTGCGATTACTACATAAACAAGGCCGGCCATCACAGCACCGAGGATCAGGCCGAGGTAACCGACAGCCATGGTCGCTGCTCCGGCAAATGCGGAAGCCATGGAGCCGAGGAATGCGAAGGAGGAACCGAGGAATACCGGGCTCTTCTTCTTCGTAAACAAGAGGTAGATCAGAGTTCCGACGCCGGCGCCGAACAAAGCCGCTGCCGGGCTCATTCTCTGCGTGAATTCCCAACTGATCTCACCGTTCGCGATCGCGCTGTCAACGCCGCCGTTGATGATGACCGGAACAACCAGGGTCGCCGTCATGATGGCCAGCAGCTGCTGGATCGCAAACACGATCAACTGAGGAAATTTCGGCTTGTCTTCCACTTGATAGATAAGTTTCATAGATACCTCCTCAAAATGATAATTGTGCTTTTTCTGCACCTTTCTAAATACTATCATTTGTCAGTTTGTTTGTAAATACTTTCGGACACGAAAAATTCATTATTTCAAAGAAAAACCACTATATCTTGTGTTGTACTATCGCTGTAGTACAACAAAGTGTGGTGGTTCGTCAATGTCATTGACATATTATATTATCCGATTGCAGCCCTCTCCCAGCACCTTCGGGCAGATGTCCGCAAGGCAGCACGCCTCGCAGTTCGGCTTCGCCGTCCGCGCCGTGCACACCGCTCTTCCGTGGTCAACCATCCGGTGGCAGAAGTCGTTGCTCTCCTCCGGTGGGATGATCTCCCGAAGCGCCTTCTCGACCTTGTGCGGGTCGCGCTCGCCGTCGACCAGCCCCATGCGGTTTGCAAGCCGGATGCAATGCGTGTCCGTGACGATCGCCGGCTGTCCGTAGATGTCCCCGAGCACGAGGTTCGCACTCTTTCTGCCGACGCCCGGCAGCTTCAACAGCTCCTCCATCGTGTCGGGCACGCGGCAGCCGTACACATCCCGAAGCATCGTCATGCACGCCTTGATATCGCGCGCCTTGCTTCTTCCAAGACCGCACGGTCTTACGATCTCCTCGATCGCGTCCTCACTCGCCTCCGCAATCGCCGCGACCGTCGGAAAATGCTCATACAAAACGGGCGTGATCCGGTCCACCCGCGCGTCGGTGCACTGCGCCGCCAGGCGCACGCTCACAAGAAGCTTCCACGCCTCATCGTACGCAAGCGTACAATGCGTGTCGGGATACTCTTTCTTGAGGCGGCCTACAATCTCGCAGGCGCGCATCTTCCGCGCACGCAAAGAGCGGTCGGCACGACCGGACTTCCGTCCGTCTGCCGACCCGTTCGCTGTCTTATTTTTCACGCTCCCGCTCACGCGATCACTTCCGGAGCTGCCGTGAAGGAGAACTTCATGCCCTTCGCATTCTCAATGTAGAGAACCTCGAAGATGCCGTCGCCGACATGATACATCATGCCGAGGCCCGGATTTTCCGCAAGCATCGCCGCTCTCGCCTCGTCGCGGTCGTCGCGAACCAGCTCGCCCGAGATGCGGAGCCATGCTCCGTCCGGATACATCGCGCTGATCTCGGTCTTCGGATTCGCCAGCATCTGCGCATAGCAGGGCTTCGTGTTGTTCGTGCAGATATAGGTCTTGCCCTCAAACTCCGCTACCGCGCCGAACGGGCGCACGCGGGGCTGATCGCCCTCAACCGTGGCGATGAAAAATGTGCCGACCTTCTTGAGTTCTTCCGTAAGTTTGTTCATAGGGATATCCTCCGGTTTTTAATATTCTTCGTTCCTGTCTGTCCGCCGCATTCGCATCGCAGCCGTTTCAGATGATCCACGTCCACGCCCAGTTCTCATCCTGATCGAGCTCAGTCTTCGTGACCTCGCCGGTGGGCTGTCCGTTGACGTCCTTGATCGTCATCTCCTGATTCTTGATGCTCACACGCGCACCGGCTGCAATCGGCTTCGTGATGAACGCGTTACTGCCGATGATAGCACCGCGGCCGATGACGGTCTCACCGCCCAGAATGGACGCGCCCGCGTAGATGACGACGTCATCCTCGATCGTGGGATGACGGCGCTTGCCGCGTAGCTTCTGGCCGCCTCTTGTCGAGAGTGCACCGAGCGTCACGCCCTGGTAGATCTTGACGTTGTTGCCGATGACGGTCGTCTCGCCGATGACGATGCCCGTACCGTGGTCGATGAAGAAGTTGCGCCCGATGGTCGCGCCGGGATGAATGTCGATTCCGGTCTGCCAGTGCGCATGCTCCGTCATGATTCGCGGGATGAGCGGAATCTCCAGTCGGAACAACTCATGCGCGATGCGGTACACCGAGATGGCGTACGCACCCGGGTAGCAAAGGATGATCTCCTCGCGGAATTTGGCCGCGGGGTCACCGTCGTAAAATGCCTCCAGGTCCCCCTCCGCATACTCGCGGATCGCGGGCAGTCTGCGGAAAAATGCAACCGTAAGTCGCTGTGCCTCCGTCTCCAGCTCCTCGTCCTCGGGCGAGCGTCCGGCAAAGCGCTCCGAGTACGGCAACGCTCTCGCAATCTGCTTGTTCAGACAGAAGACGGCATCCTCGATCTGCACGGAGTAGTCATTTTCCAGGTTGTAAAACTTGCGCGAACCGTCGCGGAAGTACCCGGGGTAGATGATCCGGATCAGTTTTTGAAGCACATCGATGATCAGATCCTTCTGCGGCTGGCGGAACAGATCCAGCTTGTCGATGGACCGGTTCTCCTTGTAATCCGCAAGGATGTTTCCGACGATGGCGCCGATTTCCTTTTCGATGATGTTGTTCTGCATCTGCGTCTCCTTCTCGCTGTCTAAGATCAAGCGCATTTTCCGCATATTTCTTTCGTACTATTATAGCATCGCAGGCGCGCGGAATTCAACCGGTTTCTCGGTAGGTAAAACAAAAAATCGGGCAGGGTAAAACACCCTGCCCGACGGTAGTTCTGAATGATAATTAGCAAACGCCCTGTGCAAGCATAGCGTCAACAACCTTCTCGAAGCCGGCGATGTTAGCGCCTGCTACGTAGTTGCCCTCCATGCCGTACTTCTTTGCAGCATTGTCAGCATTGTGGAAAATGTTAACCATGATGCTCTTAAGCTTAGCGTCAACCTCTTCGAAGCTCCAGGAAAGTCTCTCGGAGTTCTGGCTCATCTCGAGTGCGGAGGTAGCAACGCCGCCGGCGTTGGAAGCCTTGCCGGGTGCGAACAGAACGCCGTTCGCCTGGAAGTACTTCGTAGCCTCGATCGTGGTAGGCATGTTAGCGCCCTCTGCTACAGCGATTACGCCGTTAGCAACCAACGTCTTCGCATCATCGATGTTAAGCTCGTTCTGCGTAGCGCAAGGAAGAGCGATGTCGCACTTGATGGTCCACTGGTTGGTACCCTCAGCTGCCTTGTCATGGTACTGAGCGCTCTTGCGAGCTGCTGCGTACTCGGTAAGACGTGCTCTTTTAACTTCCTTAACCTCACGAAGAAGATCAACGTCGATACCCTCGGGATCATAGATCCAGCCGGTCGAATCGGAGCAGGTAACAACCTTAGCGCCGAGCTGCTGTGCCTTCTGGATAGCGTAGATTGCTACGTTGCCGGCACCGGATACCGCAACCGTCTTGCCTGCGATGTCGATACCGTTGGACTTCAGCATCTCATCCGTGAAATACAGAAGACCGTAGCCGGTAGCCTCGGTTCTCGCAAGGGAACCGCCGTAGGAAAGACCCTTACCGGTAAGAACGCCCTCATAGAGGCCGCGAATTCTCTTGTACTGTCCGAACATGAAACCGATCTCACGTGCGCCGGTTCCGATGTCGCCCGCCGGTACGTCGGTGTCAGCGCCGATGTACTTGCAGAGCTCGGTCATGAAGCTCTGGCAGAATGCCATGATCTCACGATCGCTCTTGCCCTTCGGGTCGAAGTCGGAACCACCCTTGCCGCCGCCGATCGGAAGGCTGGTCAGGGAGTTCTTGAAGATCTGCTCGAAACCGAGGAACTTGATGATACCGATATTTACGGAAGGATGAAGACGAATACCACCCTTGAACGGTCCGATTGCGGAGTTGAACTGTACGCGGTAACCGGTGTTTACACGAACCTGGCCCTTGTCATCAACCCACGGAACGCGGAACTTGAACTGACGCTCAGGCTCGGTGATACGCTCCAGAATAGCCTCTCTCTTGTACTTCTCTTCATTGGCCTCGATTACGGGCTTCAGGGATTCGAAAACCTCGGTAACGGCCTGAATGAACTCGGGCTCGCTTGCATTTTTCTTCTTTACGAGCTCCAATACTTCATCAACATAAGACATAGATATTATCCTCCTAAGTGATAATTGTATAACATTGCCCGCGCAACACCGTGTTCGCGTGGCTGTCCGGTCACTCTTCGACGCGTTAAAGCGTCAAACCGAACTCACGGCTTTGATTATACTCAAAACATTCTCCGATTGCAATAGGAAAACGCAAATTTTGTTCTTTTGTATACACAAAAACAAAATCTGCGTTTTACATTCATCCTATCGGTTTTCCCACTTGCGGTTTTTTCGCTCGAATTCCGCCGCCGTAACGACTCGCGAGAGCATCTCCTGATGGCCGAAATACCATTTGCCGAAGGCTCCCGCACCGCCGAGCACCAGCCCGCCGAGCACCAGCCACAGACCGAAGCTCATCAATCCGCTGTAGTCCTTCGGCTCCTCCGGCTCGAGGTAGACATCCAAAAACATCTTGTCGTAATCCTGCCGCCCCGAGGTGTCCATTGCCTTCAGCGAATCGACCAGAATCTTTAAGGAGTCCTTCACGCCGTCGCTCAGAGGATGCACACGTCCGCGCACCACAAGCGGTTTGCTAGACTCGCCGCTCGCCAGCTTCTCATACGTCGGAAAATCCTCTTCCTCCACCCTTACCAGCACAAACCGCTGCGGGTTCGAGCTCACATACACCGCGTAATACCGGTAGTTGTCGCTTCGCTCCGAACCGCTGTCCGTGACGTCCACAAGGTGTGATAATGCACGCGAGGTTTCCAGCTTGCAATACCGCTCATCATACAGAAACGCATTGCCGGGGTTTCCCAGATCTACGGGCGAGGAATCATAGGCGTCAGAGAGACGATTTGCGCGCACGCAAATGATGATGCCCACAAGCATCGTCATCCCGGAGACTACTGCCAAAATCAGGCAGAGTCTCATCAGCTTTCTAAGCTTCTTGCGCTTCATGACTCGCCCCTCCACACCGTCGGTCAATTAAGTATCGTTTGCCTTTGAAGGCTTATTTGTCGTCCTCAACACGGTCGCTGCCGGTAAGGTTCGTCTGGAAGTTGTACTCGGAAACCTTCTGATCCTCCTCAGCAAGCATCTTCGAGAGCTCGTCCTGCTCACCGAAGCTGTTGTAGCCCGCAGCCGCACCGACGTTGGCGTTCGCAACGCCGCCGGTCGTAAGATCCGTAGTTCCGGTGTTCACGCCGTTTGCGCCGTAAGGGCTCACGCTGTTGCCACCGACACCGTAAAGGCCGTTCACGCCCATTTTCTGCGAATAGTAATCGTTCTCGTCCTTCTTCTCCTTGCGCGATGCGAGGATAGTGCACACAAGCGTAACCACGCCGACCAGAAGCAGCAATCCGCCGATGATCATCATGATGTTGCCTTGCTTGGTCGTCTTCAGCTCAATATAGTAGTTCGGGCAGTAATCCGAAATCTTGTAGCCGGTTGTGCCGTATTCTTTGTCAACCTGCTTCTGCCATTCCTTCTCGAACTGCTGCTTATACTTGGCAATATCACCTTCGCACGATTTCAGCTCGCCCTGGAACGTCAGCTCATACTCGAGGTTGCTGTTCTTGAGTTTCTCATAGTTATCGAATTCCGAAGCCGGAACCTTGACGCCGATATAGCCGCCGTCCGGATAGTTAATCGATGTAAACCAGCAATAGTACCAGCGGAAATTCTCGGTCTTCTTACCGTTCTTCTCGCTGGTCTCGTTGCAATACCAGTCGATAACCTCGTCGGTCGTTCCCTTAACCCATTCTCCTGCCACGAACTTGTCAAATTTCGTGATATCCTTCGCATTCTTCAACTTTGAACGCGTGTTAAGCCCGAGCACCGCAAGCGCAACGCCGAGGACCAGGCAGGCTACCATAGCAAGGAGAACTTTAATCTTATTATACATGCGTATTCCCTCATCTCTTTCGTTATTATTGTAGCGAACAAACAGCGTATTCATTGTATCATGTCGGCGAATGAATTGCAACAGCCGCTGCCCCCGTCATCGTTTAATTATTTCTTGGTAAATCATATTGACTTTTCTGTAGGAACATGTTATTCTTTTCCTATGCCCTTCGCGGCAAATACTATACTATTGGGGGTTCTACATGAAAAAGAACAACAAATCCACCCTGCGTCGGATAATAGCCACCCTCGGCTTGGTTCTGATGCTCTCCCTCAGCCTCACCGGCCTGACACAGCCGGCTCGGGCGTTGCCTTCCATTGTAAACGCTGCGGCTTCTATCGGCTTAAGCAGCAACGATTTGTACTTCAACCATTTTTCTACTTCAACCACAGTTACAGTCTCCGGTGTATCTTCTTACACCGCGACTCCCAGAGCCAGCTGGATTCACACCAGCATTTCCGGCAACAAGCTCACTATTTACGTCGACTATCTGGACAGTACCTCAACACGCACCAGTTCCATCAGCATAACCTCCGGTTCGCTGTTTCGTACCATTTCAGTTACGCAGTATCCACGAGTTGAAGTTTTTGAAGACTCCTCACGCACAAGGCTGGTCAACACAATAACGGTTCGCGGTGTGCAAACCAAGATCAACCCGGTCTCAACTACCGTTTATGTTCGTTCCACCGGTAAGACATTGACCGCAACCCCGAACAACCCCTGGCTCCGCACAGAAGTCAGCGGAAACAAGGTGACAATCTTTGCCAATCCTAACACAAGTCTCTCAGAGCGACGCGGTTCTGTCACGTTCTCGAATGGTTATGAGACAAAACAAGTAACTATAATCCAGCAGAAGATTGTCCCGGACAAGATAACTACATACCCTTACATGGGGCCGACCGTCTTCTCATTGACAAACAGCTTGAAAAGCGCCTACAAAAAAATCGAGTTCGACTCCAACTGGTCTAAAAAAACAATTGCCGACCAAAAGGCTCTGATAAAAACCCTCGGAGAAGAAATAAGAAAGTACCTTGGGTTATCCGATTCGCAAAAGGTTACTGTCTATTACACGTCCGACTTTCCCTTTGACAAAGATGAATTCGGTTACTTAAAGTATGACGATGAAACCGGAAAGCCTCTTGCAATTTATCTCAACCCTGCAAAATGCAAAACCGATGCAGAAAACCTAGTTATCACTCTCTTCCACGAATATCGCCATGTTTGGCAGGCACGTATCAGCAAATACGACGGAACCATGTTCCAATACCTTGTAGAATACAATCGCAGAGCAGGGGTTTATATCCAATACGACCCTGATCACCCTAAAAATTACGAAGACCAGTTTATAGAGAAAGACGCAGAAACCTATGCACAAAAACTGCGTAGCGCTCTCTACAACGCTTGCAAGTAAGGCAATTAGATTGCAACCGACAAAAAAGGAGGAGGCTTCGGAAGCCTCCTCCTTTTGATTAATTTCTTACTTGTGGAAGAACACACCCTCGTCATCGAGATCGGAAAGATCGTCGAACTGGTTCATCTGGTTCTTCTTTCGGATCTGATCGAGCCGCTCCTGGAGCATCCTGCGACGCGCCTCAAGCCTTGCTCTCTCATCCTCCACCGACTCCTGGACCGCCTCGGCAACCGTCTCGACTGCCTCCGCAACCGGTGCCGCCTCCGGAACGACCTCCTCGGCCGCCGGTGCTTCCTCCGGAAGCTCGGGCTCCGCAAAATCCAGCTCCGTCATCGGAAGGTCCGGTTCCGCGAACATGCCGTCCGCATCCTCGGCCGCCGGCTCATCCTCGGGGATTGCCATCTGCGGTACTTCCGCTCCGTGGAATACGCTGTTGTCATCTTCTCCGACGCTGAAGTCATCCTCGTCCTCGAAGAAGAACTGCTTCTTTCTGTCATTTTTCGCCGTGCGCAGCGAGGAGAGATACTTGCTTCGGTACGAACCGTTGTACATATCTTCCGCCGCGTCATCCTCCGGTACCGGCTCGTCGTTCGAGTAATCCGGAACTCCGGTGAATGTCGGAAGCTCGGTCATGATCGGTTCCTCGACCGGCTCTTCCTCCGGCGCTTCCTCCGCCATCGGCGGAATGTTCACCGCGGGCATCTCGTCGCCGGCGTTCTCATCGATCAACACATCCGTGCCGTAGATGGACGGCCGGTATGCGGGACGTCTCTGCTCGACTTCCGCCGCAACCTCCGCTGCCGCCTCGGTCACGGTCTCCGCTGCCGCTTCGGCTGCAGGCTCCGCAAACGCTTCCGTAAAATCTTCTGCAGCTTCTGCAACTGCTTCGGCAACCGGCTCCGCTTCCGCAAATGCTTCTGCGGGCTCCTCGTTTGCCTCCGTCGTCTCAGGCTCTTCGCTCGGGGTCTGCCAGGCAGGTGCCGCGCCCCAGATGTCTTCGGACGTGGCCTTTGGCTCCTCGTAGCTTTTCTGTGCGGGCTCATCGTACGTGGTGACGTTTCCGTAGCTCCCGGTGATCGGTGCATCTTCCTCACCGCTTGCCAGCGCTCCGTAGCCGAACTGGCTGAACAAAGGCTTCACGGTGTTCCAGGAATCGCCCTCCGAGGACTGAACGAACGCATTCGTGAGGTCATCCTCTTCCACGACCTGTTCGGTCTTGGCAAATGCATCCGTCATCGCCGCAGTCTCCGTCGTGTAGCTCGGCGTCGACTCCATTCCGGTCATCACGTAATTCGGCATCTTCTCCGCTTCCTCGGCAACCTCTTCGATCGTCTCCTCGGCGGCCTGTGCCGTCTCTTCTATTGTCTCCTCCGCAGCCTCGGAAAATTCTTCCGCAGCTTCGGTGAATTCTTCTGCAACTTCCTCTGCAGCCTCAGTCGCTTCCTCAACCGTCTCCGTGGCTGCCTCGGTTGCTTCCTCGACTACTTCCTCAGCGGTCTCCGTGGCTGCCTCGGTTGCTTCCTCGACTACTTCCTCAGCGGTCTCCTCGGCTGCCTCGGTTGCTTCCTCGATAACTTCCTCAGCGGTCTCCTCGACTGCCTCGGTTGCTTCGCTTACAACTTCCTCTGCGGTCTCCGTAACTTCCTCAGCTGCTTCCTCAACAGCCTCCGCTGTCTCTTCAGCAACTTCCTCAACCGCTTCCGCAACCTCTTCCTTCACTTCCTCGACCGGCGCCGGCTTTGCGGGCTTTCTGCCGAACATCGAGTTGATCAGGAATTCGTTGTAGTTGCCGGTGTGCGGAGCCTCGGTCTCAGCCGCTGCCTTGACAGGCTCTGCGGGAGCAGGCTCGGAAGCGGGAACTTCCTTCTTCTCTTCCGGCTCTTCCTTGCGGTTCTTGGACCATTTGCCGGAGAAGAGGGACGAGAGGATTGCCGCGTTCGCGGATGCTCCGCCGGTGCTTGCCGGCTTGGGCTCGCTGGTCGTCTCGGCCGCAGGCTCATCGGTAGCTGCGGTCTCCGTCGTCTCCTCGGTGAAGGTCGAACCTTCGGCTGCCGCCGTGGGCTCTGTCTCATAAGGAAGTTCGTCCTTGCGCATCAGCGATGCGGGATCCGGCAGAACCGGTGCTTCCTTCTCAATTTCCTCGGTCTCATCGCCGGTGTAGTATGCCGGCTCACCAGCTGCAAATGCGGACTCCTCATATGCCTTCTCATCGTCGGCAAATACAGGTCCCTCATATGCGGGTGCTTCCTCGGTCACGGTCTCGTATGCGGGTTCCTCGTAAGCAGGAGTCTCGTATGCAGGCTCCTCATAAGCCGGAGTCTCATATGCAGGCTCTTCGTATGCGGGTGCTTCCTCGGCAGCTGCCTCGAACACGGGCTCCTCATAGGCAGGTGCTTCCGTGGCGGGAGCTTCCTCTACCGGAACTTCCTCAACAGGAGCTTCTTCGACAGGCGTCTCCTCAACCGGTGCCTCCGACGCACGCTCCGTGAAGAGCGGCTCCTCCGACGCGGTGAGCGACGGGGTTACGGTCTGGCGAACGTTGAGCGCCTTGATGTTGTTGGTCAACTCTGCCGTTGTCTCAAGGAGATGTCCGTACATCTCGGTCATGCGCACGTAGTTCTGAGCGAGGGCGGCGATGTTCTTCTCGTCCTCCTCGAGGCAGTTCGCAACGTACTCTTCCCAGTTGCTCTCCTCGCGTGTCACCTTGCGCTCGTTGAGAACGGTCTTGGTGTAATATTCCTTATAGAACAGTCGCGTGCCGGCCATCAGGAATCCGAGCAATCCGAAGCCGAAGATCATGATGCAGGTCTGCTCGTTCTTCAGCGCTTCGATTTCGACTACCTTGAAGGTGGTCAGGACACCGACGGCAACCGCCGCAAGGGATATGATCAATCCGATGACGGCAAATGCGTTCACGCGACGGCGCTGCATCAGCTGCTGGTCGCGGTCCGTGATGACCTCTTCCTTCAGAACCTTCTGAAGCCGGTTGCCGGTAACCGGTGTCACCGGTACGGTCAGCTCCGGTTCCTCCGAAGCGATCTTCTCGGCTGCGGAACGGATGCGGGCTGCGGCATCGCGCTTGCGGTTCTTCTCGGTAAATTCGGTCTTCTCCTCGACCTCCTTCACCGGCTCCGCCTCGATCACGGGTTCGGTCTCCGCCTCGGAGCCTCCGAAGATGTCCTCGAACTTCGACGACGTCTCGGTCACTTCCTCTGCAGTCTCGCCGGCGAGCTCCTGTGCGAGCTCGGCCGCTGCTGCGGTCGCTGCCGCTACGGAACCGGCTGCCTCTTCCGCCTCGGCGGCGATCACATCGCCTGCCGCTGCCGTCTCGGCAACCTCAGCTGCTGCGTCATCCGCAAAGGATTCGACAGCCTCGGCAACCTCCTCGGGCTCCTCCGGTTTCGTCTCCCGATAGGTCGGGCGAACCGGGGTCGAATAATCAGCCTCCGGCGAATCGTCGAACGGTTCGTCGAAGAGTTCACTCTTATGGTTGGCCAGTCCTCTCTCCGCAAGAAGCTGTGCTAACGTCTTCTCCTCCGCAGGAGTCTCATCCTCGACAGGAGCGGCATACTGAACAATCTCGACGCCGTCCTCCGCGGATATCGAAGCCGGGGTTGCGGTTACCTCGGTTTCGGAAAGAGGTGCCTCCGGGCGGGTGGCCTCGAATTCGTCAAGGAGATTCATCTCCTCCTCGAATGTCGGCTCCGTCTCCGTGAGCTCAGCTATCTTGCGATTCCCCTCTTCGATAGACTCTGCGGCCTCTGGAAAAACCTCCAGCGCTGCTGCCTCCGCCGATTCCGAGACAAGCGCATCGACTTCGGATTGCTCCCCGTCGGTCTTCTCCTCGGCGTTCTTCTTATCACCGTCCGGTGCAGGTGCCCGCAGCAATGCCCAGTTGACCGTGTTGCCGTCGGACTTGGCAGCCTTCGCATCCGCCTTGGCAGCCTTCTTCTCCTCGGCCTTCTCGGCCTTCGTCAGCTTGCGGTCGCCATCCTTCTTGTCAGGATCCTCGGCCTTCTTGCCGTCGCCTTCCTTCGCGCCTTCGCCATCCTTCTGCTCAACCTCTGCCCGGAACATATTCTCGAGCGAAAGGGCAAGCAGCGTGATGGAGAGGAAAAATCCTGCCAGCCGAACAAGCTCGGACAGCGCCAGACATTTCTTCTCGCCGAAGACCTCACGGTTTATATAGAACGGTTCCATCTTCATCACTGTCAGGACGGCGATTCCCGCGAGCGCGATCAATCCGATCACAACAATCGGTTCCTTCGCCTGCAGCGTGTTGGTGGCTACCAGCACGAACAGCCATGCCATAACGACGGTTGTCACAACGATGATCCAGCCTTCCAGCGAGATCGATCCGTCGAGGATGCTCGGGAGCTGTCCGACGACGGTTCCGATCGCATACAGGACCACCGGGAGCGACATCAGCTGCAGGCTCTTCTTCGCTACTGCCAACACGAACAGGAAGAACAGCACCATACCTGCCAACCGGATGCCCCAACCGACCTTGACAAGGGTGTCCGTGACGGAAATTTCACTCAGAATCTCGTAGTCGTACAGAGACGTTGTCAGCCACACGTTCACGATAAATGCCGCAACGGTGACAGCCGCAACCAACGCCGACAAAATCGGCAACGTCCAGCCCGCCGAAACTCGAAGCCGTTTTCTAATCATACTTCTTCTACCTCCTCTGCCTATCTATGCGCACGTCTGTGCATACACGCACGCACGCGCATGTCCCGTCAGTATCAGGATTATAAGATATTTTAACACACCATCGTGCGGAATGCACTCATTATTTATATTTTCGGCGGTTTTTTTGTGCAAATATCCGATATTTTGTCATCTTTTCCCGAAAACCCCGCCTCGCGCGCCCGCGCGCGATACAAAAACGACCCCGACCGCCTCGAAAAATGAGGCAGCCGAAGCCGTTACATGTCCATTCTACTGTTGTCTCACGATCAATCCTGGTAGTCAAAACCCATCTTGATCGCCTTCGCGTTGAGCTCCTTGAGATCCTGATGGCGGGCGCTGACGATCTTGTCGATGATCTTGTCGATATTTTCCGTCGAGATGATGCCGGTCTCCTTGATCATCTTACCGACGAGGATCATGTTCGCAAGCGTGGGCATACCGTTGTCCGCAGCGAGCTTCGTCGCGGGAACACCGAACGCCGTAACGTCCGTTCTCTCGATCGGACGGCTGATGAGCGTCGAGTCGTAGAAGATCTTGCCTCCGGGAACTACCGCCGGCTCGTATTTGTCGAGGGACGGAAGGTTCATAACCACGAGGATGTCGGGGTTCGTAACGATCGGGGAACCGATGATCTCGTCACTGAACACGACGCTGCAGCTCGCGGTACCGCCGCGCATCTCGGGGCCGTAGGAAGGAAGCCAGCTGACCTGCTTATCGGAGATCAAGCCGTCGTAAGCGCAGAATTTGCCGGAGAACAGAATACCCTGTCCGCCGAAGCCTGCGAAAAGCATACCGGTCTGTGCCATATTACTTGCCCTCCTTGTCTGCGTATTTGTCCTTGTACACGCCGAGCGGGTAGTAAGGAAGCATGTTCTCCTCGAGCCACTCCATCGCCTTCTCGGGCGTCTTGCCCCAGTTCGTCGGGCAGGTGGAAACAACCTCGATTAACGAGAAGCCCTTGCCCTCAACCTGGTTCTGGAACGCCTTCTTGATGGCCTTCTTCGCAGCCTTAACGTTCTTTACGTTGTTCACGGCAACACGCTCCAGGTAGGACGGACCCTCAAGCTGCGAGAGCATCTCGCAGATGCGAACCGGATAACCTACCGTGTTGACGTCACGGCCGTAAGGAGATGTCTGCGTCACCTGTCCCGGGAGGGAGGTCGGTGCCATCTGGCCGCCGGTCATGCCGTAGATTGCGTTGTTGATGAAAATGATGGTGATGTTCTCGTTGCGCGCTGCCGAATGAACGGTCTCAGCGGTACCGATGGAAGCAAGGTCGCCGTCGCCCTGATACGTGAAGACGATCTTCGAAGGATCGCTTCTCTTCACGCCGGTCGCAACCGCCGGAGCACGTCCGTGAGCGGCCTGAACCATATCACACTCAAAATAGTTGTAGGTAAATACGGAGCAGCCTACGCTGGCCACACCGATG
>JAFZWG010000043.1 GCA_017617395.1 Lachnospiraceae bacterium
CAGTCCCCAGTTGTCACCTCGGTCGAAGATGACAACTGGGGACTGTCCCCTTGTCATCTCACCAACCGCGATTATACCATATCCGCAGCAGGATTGCCACCTCCGAACGAAATCGGATCGATTCCGTCGTAGCGGACGGCCTTCCCGCTGATGGAGAAGGACGGCTTGACGCCGGCAAGCCGGTCGCCCTTTAAGGGGCGTTTGATCACGATGCGGCGCGGGTGTGCCGCCATCGCCGCCGCGAGGAGCTCCTCCTCGTTCGGACAGGGCGCCTCGAGCCGGTGCAGAAGCTGAAACTTCTTGCCGACCGCCGCGCTCTTCGTGCGCTCCGGAAACATCGGGTCGAGGTACACGACCTCGGGGGAGGGCTGCATTTGCCGAAGGGCCGGAATGCTGTCGCCGCACGTCAGTTCCATGCGCGCCAGAACCGGCGCCAGCGCAGGAATCTCCCGCGCGCGCTTCATCGCATCCTCCAACAGCGCCGCGATGTACGGATTGCACTCGTACATGCGAACGTGAAAGCCCGCTGCCGCCAGAAGCATTGAATCCTCGCCGAAGCCTGCCGTGGCATCGACCGCGACCATCGCCTTATGATCGCCCTTGACGTTGGCTGCGCGAACCAAAAGTTCGTCGACCAGCCTGCGCTTTCCGAGCCGCGAACCCATCGTGGTCAGGTCCGCGCGCAGCGACGCCGTGATCTCAAAGAGCGTCATTTTCCCGTCCGAAAATGAGGCGGCCGCGGAGCACAGCGACAGTCCGTCGTCCCCGAGACGCAACAGCGTCACATCCTCCGCATCCGCAGGGATTCCGCGGGACGATGCCTCTTCCGGCACGCCGTAAAATGCAATCCCGAGCCGTCCGGCAAGCGCTTTCGCCTCTTCCCCGAACCGCTCCGACTGCGCAATCACAACCGGTTGACGTCGCTCCTCCATGAATTCACACCTCTCTTTTCGTGTTCCGTCTCGCTTGATTATACACCAAAAGATGGTAAAGGGACAGCCCCCGGTTGTCACAACCGTGACAAAAGAACTGTCCCCTTGTCACCTACGACACTTCGTAGCGGCCGGCCTGGACGCGCCACATCTGGGCGTATTTGCCGCCGAGGGCGAGGAGCTTTTCGTGCGTTCCCTCCTCGACGATCTGTCCGTTCTCGAGCATCAGGATGCGGTCCGCGTCGCGGGTGGTCGAGAGCCGGTGGGAAATGTAGAACACGGTCTTGCCTTTGGCCGCGGATTTCATCGCGCGGTTGAGCTCGTACTCGGCGATCGGGTCGAGGGCGCTCGAAGGCTCGTCCATGATCAGGATGTCCGCGTTCATGTAGAAGGCGCGGGAGATCGCGACCTTCTGGCTCTCGCCGCCGGAGAAGTTGACACCCTCGCGGTCGAACTCGGTCGTGACCTGCGTCTCCAGACCTTTCGGAAGCGTCGCAAGCCTCTCACCGAAACCGGCCCGGACAAGGGCGTCGGTGATGGCGGCATCACTCTCCGGAGTGGCCGAATCGCGGTAGTTCATGATGACATTTTCCGCGAGGGAGGCGCCGTACATCTGGTAGTCCTGGAAAACTACGCCGATGTGTCTGCGGTAATCGCGCGCCGCGAACTCGCGAATGTCGGTATCGTTGTAGCGGATGACGCCCTCGGTCGGGTCGTAGAGGCGCATCAACAGCTTGATCAAAGTCGTCTTGCCCGCGCCGTTGTAACCGACGATGGCGATCTTCTCGCCCGGCTTGACGCTCAAGGAAATATGCTTGAGAGTCTCGGGCAGGTCGGCGCGGTAGCTGAAGCTCACGTCGTCAAGTTCAAGGGCTGCATTGTCCGTGGGAACCGGGAAGCCCTCATCCTGCTTGAGGCGCGGCTCGTAATCAAGGAACGCGCGAATCTTGTCGACGTAAAGGCTGTTCTCCTGCGCCTGCGGAATGACGTCCGCGAGGTTCATCATGCCCCTGCGAAGACTGCCGGTGCGGTTGAACAACACAACCGCGTTGCTGTAATCGATCGTGTGAAGCACCGCCGCCTGAAACGCAAGGTACGTGATGTACAGTCCGTCCAGGATGAAGTCGCCGACGATGTAACCGTTTAGGAAGCCAAGCGCGGCTCGTTTTCCGCCGACCGCCTTCTGTTCCCGGATAATCTCATCGTTGGCCTCGGCAAATTCTTTCTCCAGGCTGTCGCCGACCTCCGGATGAAGCCTGAGCTCCTTCGCGTAGTCGTTTAAGTAGAACACGCGGCTTACGTAGTTGCGCTTGCGCTCGAGCGGGTTGACGCGAAGGCGAACCCGGTAGTTGAGCTTGTTTAAAACGCGCGATATGAAGAAGCGAAGCACGAACGAGGCAAGGACGAACACGATGCCCATCGCGTTGGTCAGCAGGTAGAACACGCCGGTCGTGAACAGAATCGTGATGCCCTGCACCAAAAGGTTCGTCATCGAGAGGAACCGATCGATCGAGCTCTCCGCCTCCGCGACCGCGAGCACGAAATCGTTGTAGTACGCGGGGTCGTCGTAGCACGAAAGGTCGATCTCCGCGGCCTTCGCGAACATCTGCTCCTTGAGCGCGCGGTACAGCTTCGGCTTGCAGCGGTACGACCAGCCGTGGATGAAGAAACCGTCCGGAATGATCTGGATGATGTTGATGAGGAAGATGATCCCGATCACCAGGAACGCCTTCCAGAACGGCTCATGGTACTCCGCGCAGTGCAGCACGTAGCGGATTCCCAGCACGTGCTCGAGGAAAATGATTCCCTGGTAGCGGAAACCGTCGTACAAATGATACAACATATATCCCGGGCAGGTCTTAAAGCACAGCCGCCACAAAAAGAGCTGGTTGGAAAGTACGTGTCTCATGCGATCGCACCCCCTTCCGTCGAAACAGCCAGGTAATTTTTCGCCTGTTTGGAGTACATATCGGCGTACAGCCCCTTCTGCTCCATGAGCATGCGGTGCGTGCCGGCCTCCTTCACGGTGCCGTCCGAAAGAAGGTATACCCAGTCGGCATTTTGCACGGACGACAGGCGGTGCGAGATGAACACGAGCGTGTTGTCGCGGCACGAGTCGTAGATGTTGTCGAACAGCGTCGCCTCCGCAATCGGGTCGAGCGCGGACGAGGGCTCGTCGAACACCTTAAACGGGCACTCGCGGACAAATGCTCTCGCCACAACGATCTTCTGGAACTCGCCGCCCGAGAGCATCGCACCCTCGTCGTCGAACTCGCGCGTCAGGATCGTGGACATGCCCTGCGGCAGCGACATAACCTTGTCGTATGCGCCGGAGAGCCGAAGCGCCTGCGTCACGCGCTCCTCACGCTCATCCTCGGGCACATTTGCGCCCATGATGACATTGTCCGTGACCGACATCGAGAACATGCGGTGGTCCTGAAACGCCGTCGCAAAGAGCGCGCGGTATTTGCGGAGGTTGTACTCGCGGATGTCGCGGCCGTTTAAGAGAATCTGCCCTTCCGTCGGATCGTAGAACCGGAGCAGAAGCTTGATCAGAGTCGTCTTGCCGGCGCCGTTGTGGCCGACCAGCGCGTACGTCTTGCCGCCGCGGAACTCCATCGAGAGGTTGCTGATGACCTCCTTGTCCTTGTAGGAAAATGAAACGTTTCGAAACTCGAGTGTCCTGATCTCTGTCCCCGGATCCTCGCCGTCCCAATCCTCCGGGATGCGCTCCTTATAATCCAGGAAGGTCCGCAGGTACTCGATGAACAGACCGTTCTTGAAGAGGTCTGTGAGCGCCTCGGTGAAGCCGATCAGGATCCACGTCGTCGACACCATCATGGTCGTGATGACCGAGAGCTGCGCAAGGCTCAGCGTACGGCTCACAAGCGCGCGGTACGAGCCGTAGATCAGCAGGCCCTCGAAGATGAACGTGAATGTGAACATGACGTAAAGCCAGTGCAGGATCGCCGCCTTCACGGTGTACTTCTTGGTCACGTCCGCAACGCCCGTGATCGCCTCGCGGTACTGCTTGCGCATCAGCGAGAACACGCCCGTAAGGCGTATCTCCTTCGCGTACTCGGGCAGATACATGACGCGGTTGATGTACGCGATGCGGCGGTTGTGCGGCGCCATGTCCTTGTTTCTCTTGTAATCGAGACGGCTGATCATGCGGTTAAAGACAAAGTTGCCGATGACCGGCAGCAGCACGAACAGCACCGAGATCTTGTCCGCCTGATACATAAACGCGAACGCGCACACGCTGGCGATCGCGCCGAAGATGACCTTGAACGTCGCCTCGACGGACACGATCAAACGGTCATCCGCCTTCTCCATTGCAAGCGTGTAGCGGTCGTAGAAATCGCTGTCCTCAAAGCACGACAGTTCCACGTTGCGGGATTTGCGAAACAGCTTTTGATACAAGCCCTTGTTGACCACGGCCTGCGCGACCGGATTGATCCTGCCGACTAAGATCTTGTCGTACAAAGACATCGCGGCCTCCACGCCCACAACGATCCCGACGAAGACCATGATCTTCCGAAACGAGTCTCCCCGCTGCAGCGAGTTGATCATAAAGCGCATGAAAAATGCACTGAAGAACAACCACTCGAAGTACCCCAGGAACCGGCTGATTCCCTTGTGAACCACAAGCCACGGGCAGATGCGCCACAGAAGCTTCATGGCGAAGAGGTTGTTCCGCACGGCACGTCCGCGCCCGATCTCCCGCTTCTTCGGTTTTTTACTTACTTCACTCATTCGTTACCCCCCTTCCGATAAGAAAAAATTAGGCCTATTATATGCCCGTGCCCCGCGGTTGTCAACAACATTTTTCGACGGCTTTTCGCGGTAGTAATTGACGGCAGACTCCGAAGCGATTATACTGTATCTAATCGGGTTTCGACGCTCACAAAGCACAGTTTACGGGCTCAACCCGGGGTTGCAAATGGGGTCGCACTTCGCGGCATCGGTTTCATTTTTGGGGGGACAATTACATATGAGTCTACTGGGTTACATCGTCTGGCTTGTCTTCGGCGGTCTGGTGGCCGCCATCGGTTACTTTTTTCTCGGGTGCGTCTGGTGTTTGAGCATCATCGGCATTCCGATCGGGCTGCAGTGCTTCAAGTTCGCGGAGCTTGCGTTTTGCCCGTTCGACAAGGAGGTCCGCTACGGCGGCGGTACGGGCAGCTTTTTGCTCAACATCGTCTGGCTGTTCCTGGGTGGTCTGGAGATGGCTCTGGGCCTTGCCGGCATCGGTCTGGTGCTGTGCATCACCGTCATCGGCATCCCGTTCGGACTTCAGTTCTTTAAGCTCGCCAAGCTCGCATTGATGCCGCTCGGCGCCGAGATCATCGAAGTCGAAGACTGAATTTAACAGTTGATCTGCAGGAGGTTTCACATGGAAAACACTAAGACGGAAAATGCAATGCTGCAGGGCTTGCGTGACCGTATCAACAAGATCTTTGTCGGAAAGGAAGAGGTCGTCGACCTCGTTTTGTGCTGCCTGCTGGGCGGCGGACATGTTCTTCTGGAGGACGTGCCCGGCGTAGGCAAGACCACGCTTGCGAGGACGCTCGCGGACTCGATCCGCTGCAGCTTCGGCCGCATCCAGTTCACGCCCGACACGCTTCCGTCCGATGTGACCGGCGCGACGGTGTACAACATGAAGACGTCGGAATTTGATTACCGCGAGGGCGCCGTCATGCGCCAGGTTCTTCTCGCGGACGAGATCAACCGCACGTCGCCGAAGACGCAGGCCAGCCTTCTGGAGGCGATGGCCGAGGGTCAGGTGACCGTCGAGGGCACCTGCTATCCGCTGCCGACACCGTTCTTTGTCATCGCGACGCAGAACCCGATCGAGTACATCGGCACGTACCCGCTGCCGGAGGCACAGCTCGACCGCTTCATGATGCGCCTTGCCGTGGGCTACCCGGCGAAGGAGCAGGAGCTATTGATGGCAAGAAACTTCCTTGCAAACGCCAACGAGTCCGTCCCGGACGGCGTGTGCACCGCCGAGGACATTCTCCGCATGAAGGACGAGGTCGCGAAGGTGTTCGTGAGCGAAGGCGTGCTCGGATACCTTCAGGAGATGATCGACTTAACCCGCAGCGAGTCCAAATTCTCGCTCGGCGCAAGCCCCCGCGCGCTTTTGGCGCTCGTGCGCGCATCGCAGGCGTACGCGTACATTAACGGAAGAGACTTCGTCAAGCCCGACGACGTCAAGGCGGTTGCCGTTCCGGTTCTCCACCACCGCGTGGTTCTGGCGCCGGAAGCCCGCATCACCAAGGAAAATGCTGACGACATCCTCGCGGCACTGGTCCGCAAGGCCCGCATTCCGAAAGAGTAGGTAGTGCTTTGAAACGTAACCGAATCTGCATTTTCCTCCTCTGGATTCTGTCGCTGGTCGGAATCTCGTGCTACGGCGGGTCGGTCTCCTACGGCTTCTTCATCATGGTGACGTTAATTCCCGCGATGTCGTTTCTCTACCTTCTGTGCGTGAAGCTTCGCTTCTCGATCTATCAGAAGCTCGAGGGAAAGACATTTGTGAGCAACCATGCGATCCCGTACTTCTTCACGCTGCAGAACGAGGAATGGTTCGCCTTCGCGAGCGTGAAGGTGTTCTTCTACTCCGATTTCTCGACCGTGGTGGACTTAACGGACGGGGAGGAATTTGAACTTCTTCCGGGAACCGGAATCTCCCGGGATACATCTTTGATCTGCCGCTATCGCGGCACGTACCGGGTCGGAATCAAGACCGTGGAGATCACGGACTTTCTCCGGCTGTTTCGTCTGCGCTATAAAAACCCGGAGCCGCTCGAGGTGACGATCCTTCCGTACGTCGCCACCCCGTCGGACCTTGCGGGTGCGCAGCTCTCGCGCATTCTTCAGCGCGAAATTCCCATGGGCAGCACCGTTCCCGACGTCTCGGTCCGCGAGTATGCGGCCGGCGACCCGAGGAACCGCATTCACTGGACCGCCTCCGCGAGGGAGCGGCGTCTTTTGGTGCGCCGCAGAGCCGGCGAGGAACAGCCGAACATCAGCGTTTTCTTGGACACACGCCGGATTTCCGACGATCCGATGGTCCATCTTCCGGTGGAAAACCGCATGCTGGAGCTCGCGCTTGCGCTCTCCCGCTTCTTTTTGCTGCAGCGGATCCCGGTCAATGCGTACCACATTGAGGGCACGCTTCAGACCTGCTCCGTGACCGGCTCCGAGTCCTTTGATCTGTATTACCGGCGCTGCTCCGAGCTTGCATTTGACGCAGCGTACCTCGACCGGCTTTTGTTCGCCGCGGCGAAGAAACGGCCGGAGGTTCTCGGCACGAGGGCGGCATTTTTCGTGCTCCACGAATGGTCCGGCGAGGCGGAGGAGTTTGCCCGTACGCTAAATGCGGGCGGTGTTCCCGTCGTCGTCTACCTCGTCACCGACAAGGCTGACATACACGCCGACGCGCGGTCGCTGCCGCGCACGGAAATTCTCGTCGTCCCTCCGGATGCGAACCTGGCGGAGGTGTTGGGATGAGAAATTACGGACGTTTCGGTTATGAATTTATCCTCGCCTTCCCGCTGACGATCGCGTTTCTTTTGATCTCGCCGACGGACATCGGCTTTGCGCGCATCGGCTTCGGGACGGTGTTCTACGCCGCGCTCTGCTGCGTGGCCGCCGCCTGCATTCGATACTTAAAGGGCCGCGACCGGCTGATCGCTCTGGGTGCGGTTGCCGCATTTTTAGGGCTTCCGATCCTCTCGGGAGTTCTCGGCGAGGGCTTTGAATACTTCTTCACGCACCTCTCCTTCTGGATCGTTCCCGCGATCACCGCGGGGTGCTTCCTTGCGGCCATGCTGTGCAAGCGCTTCCGCGCCGCGCGCATCCTCGTGATGCTGATCATCGCGGCCGTCTTGATTGCGCTGCTCATCTTCGAGATCGTCGTGCCCAAGATCTGCGTCATGCTCTTTTTGTCCGTCCTTTTATTGCTGTTCGCGGACGGCACGCAGCTTCGCTGGCACAAGAGCGGCCATACGGAGCATTCGCTTCACATCGCTTACATCACGCCCTTCGTCATTTTGTGGCTTTTCATCTGCCTGATCTTTCCGGTCGGCAAGGAGCCCTACGACTGGCGTCTGTTCCGCAACCTCTGGAAGGGACTCTCGGACTTCGCCATCTCGCTCACGCAGCGCTCGGGCGGCCCTTCGGACGACTTTGATTCGTTCCGTCCCGGCTTCACGGCGAACCCGCACGTGCACGGCGGCGAGACCGGTGACGATGACCGCGTTCTGCTTCACGTCGAACCGCTCTACGGCACGGTTCCGTACCTGAGGCTGGCCGGCCAGTACTGTGATACCTTCGAGAATCTGACGTGGAAGAGCACGATCACCGAGGACAACGACGAGATCTCGTTCGACACGCTGGAAACGCGGTGTGCCTTCTACAAGGCCGAAGTTCTCTCCGACTACATGCAGTCCTCCGAGATCCGCATCACCTACCGCAAATTCAACACACGACACCTCTTCGTCCCCGACAAGATCAACCTCGATTCCGAGATGGACATCGCCAAGCTCGACGTGAAGGAAAACGGCCGCAATCTCGTGTACGGCAAGAAGCACGGTGTGAACAACTCCTACGTCGTCTCCGGCTACCGCATGAATGTGATGCACTCGGCCTTCGCCGAGTTTGTCTCCGACTACGAAGACTTCACGGAGGAGGACTGGCAGCGGACCATGAACCGGACGGACCGCGGCTCCGACGTCCTCACCTTCCGCAGTCTCCAGGCGTACCGCAGACTCATGCGTGAGGAATACCTTCTCCCGGTGACGCTCCCCGACTCCGCCGTCTCGTTCGTCGAGCAGGTGACCGCGGGCGAAACGAGACCGTTCCAACGCATGGTGCTCATCACGAGAGCTCTGTCGCAGTTCGCCTACACGACCGCGCCCGACGTCTTCCCCGAATACGTGAAGGACGCCACGTCCTTCCTCGATTACTTCCTGTCGACGCAGCGCGGTTACTGCACGCATTTTGCGACGACGATGGTACTGCTCGCGCGCTCGGAGGGCCTGCCGGCGCGGTATGTGCACGGCTTCTGCGTTTCGATGAACGGCATGGAGCCGGTGGATGTGACCGCCGACATGGCGCACGCATGGTGCGAGATTTACTTTGAGGGCATCGGCTGGATTCCGTTCGACGCGACGCCCGGCTACGGAGGTGCCGAGGCCTGGCTGACACGCGACGAATACATCAACAGCCCCGGCGGACAGCCCGCCCAGATTCCGACCGTCAAGCCGCCGCAGCCCGTCACTCCTTCCGTACCGCAGGAGGAAGGCGGGATCCCGCGGAGCGTGATCATGGTCGGCATGGGCCTCGGCGCATTGCTTCTCTTCACGGCGTTCGTTCTTCTGACCGACCGGGTCATCACGCTGCGCCGCTTCCGAAGGCTTCCCGTTCGGGACCGCGTGGCCGTTTTGTACCGCAGAAACCTTCGCGTTCTCTCCTACCTGCGGCTTCCGCAGGAGAAGGACGAGACGCTCTCGGAGTACCGCGCACGCATTGCGGCGGACCTGCCCGAGGGCGCCGCGGACTGGATCGGCGACTACGAGACGCTTCTCTACGGCACCGGCGCGGAGGCGTCCGAAATCGCGGAGCGAATGGCGTCGGGAAATGCCCGTCTCGTCGCCGAGTTTAAGCGCCGCAGGCCGCGGTTCTACCGTCTGTGCAGCATCGGAAACCGTCTGATTCACTGAGAACAGGCCTCGTGAAAATAGCACGATTTGTAATGTTCTTCGCAATATTTCTCTTGTTTTGCATCGCGAAACGCCGTATTCTGTAGGCAGGACCGAAATCGCATTTTTTGACGAATAATCGGCCGATACACGCTCGGATACACCCTTTTAGAGGAGGAAGAAAGAGATGAAGAAAGTCAAGCTGGCACGCGCGAACGAGAGAACCCCTCTGGTCCGCAACATCTACACCGCGGATCCTTCCGCACATGTTTTTGACGGCAAGATCTACATCTATCCGTCGCACGATTTCGAGCATGATTGCCCGGACGACGACAACGGCGATCAGTACATCATGCAGGACTATCACGTTCTTTCGATGGACAGTCTGGATTCGGAGTGCGTTGACAACGGTCTCGCGCTTTCCCAGGACGATGTTCCGTGGGTAAAGAACCAGATGTGGGCGCCGGATTGCGTCTGCAAGAATGGCAAATACTACCTTGTCTTCCCTGCGAAGGACTACGAGGGTCAGTTCCATATCGGCGTTGCCGTTTCGGACTCCCCCGTCGGCCCGTTCAAGCCGCAGGAGAAGTGCATCGAGGGCAGCTACAGCATCGACCCCGCCGTGCTGGTGGACGATGACGGACGCACCTACTGCTACTACGGCGGTCTGTGGGGCGGCCAGCTCGAGATGTGGCAGTCCGGAAAGTTCGACCCGGATGCGCACCGTCCGGAGGGCGACGAGCCCGCACTCGGACCGATGTTCGCCGAGTTCAACGACGATCTGACCGCATTTATCACCGAGCCGAAGCACCTCGTAATTCTCGACGAGAACGGTGAGCCGATCAAGGCCGGCGACGAGGACCGCAGATACTTCGAGGGTCCCTGGATGCACAAGTTTAACGGCAAATACTACCTCTCCTACTCGACCGGCACCACGCACTATCTGTGCTACGCCGAGGGCGAGAAGCCGGACGGCCCCTTCACCTACAAGGGCCGCATCATGGAGCCGGTGCTCGGCTGGACGACGCACCACTCTGTAGTGAAGATCGGTGACGAGTGGTTTTTATTCTACCACGACTGCGAGCTTTCGGGCGGCGTAACGCACGAGCGCTGCGTCAAGTACACCAAGCTCAACATCCACGAGGACGGCACGATCGACACGATTTATCCTTACGAGTTCGAGCGCTGATCGCTGCATTTTTCATAGTGATTTTTCGGGGCTCCCGCGGTTTGCTGCGGGAGCCTTTTTGTATCGACGGTTTTGAAATGTGCTCTTATGTCGGCATTTACTGCATTTTCCGTTTTATAATCGCGGAATATGAGCCCGTTTCGAAAAATGCGGGTTCTTTTGGCATTGGCGGTAGCATTTTCCGTCGGAAGGTCGTATAATGACTAATACGAAGGGGGGTGCGATTATGGGGTTTCAGAGCAAGAAGAAAGTCGCCGTGTTCGTTAACGGCTGGAATGCCGAGAATGTGTTCCGCTATCTGACCGGGCTTAACAACAATACGCCCGAGACGTCCATCGACTACTATGTGTTCATGTGTCATGCCGTCTATTCCTCGTCCGAGGTTGAGCTTAAGAGCATGAGCACGATTTTCGATCTGCCCGATCTCAAGACTTTTGACGCGGCGATAATGTTCACGCCGGGTCTTAATTTCACGGAAGTCATCAACCACCTCGTCGAACGCCTCGAAGCCTCCGGCATCCCGATCATCAGCATCGGCATGCAGCATCCCGGCTTTTATCACATCGGCATCAACAATTACACGGGCATGCGTCAGTTGTGCGACCACCTGATCGAGCAGCACAATGTGCGCGACATCGTCTTCATTGCGGGTTCGCGGGAAAATGAGGACTCCAACGCCCGTCTGATCGCTGTGCGCGATTCCATGCGCGCCCACGATGTCCCCTTCAACGAATCGAACATTTACTTCTCCAACTGGGAAGTCGGCATGGTCATGAACGAGTTCACCGCTCGCATCCGCAACGGCACACCGCTGCCGGACGCCTTCATCTGCGCGAACGACCAGCTCGCGGAGACAATCAGTTACGTGATCACCGACTGCGGTCTTCCGGTCGACAGCGCGATCGTCACCGGCTTTGACTTCCTCGAGGAGGGTCAGAATTTTTATCCTTCCATCGCCTCGGTCGACCAGAAGTACGACACCATCGGCGAGATGACGGTCAACCTGCTTTTAAAGATCTTTGGCGGCGAGGAAGTTCCGACCGACAACTCGGTCGACTGCGTCTTCCATCCCGGCGAGAGCTGCGGCTGCCGCGACTGCCGCGAGGATGACATCCGGCGCCGCACCGTGGCCCGCGGAATCCCCCGTCACTTCATGTCGTCCGACATGATGGAGGGCCGCTTCCACGCGATGGAGAAGGAGATCATCCAGTCCATCGATTACGACGACCTCAAGGACAAGCTGAGCAAGCTCTTCTGCTTCACCACCGGCCTTGAAGGCCAGACCTTCTACATCATGATGGACCCGCATATCGTGGACTTCTCGCTCTCCGATATCGAGACCTATCCGAAGTACCATTACGCCGAGATGATGGACACATTTGTCGCAAAGCGCGACGGACGCCAGATCCCCGGCGGTGTGATTCCGACCTCACAACTGCTTCCCGACGAAGACCTCACCGGAAAGAATCACGTCTACTTCTTCGTGCCGATCTACTACGAGAGCTACGTCTGCGGCTACATTGTCATGACCGACCAGATCGCATGGCTCCCCGACAAATTCTTCCACATGTGCGAGAACCGCTTCAACCGCGCGCTCGTCTCCTACCGCCGCAACATGCAGCTGACGGCGCTGAACTCGAAGCTCTCGATGCTGATGGAGAAGGACTCGCTCACCTTCGTAAAGAACCGCACGGCCTACGACCGCTACATCAAGCGGCTCGAGGCTTCGATGGTCAGCGGTGATTTCGAGCCGTTCTCGGTGGTGTGCTTTGATATCAATTACCTTAAAGACATCAACGACGAGCTCGGTCACGAGGCCGGCGACGAGTACATCAAGAAGTGCTGCAAGCTGATCTGTAACACCTTCAAGCACAGTCCGGTATTCCGCATCGGCGGCGATGAATTTGTCGCAATCGCGGTCCACGACGACTACCTGCAGCGCTACGAATACTTAAACGCCATGCGTGCGCACATGGAAACCCTCCAGGGCGACACGACCATCTCGCCGATCGACCGCATCTCCGTTGCCTCCGGCTTGTCCGACAGCAACGAGCACACCGGCGACGACTACAGCGCGATCTTCCGACGCGCCGACACCCGCATGTACGAGAACAAGCGGAAGATGAAGGGCGGCCGTTCGAGGTTCCAGATTTAGGAGCAAGCGCACAAAAAGCAACAACAAAAAAGCAAACAAAAAAGCGGGCACCGGAAACGGTGCCCGTTATTCTTTGCAATGCAATTGTTATTCGTCCGCAAGCTCCTTGCAGAAGAACACGGTTCCTGCCACGAAGATGACCACGCTCACAATGTAGACGTAGAAACCGATGCCCATCGAGTAGCGGAATACGCTCGTGTTCTCGGTCATCGCCGGATGCGAGCCCGCGAACAAAGCCTCCGCGCCGTGAGCGTTCGTGACGCAGAACAGGAAGTTGATAATCCAGTAGACGCAGCAGGCGACCAGCAGACCGCCGTACTGCTTCCAGATGCCGGCCACCGCAAGCAGGGCAAACACCAGGAACAGATATTTGTTTAAAAATCCAACCTGAGACACCTCACAGACATCCCAGGAAGTGAACACGGAGCTGGCGGCTCCGCCTTCGCCCGGTCTCGTCGTCACATACGGCAGGAACACGGACGCGACAATTCCGGCGATTCCGGCAACCGTAAGCGGCACGCCGAGCGCCTTCACTGTCTCGTTTCCCTTCGGAATATTCACATTACGTATGACGATCGGTTCTTCGTTGTAATCCATAGTCTCTCCTCCTCAAGGTTAATGCCAACCTCGAATACCCTCTCAACTCAGCAAAACAACCGTATCGTGTGTAGCGTAAGCAACACTTACCACAACATATAGCATTTTTTCGTGATAAAGTCAAGAAAATTCTGAAATGTCGTATTATTTTCCTTTCTGTCGCGGTTTTTCCTTCTAAATCTCATCACTCCGGAATCTGCATGCCACCCGGCAGCAGCGGAAAATACACCTGATACCGCTCGTATCCCACCTGCCAGAGCGGAATCAGCCGCAGCCCGTGGATCTGACCGACGGTCTTGAACTCATCGTTCCACGTACCCCACTCGCGCTCGTTGTCATGCACAAGAAGCTTCCCCGGCTCCTCCCATGCGGCGCCGGTGCACACCAGTGCACGCTCCTCGCAGGAAAGACCGGCCAGCACGCACGGTCCGTAGGCAAATGCAACCGTGCTACGGTTCTCCTTCTCAAACAGCGGAAACGAACTCGTCGGGGCGTCCTCCAAAGGAATCGTGTAGACTCCGAGCGGAATCTCCATGCGGACCTCATCGCCGTCGCTCCATGTCCTCGAGACGATGATGTAACCGTCCTGGCGGTCGACATCCGCCGCGCTCTCCGACTCGATCCGGATGTTGCCCTGCGCCCACTCCGGAATGCGCAGGAAGAGGCGCATCCGAACCGGCACATCGGCGTGCACGGTGAACACCAGCACTCTCCGGTCGGGGTGGGTTCCGTAGCGGCGTGCGTCCTCGGACAGCGCCTGGTTGGACGCCGCATCGCCCGCAGCCTGAATGCTTCCGCTCAGCGTGTCGCGGCGCTGCGTAACAGTCACCTTCGTGCCGTCCACCTCCGTCGTCATCTCGGAGTCCGCATACACGCCAGCGTAGATGTCATTCTCTTCCTGGTACCAGAGGTAGCGGTTGTGAACCGCGTTGGCCTGTACCAGCGTGCCGTGGCAGCAGAAGAAGTCGTCAAACTTGCTTGCCCAGCCCTTCTTCGCACCGGCGCGAAGCGGCAGGTAGTACGTAATCAGCCCCTCGCCCGGCGTGTCGTCGCCGTTTTTATTTCCTCCCTGGTAGTAGCCCTGTGCCAGGATACCGTTCCAGAGGTTTTTCTCGATGTAGTTAAGGCAGCTCGCATCGGCAGTCTGCCGGAACACAAAGTCCGCCAGCCGCATCATGTTATAGACCGTGCAGTGCTCCTGGTTCCGGTCCCCGAGGCGCGAAGCCATGCGATGCGGCGGCGTCCAGATCTCTCCGAGCGTCTGCCCGCCGGTCGCGAACGTCCCGCGCGCAACCACCGCAAGCCTCCAGTAAGCAAGCGCGATGTCGCAATACTTCTCCTCGCCCGTCACCTCGTAGACGCGGGCACACCCCAGAACCTCCGGGATCGTCGTGTTCGCGTGCATGTTCGTGAGCACATCCTCGCCCGCCAGCAGCGCATCGAACAGGCGCCCACGGTAGTAGCGGTCGATCAGAATGCGGTATTTGCCGTCGCCCGTCGCCTCGAGAAGATCCGCCCAGACCTCCAGCATGCCGCCGGTCTCAAAATCAAGAATGTCGTCGAGCTCCTCGCGGGTCTTACCGTCCGTGTACGCGACGAACCAGTCCGCAAAGCGATCCGCAACCGCAAGCGCCTCCCGGTTGCCCGCAAGGCGGTACAGATCGATCAGACCCATGAACGTCTTGTGCACCGTGTAGTGCGGCGCCCAGACCTGCTTGCCCCTCGCGATCCACGCAAAATACTTCTCCGGAATCGACGCGGCCCACTGCCCGCCGTTCTCCTCCTGGCAGCGCGCCAGCTCATGCACGATCGCCCCGGCCTTCGCCGCAAGCTCCGCATCCCCTGTAGCCGCGATGCGCATCGCGCACGCGCTTAAGTAGTGCCCCAGAAAATGCCCCCGCAGCTGACAGGAAGGGTCCTCCCAGCCGTGGTGCGCCATCGCCTTCGCGCCGAAATTCTGCGCCAGCCCGGCCTCCTGATAGAAGTTTTGCAAAAGTCCCGCGTTCGTAAGCTCCATCAGATACGCGCGGTTTCGAAGCTCCCTCGCAAGGAGCGTTCCGTCCGTAAGTTTACAACTTGTCCCGTTGATTGCCTTCATACCGACTCCTAATTTTCCGGCGGAAATCGCCGCCCAAACTTATACTTACCGGCGATACGCCGTCAGGAAATACCCCAGAACCGCCCACGTCGCGAGCGAGAAAAAATTGCCGTAGCGGTCGCGCCCGGTCGCAAAGAGCCGCTCCGCCTCCGCGATGTCCGCAAGCTCAAAGCCAGCGAACAGCTCTGTTCCTTCTGCGCCGTCCTGCGACACCTCGGAGATGTCCGAAACCGAGATTTCCGCGCACAGAAACGCGTTGCTCTCGTCCGTCATTCCGGGCGAGGAAAATGCACACGGATTAAGCACCGTCACCTTGTCCGTCTCCTTGACGACAAGGCCGCACTCCTCGTGAATCTCGCGGATCGCCGCGGTCACCAGCGGGTTGTCGCCGTCGCGGTCCGCAGGATCGATCAACCCCGCAATCGGGCTTAACAGATACTGCCCGACCGGATAGCGGTACTCGTAGTTCAACAGAAGCTTCGGCCCCTCGCCCGGCAGGTTCACCACCACCGCGATGGTCACCGCATCGGGGAGCATCGTCTGAAAATCCTCGTCGGACTTGAGCGCGACAAGCTCCTCCTTCACTCTTCTGGAGGCGTCGCAATAGTGCTTTCCCTCCCGGTACTGCAGATCGTACAGGCGCACAAACTTCGCGTCGCACAGCGTCTTAACATTTTCCTTCGTGTACTGCGGCCGGTCGCCGCGCAAATCTTTTTTGCTCATGAAATCCTCTCCGATACTACTTATTCACCGGCATGACTGCCGATGTGGCGCATGTATAAGGCGAGCGCCGAGCCGACAAATGCATTGCAGAACTCTCCGCTGCCGAACCGCTCCAGCACTTCCGAAACCGGTATCTCCACCGGCTCCACGAACTCGTCCTCGTCCGTGTGCAGCTCGTTCGTCGCCGTGAGGTCCTCCGCCAGAACGAACGTGATCGTGTTGGCGTAGATCGCAGGATTCGGATTGCAGCAGCCGAGCACCGTGACCTTGCCGGCGCGGTATCCGGTCTCCTCGTACAGCTCGCGGATTGCTCCGTCCTCCGCCGCCTCGTCGTCCTCCTTCACGCCGCCCGGAAACTCCACGGTGATGCCTTCCATGCCGTGGCGCCACTGGCGAACCATCACGAATTTGCCGTCCTTCACGGGGACCGCGATCACCCAGTTTCGGGTGCGGATCGACACATAACGGCCGGCGTAACCGCTCGCCGCACGCTCCTCCTTCTCGATCAATTCCATGATCGGATGCTTCAAAAGCGGATGCGACGAGAGCGTCTCCCAGCGGAGTGACGCGTCCTTCTCATTGTCCATAGAATCATCTCCCTCCGGCCTGCGCTTTTGCGGCAAAGCCATCCTTACAGTACGATCGTCTCGTCCCCGACGCCGTCCTCGCGGAGCACAACCGCCGCCGTCTTCGCGCCGTCCGAGAGCTCGTAGTCGCCCTTGAAGCCCGTGAGCGTCACAAAGCCCGCCTCGTCCGTCGTGACCTCGCAATCGGTCCACCACTCGCCGCGGATGAGGTCCTTGAGCATCTCGTACGAAGGCTTCGGCGAGCCGTCCTTGCGGAGCACGCCGCTCGGTGCGCCGAGCCATGCGCCGTCCGTAAAATCCCATCCCGTGATCGCCTGCACCTGCGGATGGTCGAACAGCAGGCGATACATCTCCTCCATCTCGCGGCGCTGCCGCTCCTCGCCCTCGGGCGTTGTCGGCCAGGACTCCACCTGCCAGTCGTTGAGGTCCACAATATGCGCGGGCATCAGATCTCCCGAGATCAAAGTATTTTCCGTAAAATGAATCGGCAGTCCGAAGTGCTCGAAACGGCGGAGCACCTCCTCCACCTTCTTCGCGCCCCAGTAGCCCTGGTGCTGGTGCGACTGAATGCCGATCGCGTCGATCGGAACGCCCGCGTTCAAGCAGCCGTCGATCAGAATCTCGTACGAGATCGAAGTGTTAAAGTCGTTGATCAGCAAGGTCGCGCCGGGGTTGGCCTCCTTCGCCTGCGCGAACACGCGCTTAATCAGGCCGACGCGGCCGAAGTCGTTGCAGATGCGCGTGATGGCGTTGTCGTATTTGTCGAAGATCGGCATGATGACAACCTCGTTGATCGCATCCCACATGTCGATCACACCGCGGAAGCCCGTGACCTCGCGCGTGATGCGCTCCATCTGCTTGCGGTAGATCGTATCGTTATCGTACTTTAAAAGCCAGTCCGCGCACGCCGTGTGCCAGCACAGCGGATGGCCCTTGACGGTCACGCCCTTGCTCTGCATGAATTTTGCGGTCGCGAGCGTCGCCTCCGTGTTCGGCTTGCCCTCCTCGCGCTCGTACATGCCCCAGTAGAACGGGAGCGTACCGTAGTTGTAAACGGCGAGCCACTGCTCGATCTTCTTCTGAAGCGTCTCGGGATTCGGCCGGAATCGCGGCGGCATGTTCGCCACGGCCTCCGGATTCTGGCTCATCACGTACGAAAGGAAGTCAAATGCTCCGCAGCCGAACAAAAACGCGTGGTTCGTCTGGCGAAGCGTAAGTTTCGTGTTCGCCATCGCCCTGCCCTGCGCGTCCGTAACCTTCACTCTTTTCGTTGCTTTTCTGTGATCAATTCCCATGTCGTAACCCTCTCTGTCCCAATGCATTTCCCTTGTTTTTTCTATATTCTACTGCTGTAGTCTCAGCTTCTGTACACAAAATCGCGGAACACCGCGGTTCCTCCCGCCATCGCGGTCGACAGAACGCACAACCCGAACCGCGCGCCCGTAAAATGATCAAGCCTAAAGAACATCTTATGCGGCTCTCCGACGGTCTCCGTCGCATCCCCGCGGCGCACATACGCCTGCACGGTGTCCTTCATGTTCGTAAAATCCGCCCGGATTCCCACTGTAAGCGTGTCCTCAGAAATCTCCTCGCGGTACGTAATCTCGCCGGGCTCCGTGTCGTTTCCGCCTATGGCGAAGCCCTTCGTCGGCTCCTTTCGCTCGATGACGACGAGATACTTCTTGCCGTTCTCCTCGAGGATTCCGACCGCCAGGTACGCGCCCTGCAGCGCGCACAGTCCGGCGAAATCTCCGCCCGAGAGTCCCGCGGTGTCCACCGTCACCTCGGCCTCGCACGTCGGGTAGCACATCCGCTGCGTGAGCGTGTTGCGTGCCTGCGTGATATTCGCGCACTCCTCGCCGGTCGTGACGGCCAGGCCGCCCTCCGGCAGGATCGTCCAGCGCTCCTCATCCGGCACATGGTTCCACTGCCACTGCGGCGCGAGCTCGCGGTCCTTCCCTGCGCAAAAGTCATCCGACACAAACAGCGGTTGGTACTCATGCCCCGGTCTTGTGCTCACGATCGGCAGATCCTCCGGAAGCCGCCCGTTGTCGCCGAACACCGGCCGCTCGCCGTTCCACGTGACCGGCACCAGCACCGGAATGCGACCGATGGCGCCCGAGTCGCGGAACAATACTGCGAACCATCGTCCGTCCGGTGTGTCCACCAGGCCGCCCTGCGCGATGCCCTGCCCGCAGTAGCCGCCGTCGTCCCAGAACACGTCGCCTCCGTCGTACGGGCCCTCGATTGCCGCTGCCGTGAACACCGCCTCCGTGCGGCGGCTCTTGTCCTTCGGCCAGTGGATGAGCGTGAGCACGTATCGCCCGTCAATCTTGTAAAAATGCGACCCCTCATACCCTAAGAAAACGTTCTCGCGGTCGTCCCGCAGGATGATGCAGTCGATACCGCCCTCCGCCGGTCCCGTGAGGTCCGCCGAGAGCTCGGTCAGATGAATCTCGGCGTTGCCGTAGACGATGAACACGCGCCCGTCGTCATCCCACAACAGTGAGCAGTCGTGGTAGTAGCCGCGGATCTTGCGGTGCTCCCACGGTCCGTCGATGCGGTCCGCGATGAAGAGGTGCGTGTCCTCCTGCCCGTGGCTCACAAACGCCGCATAGAAGCGCCCGTCGTGGCAGCGAAGGCTCGCCGCCCACATGCCCTTGCCGTAGAGGTTCTGCCCGTCCTCAAGCCGCTCCGCAGGCGTGTCGTCGAGCCGGTCGAAGAGGTACGCCGCGATCTCCCAGTTCGCGAGATCATATGAGCGCAGGATCACACCGCCCGGCATAAAATACATCGTCGTGCTGATCATGTAATACGTGTCGTCAACGCGGATCACATCCGGATCCGGATAGTCCATCCTCGTGAGCGGATTGACGTTGGTCATAGCATTTTCCTCCGAATCAGCGCCTAGAAGGCTTCCAGCAAAGCGGCCAGGCCGCCCTCGCGGTAAATCTCGCGGTAATAGTCGACCTCATCGCGGATTCTGTCATCAATCATGCGCATGCCCAGAAGTTCCACGGGTGCGCAGTCGTCCGTCAGAATGCGGTCGCCGCCCTCGTAAGATTTCATCAACATCTCCGCTCTCACCATCATGTCCCGGAGATCCTCGTCGTCCTCGAGTTCCGTCTGGCGCCGGAAGGTCTCCATCATCGCAGGGTTGGCGGACGCATAGAGCTCCATGTTGGTGGCGCCGGGCACGCTGACCGTCCACACCTGCGGGAACACCTTCGCCACGGTGTCCGAGAGGTAGAAGTTGATTCCGTCCTCATCCTCGCCGGACATGACCATGTTGACCACCATCACGCCGTTGTCCGTCAGATGGTCCCGAACAAGCGTAAAAAACTCCACGGACGACATCTGAAACGGGATGGTGATGTCCTGGTAGGCATCGACCATGATGACGTCGTAGCGCGTGTCCACGGCGTTCAGAAACGCCCGACCGTCGTACGTTGTCACCTTCACATCGTCGGGCAGTTCAAAATATTGCTTCGCGAGCTCCGTGATCTTCTCGTCGATCTCGACGCCCTCGATCGTCATATTCGAAAAATACCGCCTGCACTGCGTCGCGAACGTCCCCGAGCCGTTGCCGAGCACAAGAACCGACAGCGGTTTCTCGTTCGCGCCCGCCATCAAAGGCGCCGCCATCGCGTAGTCGTAATACATCCCCGTCAGCCCGCGCTCCTTGCGGTAGACGGACTGCACGCCGAACAACACGTTGGTCGCGAGCACGATGTCGCGGTCGTCCTCAAACACCTGCAGATAGTTGTAAACCGACTCTCCCTCGTAGATGAGGTCCTTCTGCCAGAAGGCGAAGCTTCTGTTGTGCCCGAAGATGCAGCACACAAGGAAAATGACCATCACCACCGGAAGTTTTTTCACCTTCCGAACCGCCACTCCCGAGGAGATAAAGTACGTCGCCGCCAGCGCGATCAGAATGCCGGCGAAAATCAGAAACGTGATCGCCGTGCCGACCGCGGGGATGCTCACAAACGTCGGAACGAACGTTCCGATGATGCTTCCGACGGTGTTCGCCGCATTCAGGTTGCCGACGAGACGGCCGTTGTCCTCGAGGTTGTCCGTCGCGAATTTGGCGAGGGACGGCGTGACCGTGCCAAGCAAAAACAGCGGGAACACGAAGATCACCATGCACGCCGCGAACCCGGCGATGATCAGATAATTGCTGCTCACCGAGAAGATCAGCAGCGCCGAGATGCCGAGGATGATGTATTTGCCGACGACCGGGATCAGAGCGATCCAAACCGCCGCGATCAGCACGCGCGCATACAGTCTGTCCGGATCGGGCTTTTTGTCCGCGCTTCTGCCGCCGTAGATGTTGCCGAGCGCCATCGCGATCATGATGGTGCCGATGATGATCGTCCACACGATCTGGGACGAGCTGAAATACGGCGCCAGCAGACGGCTCGCACCGAGCTCGACCGCCATCACGGACATTCCCGCGAAAAATTCGGTCAGATACAAAAAGATTCTCCGCTTGAGGATCGGCCGCCGCTCCGCGAGCTTTCCGACCTCTGCGTTCACTGCCGCTTCACCCGCGATCGCCTCCGTTGTCTTCACCTTCTCCACGTTTTCTTCCACCTTTGTTTTTTCATTTGCCTGCGGTGCGAAGCATCCACGCACACGCATCGTCCATGTCCTCCGCAACATACGCGCTCAACTCGCGCATCTCAGCTGTCACCGGCAGCAGGTCCGGCACCATCACCGGCAGCATCCCTGCCGCATGCGCCGCGCGGATTCCGTTGTGCGAATCCTCCACCGCGATCGCCTCCTCCGGCGCAACCGCAAGAGCTTCGCACGCCGTTAAAAAGATCTCCGGATCGGGCTTTGAGTGCTTCACCGTATCCCCGCCGACAACCGCCGTAAAATACTCCGCCAGCCCCGTCGAAGTAAGATGCGCAAGCACCTTCTCCCGCCTCGTCGAGGACGCGACCGCAAGCCGCAACCCGGTATCGCGAAGCGCCGCAAGCGCCTCCCTCACGCCGTCCTTCACCGGCACGCCGTGCTCCGCTACAAAACGGTTATACGTTTTGCTCGTCTTCCTGCAATACTCCGGATACGGAAAATCCTTCCCGTAATGCTCGTACACGATGCTCTCCGTCACCTGCGCGTTGACGCCGATGCAGAGCGCGTACACTTCCTCCATGTTCGGAATGTTTTCTTCCTTCGCGACCTCGAGCCAGCAGTCCCGGCAGAGCCGCTCCGTGTCAAACAACACGCCGTCCATATCAAAAACCACCGCAGTAATCATACTTTCCACCTTCCGATCATACGCACAGCGAAGCTTACTCTCCGTCACCCGCAGCCTACTGGATTCTTCCCTCGCCGCCCATCAGCCGCGTCATCTCCTCGATGCGCTCGATCGGGAACGGAGGGTTCGTGAGCGGCCGTAGCGCGATGGACATCAGCTTCATCGGGTTGTCGTCCGCCGCAACACGGTTCGAGCTCATCGCGCCGCACACGCGGCAGCGGTGAATGATGGCCCACTCGCCGTTCTTTCTCACCCACACCGCAATCGCGTCCATGTGGCCGCCGCAGTCGCTCTCGCGATCTCCCGGCTCGATGTCCACATGAAGGCTCGTCAGGCAGTTCGGGCAATGGTTTCTGTGGTCGCTCCCCGCGCCCGCGGGCACGACCGTTCTGCCGCACTCCTTGCACACGAACGTCTCGTCGCACGGATGCGTCTTATAATATCCCTTCTCGTAGGATCTCTTCTTGTTTTCGCGGTTCATATTGCATCTCCCATCGTTTCATTTTCCGGCGAAACAGAGCCCGGGCGGTGCCGCGCAAAAACGGCTGGCCGGGACGCTTCGCCCCACGCTGTCAGTTTACCACACAACGCCCCTTCGCACAAGGAAAATGCCTTGTCGTATCCTATCCACTTGGATGCATCGAACAAGCCATTTTCCGAAACGCACATACAAAAAGCGGGCACACCGGAATGTGCCCGCCATACTTTTTGTTGTTCTCTTTTCCGGATTACTCCGTCTTGCTGCCGTTCGTGTTCGCGATCATCTCAAGAAGCTTCCACTGCGGGTTGTCCTTGCCGTCGTCGGTGTCGTCGTAGTAGACGAAGTAGAACGTCGAATCCATCGGGATTGCAACATCCTCGCCGGTTCTCGTCAGCTTGATGTGCTTTACGAAGTAGACGTAAGCGGAGAAGCAATTGTCCGAGTACACGGTGTAGTCCTTCACCGTCAGGCCCTCGATCCGGTTGTTTGCCGCATTGTGGTCGCTGATGAAGGTGATGTCGATACCGGTCGCATACTCCTTCGCCTTGTTATACAAAAGCGTGTCCTTCACGATGTAGGAGCGCATCTCGGCCAGACCGTAGTTGCTGCCCTTGAGGTCCTTCGTCGTAAAATCCATCCACTTCTTCGAGACGTTTACCGCCAGCTCCTTGCGCTCCTCCGGCATCTCAAGGCCGGTCTGCGGCGCATAGCCGATATCGATGTTGCCCTCGCTGTCCGTCTCATAGTTCGAAACGAGCTCGCCGTTCGCATCGCGGATCTCGACTACAGGCTTTAAGAGGAGTCCCTCCACCTGATACGTCACGTTCGAGGGGATGGTCACATAATCCACCAGCAGCGTCAGATCCTTCGGAAGCTCCGAGCGTTTCACGATATACTGCTCCGTAAGCTGCTTGCCGTTGACCGAAACCGTGTAGTTCGACGGCACCGTGTAGACGTAATCGGACGTCTCCACGTAGTTCGTCTCGCTGATTACCGGCGTGATCTCGTCAATCTTCCAGTCGCAGACCTCCAGGATGGCAAGAATGCGGCGGGGATTGTAGGACGTGAGCGTCATACGGGCAACAACCTTGTCATCGCCCAGAATATCGTAGACCGGATTGGTCGTGCTGTAGCTCTTCTCGTTCTTTTTGCAGGTGTATTTGCCGACGGCTGCGAGCATCTTGAGGTACTCTTCCTTGACGATATCCTCGCTCTCAAACTCGCCGGAGAGCTTCGGAATCTCCACCTGCGATGCGATGCTTCCGCTGCGCGCTTTCGTCTCAAACTCCTGCAGCAGGCGTGCGAGATGGTTCTCAACCTGCGAATTCTCGTAATCGACCAGACAGCGGTCGGTGTATCTCCACAGAAGGAATCCGCAGACCAGCAGGATCACTGCCCATACGGCAAGACCAACGAGGAAAATTCTGCGTCCGCGGCGGTTCTTCTTCTCCTGCGCACGCTGACGGTTGCGGCGTCTGCGTGCTGCCTCCGACTCTCCGTCGTCATCACCGCCGTCTCCTCCGGTTCCGTTCGGACCGTCCTTGATAACGGTCTTGCGGACACTGCGGTCCGGAGCTCCGCTCCGCGTCGTGTCGGTGCGGCGCGAAAGGCCGATGGTTGACTTGTCGCCTCCGGCCGATGCTCTCGTCGTACCCGAAGCAGTCCTCTTTGCGGTACTGCCGGCAGCCCCCGCAGCGGCCGCCTTGCGCGGTGCTTCGGCGGAAGCCGTCTTGCGCGGTGCCTCGGTGGAAACCGTTCTGCGCGGCGTCTCCGAAGCGGATGTGCTTCGCTGCGGCGCCGTGTGGTTTACCTTCGGCGGTACCGGTTTATCGGAATAATCGCGTCCCGTCTTCGCCGCAAGTTCCTTCCAGAAGGAATCCTCCTCGGCCGCCTCGTCCTGATATGCGTCGTACATATCGCGATAGCGCTTGCCGCTCACGGTCCGCGGTGTTTTCTTGTCCTTAGCCATAAACTATCTGTCTCCCTGCTTTTCTCACTTGCTCGGCGGCAAAACCACCATGGCGTCCGGCAGACGCCAGGACGAATGAGCGTAATAGAATGTAACGCTGGTCATCTCATACTTGCCGTTGTAAACCATCGACGAGGAGCTTCCGCCGTCGAGGTTCGCCGCGTTGATCGCGCCGTACTCCAGCATGACACTGATCAGATCCGATGCCGTAGCGCCGAGATGTCCGCCCGCGCCTCGACCGTCGGTTACAAACAACAGGATCGCACCGTCCGCGCGCTGTCCGATGGCGGTACGGGGATTGCTTCCGCTGCCCTGTCCCTTCAGCTCGCGGCCCTCGCCGTTGATGACGAGCGGAACGAAGTGGTTATTCACGTCGGAGGCTTCCTCCTGGAACGTGACCGCGTCGCGGATGTGAGCTTCCTCGATGTAAGCCTTCACCGCTGCTGCATTCATACCCTGAAGGTCCTTGATGACCAGCAGGTTCTCCTGATCGAAGCCGATCAGATACAGACCCCTCTGCGAAGGGGAATTGTGCTGAATCTGTCCCTGTGAAACGACAACGCCGTACGGGCGGCCGCCCTTGTTGGCATCCGACTGGTACAAACCGCCGTTGACACCGCCAACCGCATTGTATTTGGAGACGATCTCATCGAGGTTCTTGCCGTACTCACCAAACGGATACGTCGTGCCGACGATCACCTGCGACGGATCCTTGATGATCATCATTTTTCCGTAGAAGGTACGTCCGGAGACTTCCTCGATGCGGACGCCGTTCTCGTCGAAGACCTCTTCCTTCGCCGGTTTGTCCGGATTCTTCGGATCCTTCTTGGAATTCTGGTTCTTGCCGATCTGGATCAGCGTCTTGTCGATGTCGGTGTTCATCTCGCCCATCTTGTTGCTGTTGACGACCTCTTCGATCTCCTCTTTCGAGCAGACCCAGCTGGCCAGGAACTTCAACTGTCCGGTCTCGAGGATCGTCGTGATGAACGTTGCCTTGGCCGCCTTCGACGGGCCGTTGCACATCTTGTAGATCATGCCGTACACCGTTCCGACGAGGATAAATGCCGTCACGAGCAGCACCAGCAAAAACCGCAGAAAATACTTTAGAATTCTTCTGCCCATGGATTACTCCCCCTCATTTTTCTTCTTATTCGCAAAAACCCAGCGCTTCTGTACCTGGAAACTGATCACGAACAGGCACATGTCCACGCAGAATTTGACTACCGATTCCAATACGCCGGCGCTTAGACCGAGCAGCTGCTCCGCCACGGTGTGCACCAGCAGGAAAGATACCGTCATCTGGCAGATTGCCAGGATGTAGTACCGCACAAGCGTCCCGCCCATGCCGCTGTCGCTCTTGAAGACGACCTTGCGGTTCAGGCAGAAGTTGACGACCGTGCTCACGACGCGCGCGCCGATGGTCGCGATCGCGATGCGAAGCTTGCCGTCCTCAGAGCCCATTCCGGCCCGCTGCAGCCCGACGTTGATCAGGAAGAACAGCAGCGTGTCGATCAGGAAGCACACCAGCGAAGCGCTGATGAACTTCGCAAACACCGAGGTTCCGAAGTGTTTGAAGATGATCTTGTAAATCCGCCACGAATCGCGGAACGGATGAAAATGCGATGACGCATTGTCGTCGATATACACAGTGTCGATCACGACCTCGCGGATTCCGATGTTCTCGTCCTTCAGAATCAGCAGCTGGTTCGTCTCGTACTCGTAGCGCTCGCCGGAAATCTCGCCCATGAGCGGGAGGAATCTTGCGGGGATCGCACGGAGTCCGGTCTGCGTGTCGCTCACGCGAATGCCGCAGAAGATGCGGAACACCGCCTTCGTGATGTTGTTGCCGTTGCGGCTCTTGAAGGGCACGTTCGGCTGGCTGAAATCGCGCACGCCGAGAACGACCTTGTCGCCCTCCTCGATCATCGCCTCCGCACACGCGCGGATATCCTTCGGCAAATGCTGCCCGTCACCGTCGACCGTCACCACGCCCTGCGAGTCCGGCCGGTTCTCGGCAACATAGGCAAATGCCGTCTTCATCGCGCGGCCCTTGCCCTTGTTCACCTCATGCGTCAACACGGTCACGCCCTCCATGGCCGCCACCGTCGCAAAAGGTTCCTTGTATTCCGCTGCGCTGCCGTCGTCCACAACCACGACGTCGGTGAAGCCCTCCGCAAGGATTCCCTTGACGGTGTTCACCATCTTCTCGTCGGGATTGAGCGACGGAACGATAATCGTAACGTTCACGTTGCCTCCGATAGTTTAACCGCAGGCGCCACAGGGCGCCGCATTTTCTATTCTACAATTGTAGAAGCCTCTGCAGCCGCAGGTTTCTCGCTGCACGCCTCAACATACCAGGGCCATTTCTTGTAAAGGATGCTCTCAATCACGCACGCGAGGATTCCCAGAAGAATTCCGTCCAGGAAGCCCGCCAGCACGTCCGTCGGAAAATGAATTCCGATGTACAGCCGCGAGAACGAGATCGCCAGTGCAAGCACCAGCAACGGGATGGACCAGCGCTTTTTGAGAAACCGGCACAGCGCCACCGCCGAAGCGATGCTCGCCGCCGTATGGCCGGACGGAAACGACGGGTCCGTCGCCTTCTTGCCGATCAGCTTAAGCCCCTCGATCACCTCGTACGGTCTCACGCGCCCCACGAGCGGTTTTAAGATCATGTTGTTAAGGATCAGCGAACCGAGCAGCGCGAGTGCCGAGCACACCGCAGCTCTTCTCGTCTTCTTAAAGCAGATCAGCACCGCCGTGAGGAGAATCCAGAAGATTCCCGCATTCCCGAGGAAGGTGATGTTCGGAAAGATCTTATCCAGAAAACTGTTCCGGATATGGTCCTGAATATACAATAAAATGTCTGCGTCCAACGACAAAAACGGCATGGCGGTTACTCCCTCTCGTATAGCACTTACGTGCCCTGCGGACGGTACTCCGCAAAACACCTATTGTATTATACTCATAGAGCGGCGAAAACGCAAGGTAAAACGCCTCAGTTAACAAAAATGTAATGCTTACAAAAACGGCGCCCCCGCCCGCTCCCGGTCGCCGAAACGGCCGGGTTTGGGGCGAAAACGCCGATGTTGTGCTGCATTTGCCGCGCTTACGCGCCGAACTCCTCCGCGAACTTCTCGGGCTCCAGCGCCCAGGTAAGTCCCGTCACCAGGTGCGTTCTCCAGAAGTTGAAGTCATGCACGCCGGGCGCGGTCACGAATGTCGCCGGCACGCCGATGCCGTCGAGGAACGCCTTGAAATCCCGGTTCGGCTGAATCAGAAAATCCTCCGTTCCGCACGCCATGAACACATCGGGAATCGCCGCGCCGCTCTCCTTTAGGCCGCGCACCAGAACCTCCGGGTTGATGTCGGTCTGCGCCGCCTTCTTCAGGTCGCCGAAGATCCACGTGTAGTACTCGTAGTTCGCCATGCCGTTCGGCATGTCCGGGCTCATGAACGCCAGGCCGTTCTGGATGAGCGCCGACGAGAGAGCCATCACCTTCCCGAACGTCTTCGGGAACAGAAACGCCGTGTGCAGCGCGCCGAAGCCGCCCATCGAGAGTCCGCCGATGTAAGTGTCCTCCCTCCTGTCCGAAAGTCCGAAGGTCTTTCTCGTATACTCCACAAACTCCTCGCCCACGTAGCTTGCGTACCGGCAGCCCGTCTGCGGCTGGTCCAGATAGAAGTTGTTGTCGCCGTTGGGCAGGAAGAAATTCACGTTGAAGCGGTTCGCGATCTCCCCGAGCGGGGCGTTGGTGAACCAGTCCGTGTCGCATCCGCTGTAGCCGTGCAGCAGGTACACCGACTTCGCCGGGCGGCGATAGTGCGGATTCTGCTCCGTCCCGAATGCATTGTCATTGCTTAAAACCGCCGTAAAATGCACCGGGCGGCTCAGCATTTTCGAAAAAAACGTTCCCTGAAAATGTGCCATTTGCCTCTCCTTTTGCGCGGGCATTTTCGCGCGCCCGCAACAATCGTATTATACCTTTTACGGCCGGCAAATGCAATCTGTCGACACAAAAAAGCAGAGGGACCGGCATGCCGCCGGCCCCTCCTTGCTGGGGGTATCTGTTTGTTCGTTAGACGAACTGTCAAACCTGCAATGTAACATTTTTCCAAATGCCGCTTAGCCTTCGATCTGAATGTACTTCTTCTCTTCCACCTGCGGCTTCGGCTCCTTCTTCGGAACCGTAACGATCAGGATACCGTTCTCAAACTTCGCCTTGATATCCTCTTCGGTCACCTGCTTGCCTACAAAGAAGCTTCTGCTGCAGGAACCGTAGAAACGCTCGCGACGAATGTAGCGGCCCTTCTTGTCCTTCTCATCGTCCTCGGTCTTCTTCGTGGCGTTGATGGTCAGGTAGCCGTTCTTCAGCTCCGCCGTAACATCCTCCTTGCCGTAACCCGGAAGATCGATGTCAAGCTCAAAGCCGTCCTCCGTCTCCTTCACATCCGTCTTCATCAAACCGTTCAAAGGACGGGCACCCGCGAAACCGGGCTTAGCCGGTGCACGGAATCCATCAAAGAAATCATCAAAAAGGTCTTCACCGAAAATGCTGGGCATAAACATATGTCATTCCTCCTTTGCGTGCAATGCACGCTCCCATAAAGTAACTCGGGGAGTTCCCGTCCGGTTCTCCGGACTCTCTTCCTTCGTTCTGACTACGTTATACCACTTATTAGCACTCATGTCAAGTGAGTGCTAACAGTTTTTTTGTGTTTTTTTTGTGTTTCTTTTAAAAAATCGAAAAACGGGCCCGCAATCAGGCCCGTTTTCCTTGCATTTCCGTAAAAGCTACATCACCGGAATCGCCGCCAGCGGGCTCGCGCTGCGGAGCACGCCGTCGCGGATCTTCTCGTGAATCGCCAGCGCCGCGTGCTGCAGATCCTGCGCGCCGCCTGCCTCGGGATATTTCAGTCTGATTGCCTGCAAGACTTCGCCGCAGGCCGACGTGACCGCCGCCTGTGCGTCCGCATCGTCCCCGATGCACCCGCGAAGATACGTCTGCAGCTTCTCTCCGCCCGGATAGTCCGAGAGCGAGCGAAGGCACCATTTATAATATGGCGTCGGCCGGTCGTTAAGCCACCCGAACGCGCTTGCCGCCGCCTTGACGAACTCCGCCGCCGCAAGCTGCGCGGTCGCCCGGTCTCCGCGTTCACGGCACCGCGGGTAGTTGTACTCGCCGGTCTGGCTCATGCGGATGACGTAGCCGCAGAGCTTCTTGCGGACGATGTCCTCCGGAGGATTGGCCCACGCTTCGCGGATGGCACAAAACTCCCCGAGCCCGTCGTAAAATACATCCCCGTTGATCGCCTCCGCCCACGCTACATCCGGCAACGCAAGATAGTCGCGCCAGTCCGCAGGTCGGTCCTCGCGGCCGGTCATCTGACGGTACACCTCCGCCGTGCGGAAGACGCCGTGCCGATTGCCGCCGGCCGGATTGAAGAGGCTTCGCCGAAGCCCCATGAACTCCTTCGGAAGCGACTCGTACGCGCGCCCGAGCAGAAACTCCGCGCGCCGGCTCACGCGCTCCTCGTCCGGAAGATAAATGCAAAAGCCGTGCTCGAAATCATGGTCCCGCGACACCTCGTCGTCGTAGCCGTAGCACTCCGAGCCGGAGCCGACGAGCCCGACCGCCACAAGCGGCAGAAGCTCCGGAAAGCGGCTCTCCATCATCGGCTTCCCGCACTCCTCCCAGAACGCTCTCGATATCTCAAGTCCTTTCATCTCGTCCCTCTCCCGCGTAGATTTCCGCGACTCGCCTGCGAAGCTCGTTTGCGTACAAAAAACAGCCGTAGTACTCGAACACCGGGGCGCATTTGTCGCAGACAAATGCATAATGACCGTTTCTCGGCAGCCCCTCCGTCTCAAGCAGGTCATGCGCCTGCTGCACGCACTCCTCGATCCTCTCGCAGGCCGCTTCCATCCCGTGCGCCGCCTCCAAAAGGTTGGCGAGATTTAACTTCGTGACCGCAAGCTCCGGCTCCGCGCCGGTCCCCCTGCCCATCACCGAGAGAGCCTTTCCATAGGCTTCCTCCGAGCGTGCATACTCGCCCGCGTCCGCCAGGCTCGCCGCCATATTGTTATACAAACTCCCGAGCCGCGTGTCCGCCGCTCCGAGCTCCTTTTCGTAGATCGCCGCGGCCCGCTCGAACAACGGCAGCGCGTCCTTCGTCCGTCCGAACGCTGTGTAGACGGTCGCGCAGTTGACGTAGACCGTCCCCGCCGACACCGTCTCCTCGATGCCCTCCCGCTTCGAGAGCGCGAGCGCCTCGTCGACGCAGGCAAATGCCTTCTCCCTGTTTCCGTTCTTGCGGTACAGCCCCATCATCTCGTTGCAGACGGTGATCATGCCTCTGGTGTCCCCCTCGGCATGCGCCTCCGCAAGCCAGTAGCGAAGATGCCGCTCCGCCCCGGCCACGTCGTTGGTCTCATAGTAACGGTCCAGCCGCTCGATCACACGGTCAATCGCAATCTGCCCCATTTTCCGCACCTCCGCAAGATTTATTCTGCCTCTATTGTCGCACACAACCCGCGCTTCCGTCAACCTTCGTTTGCCATCCCGAGCACAAAAAACCGGCACTCGCGGGGAATGCCGGTTTGATCTCTTTTAGTTCAATTGTTTTACTGAATGTTTGCGTCATCGCCCGCATCCGCCGTAGCTTCGTTCACGGGCACATTGTACGCGGGTGCCTCCGGCGCCGGATAGCCATTCGGCGCATAACCGTTCTGCGGGTAACCGTTCGGTGCATAACCGTTCTGCGGGTAACCTCCCTGCGGATAACCGTTCGGAGCATAGCCGTTCTGCGGATAGCCGCCTTGAGGGTAGCCGCCCTGCGGATAGCCATTCATGTTCTGGTAAGGCGCGCCGTAGTTCGCGTTCGGATTGTAACCGTAAGGATTGTTCGGATACTGGTTCGGGTCATAGCCGTTGTTATTGGTATAGTAGCGATCCATATAACCGGGCTCCGGCTCCTTCGGGATCACGATCGCGAGGATGACGTATCCCCAGAAACCGAGCGTGCCCGCGAAGAACAGAATGACCGCGATAACACGGATGACTGAGGAGTCATATCCGAGGTACTTGGCAATGCCGCCGCACACTCCTCCGAAGACCGAATCCGTTCTGCTGCGATATAATCTTTTTTCCATATAAACCTCCCGTTCACACCGGATGCCGCCTCGGTTCCGCCCCACGCGGTGAGCCGCGGCCATCTCGTGCAGTAAATCTTGTTTACATCGCCGTAATCTTACCACACATCATTTACCTTGTCAATAGGGCTTCGCGAATTCTAACGAAACCTTAATCTTGTCCCCGAAACGCCAAAATGCGGCAGCGCGATGTGCACTGCCGCATCCGGTTTGTATCGGAGCTTATGGCATCAATCAAGTTCCTTGACGCCGGTATAGAGTTCGTAGTAACGGCCCTTCTGTGCCAGAAGGTCGTCGTGGTCGCCGCGCTCGATGATCTCGCCGTGCTCGAGCACCATGATGGCGTTCGCGTTGCGGACGGTCGAGAGACGGTGCGCGATGACAAATGTCGTGCGGTCCTTCATCAGGCGGTCCATGCCGTGCTCGATGTGGCGCTCGGTTCTGGTATCGACCGAGCTCGTCGCCTCATCGAGAACGAGAATCGGCGCCTTCGAAAGCGCTGCGCGCGCGATGTTGAGAAGCTGACGCTGGCCCTGCGAAAGGTTGGCGCCGTCGCCCTCAAGCTTCGTCTGGTAGCCGTCCGAGAGACGCATGATAAAGCTGTGCGCCGAAGCGGTCTTGGCCGCGGCGATAACCTCGTCGTCGGTCGCATCCAGGCGGCCGTAGCGGATATTTTCCATCACGGTTCCCGAGAAGAGGTGCGTATCCTGCAAAACCATCGCGATGTTCCTGCGAAGGACGTCGCGCTGAATATCCTTGACGTTCACGCCGTCGATCGTGATCGTGCCCTCGTTGATATCATAGAAGCGATTCAGAAGGTTCGTGATCGTCGTCTTGCCGGCGCCGGTGGAACCGACGAAGGCAATCTTCTGACCGGGTTTCGCGTAGAGGTTGATGTCCTTAAGAACCGTCTTATCCGGGTTGTAACCAAACGTGACGTGCTCCAAAACAACATGGCCCTTCATCTCCGGCATCGGATCGGCATCGGCCGCATCCGGAGCCTCCGGAACCTCGTCCATCACCTCGAAGACGCGCTCCGCACCGGCGAGTGCCGAGAACATCGTAGCCATCTGCTGCGAGAGCATGTTGATCGGCATCGCGAACTGGCGCGAGTAGTTGGCGAACACCGTGAGTCCGCCGGCCGTGATCTTGCCGAAGATCATCAGCACGCCGCCGACACCGACGGTCACCGCGTACGAGATCTGCGATGTGTTGCCCATGATCGGGCCGGTCACGCCGCCCCAGAACTGTGCCTTGAACTGCTTGTCACGCATATCGTCGTTGAGCTTGGAAAATTCTTCCACGCAGCAATCCTCGTGGTTGAACACCTTGACAACCTTCTGTCCGGTGACGGTCTCTTCGATGTAGCCGTTCACGGCACCCAAAGCGCTCTGCTGCGCCACATAATACTTGCGGCTGAGCTTGCCGATCGTGAAACCGCCGAAGAGGAACAGCGGGATAAACACAACCGTGATGAGCGTCAGGATCCAGCTCGTCGTGACCATGAAGATGAACGTACCGATCAGCGTGATGCTTCCGGAGATCAGCTGCGTCAACGAGTTGTTGATCATGACATCGATGTTGTCGATATCGTTTGTAAAGCGGGACATGATCTCACCGGTCTGGTGCGAGTCGAAATACCGCACGGGAAGCCTCTGCAGCTTCTCGAACAGATCGTTTCGTATTCGCTCGATCATTCCCTGCGAAACGGAGAGCATCAATCTCGCCTGTATGTATGTCGTGACAACGCCGATGCAGTAGATGGAGCCGAGCAGAATGAGCGCGGTCAGCACGTACGTCATGACCTTGTCATCCTCCGGGAAGAGCGTCTCGGTGAGGTCGGTGATCCAGCCGTCGGTCATCGTCTCGAAGACGGACGGTTTCATCTCCTCCTCGTCCCCGGTCTGCTCCGTCGGCTCCTTGTATGTGCCTTCCTCCTTCTGCTTCTCGATCATCCGCTCGATCTTCGTCTGCGGGATCGCACCGGTGATCTTGTTGATGATCGGCGCCAGGAGATATCCTCCGAAGAGGCTGGTCACGGTCGTAAGAAGCATGCACGCGAGCACGAGTCCGAAGCGAAGCCGGAAGCCCCTCATGTACGTGAGCAACCGTGCGATCGTCTTCTTTGCGCTCTTCGGCTTGCCGCCCATCATGCCGCGGCCGCGGGGGCCGCCCTGCGGGCGCTGTTTGAATGCATTTTTCTTTGCGATACTGTTATACTGCTGCTGCAGTTGTTCGAGTGATCTTGCCATGTCTCACGCCCCCTTTCCCGTCTGCGATTCGTAAATCTCGCGGTACTCGGTGTTGTTCGCCAGGAGCTCGTCGTGCGTGCCCATGCCGGTGATCACGCCGTCGTCCATGACGATGATCGTGTCGGCATCCTGCACGGAGCTGATGCGCTGCGCGATGATCAGCTTCGTCGCCTTGCGAAGATTTTCCGTGTACGGATCCGCTGCCTCGCCGGCAACCGCCTTCTCGGAAAATGCCTTCCTGATCTGCGCCTCGGTCGCCGTATCCACGGCGCTCGTCGAGTCGTCCAAAATCAGGATCTTCGGCTTCTTTAAGAGGGCTCTGGCGATACACAGACGCTGCTTCTGACCGCCGGAGACGTTGGTTCCGCCCTGCTCGATCTGCGAGTCGTAACCGTCCTTGAAAGCGGAGACGAATTTGTCGGCCTGTGCGTACTCGGCCATGCGGCGGATCTCCTCGTCGGTGGCGTTCTCATCGCCCCACTGAAGGTTCTCACGAACCGTTCCGGAGAAGAGCGTGTTCTTCTGCAGAACCATCGAAACGCCCTCTCGGAGATTGTAAAGCGAGTAGTCGCGAACGTTCACGCCGTCCACCAGAACCTCGCCCTCGTCGCAGTCGTACAATCTCGGGATCATCGACACGAGCGTCGTCTTGCCGCAGCCCGTGGAGCCGATGATGCCGACCGTCGAGCCGGCCGCAATCTCTAAGTTAATATTGTTCAAAACCTTCTCTTCGCTGTTTTTGTAGTAGCGGAAGGAAACATTCTTAAACGTGATGTCACCGCGCTGCACCGTAAGGTCCTTGCGCGTCGCCGCGTCGTCCGTCAGGTCGAGCGGCTCCTCCATCACCTCGCGGATACGCTTCGCGGACGCGAGCGCACGGGAGCTGAACATCAGCATGAACGTCACCATGACGAGCGACGAAAGAATCTGCGTCACGTACGTAAGGAACGCGGAGAGATCACCGATCATGAAGTCGCTGGCCTCGTCGAGAACCATCGGTCCGCCCAGAAGGACAACCGCGATGACCGTGCCGTTCATGAACAGCGTCATCACCGGCGACATGAAGATCATGACCTTCGATGCCGAGATGCCGGCCGCCTTTAAGTTCGCGTTCGCCTCGTGGAACTTCTCGGTCTCAAAATCCTCCCGGACAAAGCTCTTAACAACGCGGACGTTGGTTACATTTTCCTGCACTGCCGAGTTCAGGCCGTCGACCTTCTTCTGCACGCGCCCGAAACGCGGGAAGCCGGTCAGGATGATGCCGCCGACCACGATGAGCATCGCCGGCACGGAGATGGCAAATACTACCGACAACGGCGGATTCAGGATGATCGCCATGATCAGCGCACCGATCATCATGCCGGGTGCGCGCAGGGCCATGCGAAGGCCCATGTTGATCATGTTCTGCACCTGCGTGATGTCGTTCGTAAGACGCGTCACCAGGGAGCCGGTGGAGAATTTGTCGATGTTGGCAAATGAAAACTGCTGAATGCGGCGATAACCGTCCTCGCGGAGATCCGCAGCAAAGCTTACGGACGCCTTCGATGCGAAGTACGCGCCTCCGATGCCGCCCGCCATCATGATCACGGCCGTCAGAATCATCAGGCCCATGATCCCGAGGCTGGTTCCGACCGTCAGCGTCGAGTCCTTCGCGCCGTTGATGACGATACCGAGGAGTCTCGGCATTACCAGCTCACCGATGACCTCGACGATCATGCACAACGGTCCGAGGATGAAGAACGCCTTGTACGGTTTGATGTACTTGGACCATTTCAATCGTTCCATGTGTTTCGTATATCCTTTCCTTCTTTGTTTCGTGTTCAATCAAGCGTGGCAACTTCGGGGCTGAAGCTGCGCAGATTCTCCTGCATGCGCGACAGAACTTCCGCAAACTTCCGCAGGTCCTCCTCCGAAAGGCCGGCGAGCATCGCCTCATCGAGCGCCTTGTAGATCTCCCACGACTGGCGGACGATGTTCATGCCCTCGGGCGTGATGGAGATGTATTTGGCGCGGTTGTTTCCGTCCACGGCGGCTCTCGCCACGAGGCCGGCTTTCTCCAGCTTCTGCAGCGTGACCGTGACGGCCGCGGGGCTGATCTCAAACACCTTCGCGAGCTCCGCCTGCGTCGGTGGTTCACTGCAGTGCGCAAGATGCATCAGCATCATGTGCTGGCTCCGGTGAATCCCGAGCTTCTTCACCTGCGACTCCGCCGCACACCGGTGAAAACGGTCGGTCCGAAGGAACGACATCACGATATTGAACCGGTCGATTCCGGGTGTCTTCGACTCCACGGTAACACCTGCCTTTCTCTCAGTATCGCTCATTTTCGAGCAGTTCGCGCAAAAAAATTAACGCGTTAATTGTTAACGCGTTAATTTTACCACGATTCCCTTTTTTGTCAACCGCATTTTCACACTTTTTCGATGTCGTATCTTCGCTTTTTCCCTCTAGTTACCGGAACCTTCGGGATTCGGCACAGCCCCCGCAGTTGCCGTGATGCGGAAGGAGACCCGACACTTGTCGCTCATCTCGTTTCGCGCCGCCAGCACGTCCTCCGCCGGAGCGCAATACTTTAGTGTGGTCTTTGAAACCGTCTCTCCGGTCGCCTCGTCCGTCACATTCGTAACCGTGCATTCCGGAAACGAAAGCGTAAACGTCGTGATATCCCGGAAATCCCATATTGTCTTCAATTTCTCCGGCGCCTGAGTCGGCGTCGAAGTCTGCCCCGACGGCGTGACGGGAGTTGCATTTTTCGGCGTTTTAAACTTGCCGCATGAGCATAAAAACAGCGATGTCACAACCAAAGACACCGCCAAAACGACATAGTTACCTCTTCGTGTCTTCATTCCTTCTCTCCTCATTCGTTTTTCTTCCCCACGGCCCGAAATTCTCGAGCCCGCTTGAATTATATCATAATTCAAAACACGCATCAAAATAAGTATTGCTTATGATTTCCATTAGCAACTTTTATAGTTATTTTCCGAAAGTCTTTTCACAAGATGCACCATGTGTGATATACTTACTATATGTCTGTTGGAAGCCGACAATGAGAAGAGAGAACACGGTTTGTGCCGGATTCCGGCTTCCTATGCGCAAAAACTATCATAAAGGGGGCTCTATTCATGACCTTTGAAGAAATCATGAACTACGCCAGAAAGAACCAATGCTCCGATATCCACATCACTGTGGGAACGGCATTGGCAGTTCGCCGTTTCGGCGTTCTGACCATCCTGGACCCGGTACCGACCGCGGACGAGTCCAGAGAGATGATCTACTCGATTCTCAGCGAGGATCAGAAGAACTGGGTCAATTCCGGCAAGGACCTGGATGTCGGTGTCATGCTTCCCGACGGACTTCGTATCCGCGCGAACGTGTACCATCAGAGAAACAATCTCGCTGCCAGCATTCGTATTCTGCAGCAGAACATTCCGACGTTCGAGAAGCTCGGTCTTCCCACCGCCATCCGCGCGATGGCCGAGACGCCGAGAGGTCTCGTACTTGTCACCGGTCCCACCGGTTCCGGCAAGTCAACGACCCTTGCTTCCATCGTCAACTACATCAACATGAACAGCGCTCGCCACATCCTCACGATTGAGGACCCGATCGAGTACGTGTATCCGCACAACAAGGCGATGATCCACCAGCGTGAGGTCGGCAAGGACGTTTCCTCGTTCTCGCTCGCTCTTCGCTCCGCCCTTCGTGAGGACCCGGACGTCATCCTCGTAGGCGAGATGCGTGACTACGAGACCATCTCCGCAGCCATCACCGCTGCCGAGACCGGCCACCTCGTTCTTTCCACCCTGCACACCACGTCGGCTGCACAGACCGTCGAGCGTATCATCGACGCCAGCCCGCTGGAGGCGCAGGAGCAGATCCGTGCACAGTTCGCCAACGTTATCCGCGGCGTCTTCACGCAGCAGCTTCTTCCTCTCAAGGACGGCTCGGGCCGTGTGCTCGCTTCCGAGGTTATGCTTGCCACCCCGGCAATCACCAATCTCATCCGTGAGAGCAAGACCATCCAGATCCCGAGCATGCTCCAGCAGAGCCGCTCGCAGGGCATGAGCACCATGAACGATGCACTTGCCGATCTGGTTCGCCGCGACCTCGTCTCCATCATCGAGGCGAAGAAGGTATCCCCGGATGCCCAGTCGCTCGTCAAGGCGATCCACGGAAACTTCTAAGATTCCGACAAAACAATACGGCGAGGTCGCAAACGTGGCCCCGCCGTTTTTTCATGCTCATTTTTCGAAAAATGCACCTTCTAATTGTTCAGTCTGTGGTGCGATGTCGGACTGTCCGGCTGCAGCGGCAGGAACGTGTAACCGTTCTCCAGACCCCAGACGATGATCTGCTCCACCGCATCCACGGAAAATCCCTTGATATCATGCTGCAGAACAATCGAGATGTTGTAGTTCTGCACGTAGCGCTTGACGTTGTTGAACACTTCCGCTGCGGTTGTCGCGCCGTCGGAGTCGCCGCTCGGGATGTTCCAGTCCTGATACTGGAAGCCCGCCTCCGTCAGGAAACTCGTGAGGTCGGACATGATACCGACACAGTACTGGCGGCTTACGGCGTTCGAGCTTCCGCCCGGGAATCGAATGATCGTCGCGCGCTTTCCGGTCTGCTCCTCAATGATATCGTTCATCATGTTGAGGTCCTCGAGATACGCTTCTCTGCTCTTGTAGATGCGCCCGTACACATGGCTGTAGCTGTGCACGGCCACCGTGTGGCCCTCCTCGGCCTCGCGCTTGATCAGATATTGATAGTTCGGGAACTGGTTCGTCACGAAAAATGTCGCCTTGACATCGTACTTCGCCAGCACATCCAGAAGCTTCTCCGTATAAATGCACGGGCCGTCATCGAAGGTCAGGTAGATGATCTTGCCCTCCGGCTTGACCTCCGCAACCTTCTCTCTCGGCACAACTAAAACCTCGCGCGTCGCGATGCCCTCGTTGCCGTCCGTGTCCGTCACACGGTAGGTGTATGTGTATGCACCCTCCGTGAAGTTGTCGATCTCGCCCTCGACCTCCACCAGCTCGGTGAGGTCACCGTCTGTGTAATCGTACGCCTTAAAGCCGGGCTCGTGGAAGCGATCGCCCATGTACACCTTGACGCTCTCGCCGCCCGTCAGCTTGATGTAGGGCGTCTCGAGATCGCGCTTCTGCACGATTCTCGTAGCCCAGCCGACGTTTCCGTGCTCGTCCGTGACCTCGTACGAGTAAATCGTCTCCGATTCGTTTGCACCGGGCTTGGTCGTCACGCTCACCTTCGCGGTGAGGTCTCCGTCCACATCGTCCGCTGCCGTGAAGCCGGGTTCCTCATATTCCTTTCGAAGGTCCACAAGCATCAGCGTGTCGCCCGTCAGGGTGATCACCGGTGCCGTGCGGTCGTCGTAGCGGATCTGCCGCTTGACGGTTGCGGTATTACCCGCCTTGTCGCTCACGGTGTAATATGCATAGCCGTCGTCGCCGACCTTCACCGCAACGCGGTCCGTCACATCGCCCTCGTACTCGTCGTACGCGGAGAAGCCCTCCTCCACGAACTCCGCGCCGATCGGCGTGTAGCGCCGGTCATTTTGCTCCAGCGTGATCACCGGAGGCTGCGTGTCGGCCACAATGACCGTGCGGATCTTCGTCTCGGTGCATTTTTCATTCGCGGCGCGGTACGTGATCCGATACGTTCCGGGGACCGCGGTGTCCACCGTTCCCTCGACGGTCACCTCGACGTCCGTCCTCTCGAAAAATGCAAACCGCCGGCTCCCGTAGTAGGCTTCCGCCCCCTCTTCCGTGTAGGTCGAACCGACTTCAATCACCATGTCCTGCTCGCCGTGAAGCGTGATCTCAATGCCCCATTTGCCGAGCAGATACAATCCAAGCACCCCTAAAACAGCCACTGACAGCAGGCTTACAAAGCCTACTGCCAGCAGTCTGCGAAGATGCTTCTTCTTTTTTCTCTTCATCTTCCTCATTTGAATCCTCCCCCGCCGGGGAAGATCCTCCTAACTTTCTGACATTTTTCCGGGTCTGTCCCGAGACTGTTTACTTCACAACCGGATCGGTCCAGTACTCCTTGTTGTACATATCGGTGAAGCGGTACGTAATCGTCGCCTTCTGTCCGGTGATCTCATAGTCGGTCACCTTCAGGGTGCCGCTTACGGTAATCGGCGTTCCGATCATGTACGTATCCTGATACTCACCGCCGTAGGTGTAGTAATCGCACAGGAAATCAATCTTGTCGCCGTTCACGATCTCGGTGACATCCTTCGCAACCGTTTCGGTCTCTCCGTCGTTGTACCATGCAACCGCACCGATCACGGTGCCGACGCCGCTGTCGTCGAAGACAACGTCAAGCTTCACGCGCTCACCGTTCAAAAGCGCCGGGATGTAACCGAAGTAGTAATACTCGCCGGTATTCGCATCCTTGAGCGTATCGGTATGGTAGTAGGCAACCAGCTGTCCGTCAATACCGAGCCACGTCTTCTCCATATCCGCCGTGAGAATGCCGTCCTTATAGTCGAAGAGCTCGTCCAGACCGAGGTCGATAAAGCCCTCGCCGTCATCCAGGAAGATATTCTTATCGATGCTGTGGATCATCGCCCACTGGTCCTTGGCAACCGGCATCACATACTTACCGTTGTCGAGCGTCCACACGAGCTTGGAGGCATCGAGATAATTCTGCGCATAGTACTGGGTCGCGTCAGCCGTATCCAGTTCTTTCATGAAGTCGGTGTTCGTGTCATCAAGACCCGCGATGCTTCTTCCGCCGCCCAGGAAGCCCGAAAGAAGGCTGCCGATGATATCGGCGCTGCCGCTCGAACCGCCCGTTCCGCCGCCGCCGAGCAGCGTGCCCAGCAACGAGGTCGCGGTTGTCGTACCGCCGGCAGACACCTGACCGCCGGTCTCAAGACTTGCGAACTTGCGGATGCAGCTCGCATACTCGCTGTCCATACCGATCTGGTCGTACGTCTTGCAGGCACTGTCCACCTTGTTCGAGGACTTGTACGGGAAGTAGATCGAAATGCCGTAGCAATTGCTCATGTTCGACGAGGTAAGGTTGTATTTGACAGCGTTCTGAATCGCCGTCGACAGGGCCTTCGCCTCGGTAGTGCCGATCTTGTTGGCAAGGTCGACAAGGTCCACCTGGTCGATGCGGTTGTTCGTCGCGAACTCCCGCGTTGTCGCTCTCGCTTCCGAAATCTTTTGATAGTTGTCTTTTGCAAGCTCGTTGCTTACGGACTTCGCAAAACTCTTTAACTTATCCGGAACCGTGTGGGAAAACTCCGCGAGGTCGATCACCGACAGCGTGGTCTTCTGACCGTTGCAGCGGCGCTTGCACTCCGAAACGAAGTCGTCCACGATGATCTTGCCGACGTCCACGGTCGCCATGGACGTGTTCTTGGCAAACTTGTTGAGCCAGTTCGTGTAGTACCAGCCGATACCGGGCTCGGTCTCCTCGGACGCGATTAGATAGTCTGCGTACGAGTCGAGCATAAGGGCCGTCTCCGCCGTTGCCATTAGGCACGCATCGAAGCCGATGAAGTCAAATTTTACGCCGGCGTCCTTGAGCGCCGTATTGATTCCCGCGAGGCTCATCGAGCCGCTCGAGACATTCTTCTCGTCATAGCCGTAGCCGCTGACCGATCCGCCGCCGTGATCCCACAGGATCAGCTCATAACGGTTCGCCGGGAACGAAGCCACGCCGTACTTGATGAAATCCGTGAGCGTAGAAGGCTTCGTCATCGCTGCGGAGCCTGCATTTTCCTTTAAGCGCGTCAGGTTTCCATTCTTGACCTGATAGATCTGGTTCACGGAGTTGCTGATGCCGTTTGTCTTCCACTTCGAGCATCCGCCGGTGTAAACGATGATATTGATCTTATCGCCGAGGTCGGCCTTCGCCATCTCCTGAAGGTCGTTGGTCGCCATGCCGTGCTTCGACTCGAGGTCGGTACCGCACATGTACACAAGAATCGTTACCGTGTCCTTGCCGCTGCCCTGGATCTTCGTATACTTATCACGCGAACCCTTCGCAACGGAGTTGTCGACATCCTGCTGCTGCACAGCAACATGATCGCCGTCCTGCGGGGTCTGGTCGTCCGTCGTGGACGTGCCGCCCATCTTGCCGCCGATGATCATGTAGAGAACGATTCCGATGATCGCCAGAATGCTGACACCGCCCGCGCGGGTCGCAGAGCTGTGGCTGCCCGAACTCTCGGAGCCGCCGAGCGATACGGAACCTCTCCGTCTTCCGGAGTAGCCGTTCGACGAACCGACGGGACCGCCGCCCTGGCCTTCGCCTCTTCTGTGGGCTCCGTCCACGGAGCCGGTGACATTTTTCCGTCTTCCGGACTGTCTGTTATCGTCCATATTTCCCTCTTTCTCCGGAGCGCTCGCCCCGGTCTGAACTCGCGGTTACGATCCGCACTACGTCAGTCTGTCTGACCCGATCAGTGGTTCATGCGCCACTCGATGCAGCGCTCCAGATAGTGCAGGTAGTCGGGATTCTTGCAGATTCCCTTCCCCTTGACATCCGAGAGCTTCGCCACATCCATGCCGTTGCACGCCGTCGTCTTCATGACGATGTTGAGCGGCTCGGCAAATGTATCGTTCGAGATGTACGTTCCGATTCCGAACGCCACCTTCGCTTTCCCCTTAAAGTACCGAAGGATCTCCGTCGCCCGCGCAAAATCCAGACTGTCGCTGAACAGAAGCGTCTTCTGCGTCGCGTCGATGCCGAGCTCCTTGTAGTGCGCCAAAAGCTTGTCACCCCACTCGTACGGCGAGCCGCTGTCGTGGCGGACACCGCTGAAGAGTGTCGAGTACGTCAGCTGAAAATCCTTCAAAAAGCAGTCGGTCGTGATCGTGTCGGTGAGCGCGGTTCCGTTCAAAACGCCGTACTCCTTCACCCACGCGTCGAGCGCATACCAGTTGGAATACGCCGGATTGTGCTTGTGGTTGCCCTGGCCGACGCACATGATCCACTCATGCGCCATCGTGCCGACCGGCGTCACGCCGTATTTCTTCGCAAGGAACACATTCGAGGTACCGACGAACTTCGACCCCGGGATCTCCTCCTGCGAGAGGCGCTCGATCGCCAAGTCCTCCGCCTCGGCGCACAGTCTTCTTCGCAGACCGAACTCGGAAAATGCACCCAGCTCGTACTCCCCGGACTTCAGCTTCGAAATCTTGTCCTCGAGGCGCTGTGTAAAGCTTGCCATGAGCTCCTCATGGTCGTAGCGCATCTGAAAATACACTTCGTTGACGATCGCCAGCAGCGGAATCTCGTACATCGAGGTGTTGAGCCACGTTCCCCTCGTCTCGATGGTCAATCCGCAGGGATCGTCCGTGCCGAACGAAAAGTCCGCGAACCGCGGCTTCCACAGCCGCAGGAAATCGACATACGAGCCCTTGATCCACTTGATGTTCTCAAGGTACGCAAGCTCGTCCTCATTGAACCGCAGGTCGCAGTACATCTGCACCTGCCGCTTGATCTCCTCCACCATCTCCGGCGTGAAGAACACGTCCTCATTCCGGCACTTGAACGACCACGTCGTCTTATAATCGCTGAACTGATGATAGATTCCCTGTCCCATGGAGAACTTGTACGCATCGGTCTCCAACAGGCTGTTTACGATTCGATCCAAATGTGTTACCTCCGTCACCCTTCGCAACGCGGGCTCGCTGTCCCGCGCACCGTCCGGCTCTGTCGCCGGATACCCATACCACATTTATTATATCGCGATTCCGCTCCGCTTGCAATGCTTTTTCAACGAAGAAAGCGCCCGCGCATTGTCTGCACGGACGCTCTCCCATCTTCCCGCAACACCGCAGGAGTGTCATCATTTTTCCCTTTTCAGCACAAAACCCTTATCGAATGAGCCGCTCACGGAGAACTCGTACGTCTTTCCGAACTCTATCGCAAACGTTTCGCAAGGCTCGGTAAATGCGTATTTGCCGCCGTTGTCCACGTCTCCGTCGTCGTACAGTTCAATCCAAAACGAAAACTTCGTATAGTCGGCATCCTCCGGAAACTCCAGAGGCGACAGGGTATACGCGAGTGTCCCCGCCAAAGGCATGTGCCCGTAATCCGCCACCGTCTGCATTCCCTTGGAATCGCCGTCGATCATGTACGGCATGGTTATAACGTACACATCGTCCTTCACACCGCTTATGTCGATCTTCACCGTGAACAGGTCGGTTTCCTTAAAGCTGATTGTTCCGCCGTCCTCCGCCTTCTCGCGAAGGTCCTTGATTCTGGCCTCCCACTCCTCTTTGGTCTCCTTCTTGTCCTCGGCTTCGATCGTAACGCTTTTCTTCTTGTCCGAACCGCTGTTCTTTGCCGAGAACCGGTCGCAGCCGATTAACAGAGCACTCAGAATTACCGCGCCCGCCACCGCGAGCACAAACTTAGCACCGTTTCCCATTTTCATTTTCCCCCGTTTCTTAAACTATTACCGCACAATTCGGTAATACGTGCGCGCCGTCATACGGTAGATCACCATATAGATGAGCGCGAATGCCACTACTGTGACTGCCGTGCAAAGCAGGAAGAGCTTGTCGTTCGGCATCATCAAAAGCATGAGCAGTTTACGGATGACCGGATACGCAGCAGCCATGTGGATCACCGCCGTCACAAGCGGCAGGAAGAACACGATCACGATCTGGCGGCGGATTGTCCCCTTCGTCTCCTTCTGCGTCATTCCGACCTTCTGCAGGATCTGGAATCTGCCGCGGTCGTCGTAACCCTCGGAGATCTGCTTGTAGTAGATGATCAGCGCCGTCGCGAACAGGAACACCATACTCAGGAGGATTCCCAAAAAGAACAGCGAACCGTACATGGCAAAGAGCTCGTTGCGCATCCCCCAGGTGGACTCCCAGAAACAATGTGCGTCCGTGTAGGACCTAACATTCTCATCCCCGTTCTCATCGGTCTCCGGCTCGTCCCCGTTGTCCATCAGCTCATCCACGCGATCGCGGAAATACATGCCGAAGGTGCTTGCCATCTCCTGCTCGGTATCAACCTCCGCGAGCTTTGCCGCATCCGCAACCCGAACACAGTATGTGTAGTAGACGGATCCGTAGAGGTAATACCGTGAGTCGCCCTGGTACTTTTCATCCTGCTCGCGGTCCAGTCCGTCGACCATCGCCTCGAGCGTCTCAAGCGACGGAACAATGATTCCGTAAGTATCCGTGGTATACGCCTCACCGGGCGTGATCGAAAGCGCCTTTACCGCTTTTGTGATGCGCATCGACTGTCCGCCGATCGAAAAATTCTCCGGCACGGTTTTGGTGATCTCCGGCGAGTTCGCGGACAAGGCAAACCAGCCAGCCTCTCCGTCCGCGAGCGTAACCGACTGACCGGTGAGACCGTTGTAATCCTCGAGCGGAATAATAATCAGCTGAACCGTCCCCTCCGGCAGTGTGGCAAACGAACTGCGGATCTCATAGATCGAACCCTTGCCGTTTTCGAAGTGGAAGACATCCGACAGATTTCGCATCGGCTTGAAGGAAACCACTTCCGACCCGAACTC